>NZ_CP022315.1:0-313170 GCF_002216775.1 Virgibacillus phasianinus
TTTTTGAGGAATGATTTGTACGGAGGACTTTCCATTGTATTACGGTTACAAATTGCGGAGTTTTTTTTCATGTTGTACGTATTTACTGGATAGAAAATCTACTGTTTCCTGCGTTTCCCTCAAACCTACCTGCATCCCATCAAATTTTTTCTCAAGGCGGTCAAATCGATCATCCATCCGTTTTTCAAGCCCATCAATCTTGTCTGTTTATTCGAACCTTTTATCTTTTTTCTCAAATTTTTTATCAATCTCATCAAATCTTTTGTTAATTCTTTCAAAGTGTCCTTGCAGCTTTTTATCATTTGTTCAAAATGAAGTTCCAATGCGCGCAAGATTTCCTTAATTCCTGATTGTTCCATTATTTTCACCTCCAATTAATTAACTCTATTATATCTGCTAGTTTTGCTTTTGAAAAGAAGTGTTAGAAAACATGGCTTGTCACTAAAACCTTTGAATTTTTTATACCTAATACCAATAAAGTTGAGACTTTCTTAAAAGTATAAAAAAGGTTATTGAAGTAATCATTCATCACTCCAATAACCGCATCTATCCCTATCATGTGTCATCGATTATTTCTTTTTATCCATTTTGTACTTCCCTTAATAATGAGTTCTTACTTCCGGATTCTGACGGTACTCCGCCCATAAATCCTCAATCGATTTTCCTGTTATTTCTTCAAAAATATCGAGGTTGAACGTGTCCTTCTGCATTTCCCGATTAATAATGTCTACTGCAAAATGATTCTTGTGCTGAGTAATCCATAATAAAAAGCGCGCGGTTACTCGATAACCACTGTCATAGTTATCCGTTTCCTTTATTTCCTCTGGCAATCTCCAGCTGCCATTGTGTGGACCATAGACATATCTCGTATAATCTGCAATCCCTTCCGTAATCCACCATGTATCATCATTGTAGGTTGGATAGCCTTGAGCAATGTGCGTCAATTCATGGGTGAAAAGTGCGACATCATCAGGATGAGTCAGAATCCAGTTTGAGCTGACAACAATTTTGCCGTTATCTGCATATGCTACTCCATCGTAGGCAGGATCAAACTCGAGCGTTACATTTCGGCTTGCTTCCTTAGGGTTGAATGAATACTTTCTTACCAACTTCGGATAAACCTTAAAATATAGATCCACAAACTCATCAATTAAAGGTTTGATAGCTGGATCCTCTACGCCGTTTATAACCTCAAGCTTATACCTTCTCTTTTCATATTCCTGTGTTGTTTGCGTGAAATTGCTTGTTTCATAAGAGGCAGTCTCCTTTGCTAGAACACTAGAATAACCACCAAACCCACTCACCAAAAGCCCAGTACAGATCAAACCGCTTACTAACCTTTTCATTCAAAATCCCTCCACGAAACTTTATTATTTGCTTACTCCAAAATTGTTGTTGGCATAAAATCTATAAATTGCAATGTGTATGCTGGGTTGTTTTCCGCGGGCACGGCTTAAGCCTCCTCGAGAAACCCACTCTGCGGGGTCTTAAGACTCGTGCTGTTCCCGCAGGGAGTCAACGGTCCTCCGCTCCAAACAACCATCATATAATAGTGGGTGAGCAATGATTTTCATCTTTTCACCCTTCAGTGATTGGAGCTGTGGGCAGTCGACTCCTGCGGGATGATAGGCATAGGTGAGACCCCACAGAGCTTGACAGCTAAGGAAGCCCGACTAAAACCGCCCTTTGCGGGCAACGTCGGCTACCCCTCGCCGGGGCAAGGAGGCTCACCAGCCGCCCGCGGAAAGCGACTGCCCGCAGCGGAAATCACGTTGCTGTTACGTCCCAATTTTTATTAACTGCGATGATATTAGCAACAAACTAAGCAAAAACTGCCTTCCTTATTCCGCTCCCCTAACACGAGCCCACTTATAATCATAAGTAATACCAACCTGATTATGCAGCACACCCTGGATTTTCGGTGAAATTAACAGTGCACGTGAACTTTGGTACAACGGCGCAACTGCCGCATCCTCAGCCAATATTTTTTCAGCCTGTAAAAAAGCATCAAAACGCTTTTCCGGTTTAAGCGCTAACTCATCAACCGTACTTTGAATTAATTTATCGTATTCAGGATTCGAATACCCCATATGGTTGTTTCCACCATCCGTCAGCCATAAGCTTAACCAAGTATATGGATCAAGATAATCAGGACCCCAGCCAGCGAATTCGATATCATAATCCATGTTGGTATCCAGCTCCATCTTTTGTTTAGACGGAACCTGTTTCAAGGTAATCGTTAATCCCGGAAGGTTTTTCTCCATTTGATTTGCAACATATTGATTCATCACCTTCGTATTCGGTTTGTCTCCACCCAGAAATTCAAGTTCAACCTTATCCTTACCGATTTCCTCTAGTCCCTTTTTCCATAATTCCTTCGCTTTCTCTTTATCGTACGTTACCAAATCACCATTAATTTCACGGAAATACTCACCGGTTTCAGGGTCAACACTGAATTTTTCCGGAACAAAGCCATTCGTAACAATGGATCCATCATTCAGTACTTCATCAACAATCGCCTGTTTGTTAATTGATTTGCTGATTGCTTTGCGAATGTTCACGTTTGCCAATGCTTCCGATCTTGTTTGGTTAAATTTCAACCAGGATAATGTTCCCTGTGGTATCGTCGTAAAGTCATCGCGTGACGAATATTTGTCAACAAGGTCAGACACGAGCATAGCACGATCGATTTCACCTTTTTCGTATAAATCGACCCTTGTCTGTGCATCTTTGACCACGTCAAATGTAATCTTCTCCAGGTTCACATGCTCCGCATCCCAGTAATCTGGATTTTTTACTAATGTCCAGGAAGTTGACGTATTCTTCCAATCTTTTATGATAAACGGACCATTAGACAATAGTTTCTTAGAGTTAGTCGCATATTCTTTCCCCTGCTTCTCAACGAATTTTTCATTTAACGGGAAAAGGGTTCCAAACGTTGTTAATGATTTGAAATATGGCGTAGGTTTCTCAAGTGTAACGATCAGTGTATGGTCACCATCCGCTTTTACACCTAATTGATCCGCCGGTAAATCACCTTCGTTTATCTTTTTAGCATTTTTAATGACGCCGCCCATGATGTATGGGCCATACTCCGATCCAGTAGAAGGATCGACCGCCCGCTGCCAGGAATAAACGAAATCATGCGCAGTTACGGGATCACCATTGGACCATTTCGCATCGTCACGTAAAGTGAATGTCCACGTCAGCCCGTCATCACTAACTTTATGTTCCTTTGCAATACCTGGGACTAGCTTGCCGCCCTGCCCAATGCGGTAAAGTCCCTCCATGGTATTCCCCATGTAGATAAATGAAATTTCATCGGTGGCCATCGATACATCCATTGTAGGAATCGTATCTTCCTCGACTAGATTAAGGATTTGCTCTGTGTCGCTGCTGCCTTCAGATGATTCTCCGGAATTACTATCAGCCTTCCCACTGGTTTCGTTGTCCCCCCAGAACATGCAACCATAACGATACTCAGCAAAAGACCCAACGCTAACAAGAGCGAAAGTTTCATCGACCTCATCATTTGTTACCTCCCGTTTTTTGTACGAATATTTTCCAGAACCTAGTAACCCATTACATCCGCTTCACTCGGTTTTCGTCTATCCATTAACTTGTTCTGCCAGCTCCCTTAATTCAATCCGACGACCTTTTTTATGCGAAACTGCTGCCGCCTCATTAATAGTAGTCAAATTCACGACGTCTTCTCTCGTAATTGTCGGTGCAGTTCCATCTTTAATTGCCCTAATCCACTGCTGCATCGGCATTGGTAAGGCGGGCAGCACTTCCTCTGGGATCACCCATTCCCCTTCACCTGACTGACGACTTTTTAGACGAATCTGTTCATCCTCCATTAGCAATGTTCCTTCTGTTCCATACAGTTCTAATTGAAATGGACTCCCGTTTGATAGAAAGCTAGTTTCAACAACACCTAACGCACCAGATTCATACTCTAGTAGAACAACAGCGTTATCATCAACTCCTATCCCATTCGTTTGCTGAAGTCGCGCGTTCAGCGCTAATACAGATCCAGCAAGCCGATTTGTCAAATAAATCGGATGTGCTCCAAGATCAATCAATGAACCTCCACCACATTGTTCCTTATCAAAAAAGCGTTCCGGCAGCCAGCCTTGGTCTTTCCCTTCTATTGGCACCGCACCATTATGAGCAAGACGGCAGCGAATCATGGTCAGTTTACCGAGCAAGCCTTTATTCACTACCTTTTGTGCATATAAATAACAGCTTTCTGTTAACCTTGGTAAGGAAACCATTAAGTTAACCCCTTGTTCATCGACAGTCTCAAAGATTTCCTCACACTCTTCTCGGGAAAAAGCCAATACCTTCTCCGTGAAAATATGTTTCTTCTTAGTTGCCGCAGCAAGTATAATCTCCTTATGCAAATTCGTAGGTGTATTGACAATCACGGCATCGATAGCCGGATTGGATAAAACGGCATGTAAATCCCCTTCGAACGGAACACCAAGCTCCTTTGCCCATTTTTCTCCGCGTTCAACTTCTTCATCCCACACAAGCTCGATGGAAACGTTCTCATTTTCACTAGCTTCGCGCGCATAGTCATCAGCATGTACATGCCATCTACTTAATAATGCAACATTTAACATTGCAACCAACTCCTTAAACTTTAAATTTTAGGGGTAACCCCGCTGAAAAAGTGGTGGATTTTAAAAACCTAGCCTCCCACCTTTAGTTAGCATCTTGAATATACGGAGACTCCTCGAAAAAGAAAAACACTTTTTCTTCGTGCGATGCCTATTCAGGGGAGCTTTCCTTGTCCTGCGGGAAGTGAGAGATCGGCGAGACCCCGCAGGACGGCAGTTAATGAGGCCCGACTAAAACCGCCCTTTGCGGGCAACGTCGGCTACCCCTTGTCGGGGCAAGGAGGCTCGACACTCGCCCGCGGAAAGCGTAGTATATTCAAGATGCGATGATAGATCCACTTATTTGTACTTTATTTACCTTTTTCAGTGGTCCCATTTCTTCTCCTACACTCCTCTAGTCAAAATAAACAGCTTTGCCCGTTCTAGCAGATTCATAGATTGCTTCTAAAATTTGCGTCACGACTAACGCTTCTTCTGGTTTCACGGTTGGTTCCGTATCATTCAAAATACTTTCAATCCACAACCTCGCCTCCAAGTCAGCATCACTTTCCTTCTTCCCGTCGTAAAAAGCAACCCCACCTGCACCCAGTTCCACCTTTGTCGTGTACAGTTTACTGAGTCTTTCACCATTCAGACGTAACCCATCTTTCATATCTGCGCCACCTTCTGTTCCACTTAGAGAGCACTTCGCTTCATCGACGTCTAAGGAATTCAGCGCCCAACTTGACTCCAAGGTAATCGTTGCACCATTTTCCATGGTAATAAACGCAAACGCAGAGTCTTCCACAGTGAATTTTTCCGGATCCCACGGTCCCCAGGCGTTTGCCGCATCTTTTGTTTTCCCTAACTTATGGTAAACGCTTCCCATCACGGATTTTGGTTTATAATTGTTCATCATCCATAACGTTAGATCCAGCGCATGTGTCCCAATATCTATCAAAGGGCCACCGCCTTGCTTTTCTTCATCCAGGAATACTCCCCAAGTTGGAACGGCACGGCGGCGGATTGCATGTGCTTTTGCATAATACACTTCACCAAGATCACCTTGCCTGGCAACCTTATGTAAGTACTGACTATCCGGTCTAAACCGATTATTATAGCCAATCGTCAGCTTTCTGCCCGTACGTTTTGCTGCGTCTACCATTAATTTAGCTTCTTCTGACGTTTTGGCCATCGGTTTCTCACACATAACATGCTTCCCCGCTTCCATAGCGGCAATGGAAATCTCTGCATGGGATATATTGGGGGTACATACATGGACAACGTCAATTCGTTTATCTTGCAGCAGTTTTTTATAATCCTCATACACACTCGATTCGTCACATCCATATTCCGCAGCCGCTCTTTCAGCCTTTTCTAATTCAATATCACAAAAGGCCACTAATTCCACTTGATCAATTTTGCTAAGACTTGGAAGATGTTTTCCATTTGCGATTCCACCACAACCGATAATGGCTACATTCAGTTTTTCAGACACATTTGTATCCTCCCTTGACGTTTTCTTTTAAAAAACTATATCACACTTTCAACCTGTATGAAAGGTTAAAATAATATAAATTTTATGCTAATTGAAAATGTTTTATAACAGAGTCCTCTCATAGTATAATAAGTTCAAAATAGAGGTGATTTTGTGAAAGCATTAAAGAAAAAACGATTATCTGAAATTGTCGCAACTGAAATTAAAACATATATTAAAAATGAGAATTTACAAAAAGGAGACCGTCTTCCGTCCGTGGCAGAGCTAGTTCAAACGCTGCAAATCGGACGTTCATCCTTACGTGAAGCGTTACAATTGCTCGAATCACAAGGGGCATTAGAAGTTTTAAATGGAAAGGGTACTTTTATCAAAGATATGAAACCATTCCATATTCAAATGGCCTTCGAGGTGGAAAATGAAAAGAAGTTCTTATTGGAAACCCTTGAAGTAAGAGAAGCATTAGAGGGTAAAGCCGTGGAACTGGCAGTAAACGCAGCAAGTCAGGAAGATATCAATCAAATGAGTTTCCATCTCAAGGAATACGTGAATTCTATTGAAAATGGTGAACGGGAGAAAGCAAATAAAGAAGATGCCCTCTTTCATCAAGCCATCTATCGAGCATCCAAAAATCCAATGTTGGAGAGCATAATAGACTCGGTATGGGATGCTTTTCACGAGTTCTGGAATGAACCTTTTGGAAAAGGTGATATCTTTGATCCAAGTTACCCTTTCCATGAAACCTTGCTAGAGGCTATTCGGACAAAAGATCCCCAGAAAGCACTGCAATCCTTTCATGAGATAATGAAGTCTGTTCGGAATTCTATCGAAAATGTTTAGTGATGCAGTACTGCATTTATGATAGACATTAGTGATCAGAATAACGCTATCTTTTTATAATCTAAAATATCCAAAAAAAATACCAAAACCCTTTTTCTGTTTGCATACATATAAGCCGCTCGTGAATAATAAAAGCAACTTTATTTACGAAGGGGTTTCAAATGATTACCAATAAAGAGCTACTTCAAAAATCGGAGCAATTGAACAACTTAGACTTAACCAAGTGGTTTAATCAAGAACTATTTTCCCTTCCATGGTTTGTTACTTTCTTTATCGTGCTTGTCTGCTATGTTCTATTTTTTTATCTTGTAGACAAGAAGCGAATAGTGGAGATATTACTTTACGGTTCTTTCGTAGCAGTGCTATTTGTCGTTTATGATTCATTTGGAAATTTCTTTGGCTACTGGACAGACCTTATAACTGTAGTCCCTTTTAGTCCTAACTTTTTCGGGGACAGTTTTACAGTCGTACCCTTAATCTCCATGCTAATATACCAATACACATCGTCATGGAAAAGTTTTATAATCTCCTATATCGTTTTTTCAACTGTACTTGAATTCGGATATTATAATTACCTGTTAGAGAAATTGGATGTGTATACCTTCCTAAAGCCGGAGCCATTTCTAATCCTAATTGATTACATTGCAATAATCCTAATTGGTGTCATTCCCCGTTTAGTGACGATCTATCTTTTTAAAATAGAGGAACGAAACAGAAATCATTAGTTTTATTTATTCTTGCAGTTGGAATATATTTAATTAGGCTTTTTTCGTTAAAGGGCATCAACCTTTCATTCGAAAATTCATGAGTTCAGCTACTAACGCAAAAAGCCTCCTATTCTCCTTTTCCGAGATAGAAGGCAATGAAAACCAGTTTATTCTATTTTGATAATCTCTGGTTGTATTGGATTTAAACCATTATAAATACCGATGAAACCATTAGTTGATTTTCGATATTTATTCTACTCCGCCTTTTTCAAATTAACATGGTTCACCGTTTGATCGAACCCTTTTATGATGTCGTTATCACCAATCACAAAGTGAAGTTCGTAGTCCCCTGTCTGATAAACATAATCCGTTTCGTCAGTACCTGGGACGTTAAGAATTTTATCGGCAGTACCCAATTGGTTTCCTAATAAGTCTGGAGTGATCCTTCCAAGATTCGTTTGCCGCTCAACACCAGTTCCAAAGTTACGAATTTCTGCTATGGTATTGTCTTTGTTGTACGAAAATCCATGTCCGGCTTGTCCCATCTCCCAGCCATACAACTCAAATTGATGGTCAACCATTCCAGGATTTCCTAACTTGTTGTGAACTTCTTTTTTGGTAGCTTGGTTAATGTTAAGCCCTTGGACATATCCTGGCATTTCTCCCTCAAAGGCCGAATGGTAAATTTCATTCAAATAACCAACTGCATTTTGGTTCGTATGGTGGGAAATCTCCGCCTGATTAGAAGTTGCATGAACTGATCCAGCAAGAGATGGCACCCCTACTAATACTGAACCCGTCAATACCGACGCAGCGATAACTTTAACTACAGGTTTAGTAGACCTCATGATTTATCCCTCCTATCAAACTAAGTTCCCTGGAAACTAAAAATAAAACCACCCCCATTGGCCTATTTTTTTACAATCCCTTCATTGCCCCTTCATACCATCAACAAAAATATTTTCAACAGCCAAACAACAAACAAAAACCCCCACACCCGCTACAGGAGACCATTAAAAAGAAAAATGGTAGACATTAAAAAACACAACATTTCACCTTCACCTAGCATCGTGAGATACAAAGACTCTTCGAAAAAGAAAAGCACTTTTTCTTCATGCGATTCCTATTCAAAAAGGCTTTCCTTGTCCTGTAGCAAGAGAGATCGCGAGACCCATGCAGCAACGCAGAAGGGCACTGGAAAAGTGATAGATATTATAAAATATAGCCTTTCACCTTCACCTAGCATCTTGAATATACGGAGACTCCTGCGGGAAGTGAGAGATCGGCGAGACCCCGCAGGACGACAGTCCGCGGAGGCTCGGCACTCGCCCGCGGAAAGCGCAGTATATTCAAGATGCGAAAATAGATCCACATATTAGTCTACAATCTACACCTTTTTCAGTGCCCTCGGACGACAGTCCGAGAAATCGCCACATATTTGTATGTTCCCGCTAAGAATCCATGACTCTCTCCTCCTATATAAAGCTTTTCGTATCATTATTATGACTAAATTTATAAATAGCAACAAGAAAAAGTGCCGCAGCAAAAGCAAACAAAATCAAAATGTTTAAATACAAACTCCCAAATGTGTTTCCTTCCTGCAATTTTGTCAAAGTATCCAACGTCCAGCGCTGTGGCAAAAATGCCGCTATCTTTTGAACCGACTCCGGCATCACTTCAACCGGCCAAAAGCAGCCAGAAAGCATCACAGTCGGCATGATAATCAAATTAGTCAAAGCATTCGACGCACTCCTGCTGTTGGAGAACGCAACAATAACTAAAGATAGACCAACTGAAATCAATGAGAAAATAACCATCACAAGCAGCGCCTTCCAAAGCGGAATATTTAAATCAATTTGAAAGACATACGACAAGAAAACGAGCGTAATGATTGCCTGAATAATCATTACCATCATATTCACTATCACATTCGATAGAATATATTTACGTGCAGTAATCGGCGTGGATAACAAGCGAAAGTAAGTGCGATTCTCCTTTTCCGCCAAAATTATTTCCGATAAATTAGCTGCTGAAAACATCATGATCATAATTAAGAAACCAAGCGCAGATAGTGTCATCGTTTTGCTGGCCGACGAATCTTCTACCGTTGTCGTTTTCAATTGAACATCCTGCTGCTGGTAATCACTATACATGCGGTTAAACATCGCCAGATCCCCATCCGCTACTTTGCCAAGCGTGCTTAGATTATCGATATATTGATACAAATAGGATTTGACAAAACCGGTCACACTTTCTCCTTTGATCGATGTCAATTCTATGTGATCAGGTTCCCCTGCTAACACACTCGTTGAATACCCTTGATTAAAGGTGATAACACCGTCCATTGTTCCCGACGTCACCTTTTCCTTTATGGAGCCTTCCCCTATTTCCGTTATCTGGATATTGTCAAGCCCCTTTAAAAAGGTAATAGTCTCATTAGCAATTGGCCCATCATCATGGTTTACCACACCAAAGGTCATTTCCCCGCTTTGTCCGCCATAGGCAACAAGTGAAATAAAGATCCCCACTAACGGGGTAAACAGATAGAATAGAATATTTTTTTTGCTCCGGAATGTAGTTTGCAGCGTCTTGCCAATCAGCCATGCGATATCCCTCATTTATAATCCCTCCCGTCGTCTTAAAAACACTGTCGTTATCAATAAAAACACAAACGCAATACCAAGATTCATCCCGACCGCTGGCACAACCGATGACAAATCGTTCGCGTAAATCATATCGAACATCGCAGCATTCTCAAGCGTTAATGGAGACAGATTGGCAATTATCTTCACAATGCCCTCTGGATTCTCAATCGGGAAATACGCACCGCCAAAGAAGGATGCAAGCTGAATAGCAATCATAATTATCACAGTTGGCCCTGCTTGTGATTTGATGAAAAAGGAAATCCCAAGTCCAAAACTGACGGCCAGAATAACCTCCGTCACAAGCACAAGAAATACCATGCCATAGTGATCTCCCCAATTAACGTGAAACACTAACTTGCTAAATAGCACAACAACGGCAATACAAGCCAAATTAATACCGATACTTCCAAGCACTTTCCCGATAAAAATATCTCGTTTATGGATGGGGGCCACCATTAATCGGCTTGCAGTATTACGTGATCGCTCCCCGGAAATCAACCCGCTGGCCGCCATTGCTCCGTACAAGGCAATCATGGTCGTCATGACAACCGCATAATAATCCATGGAACCTGGTTTTTTTGAGGGCAGCAGGGAATGATCATCAATATAATCATGGCTGGGTTTACCTTGGAGTACGCTCCCAGCCTTCTCTGGGGCAGCCTTTGTCACTTCCGTCATTACATTATACCGGTCCACAAAGGAAGCAAGCGTCCCCTGTAAAATGCTGCCTTCGATACTGCTGCGATCATTGATAAACAAATGAAAGCCTGTTTGATCAATCGACACATATCCATCGGCCTCCCCTTGTTCGACCAGGTCTTTCCCGTTCTTCCCATCCTCTACTTGAGTAAAATGAATCCCGGATTGCGCTGCCCCCTTCGTAAATTCCTTGAATGGCTGGGTGAGCTCATCATTTGTATTGTTATATACCACATTCATTTCATCAATTGAAAAGTCCCCATTAAACGCGCCAGTTAACGCGGTTCCAAGCACAAACATGAGCACGATTGGAAATCCCAGCATAAATACAAGTGTGCGGATATCGCGAAAATCATGCTTGATTTCCTTCCAGGCTATTTGCAATATGGTCATTGTATGTCCTCCCTTCTTTCTAAGAATCCCGTAAGTTCCTGCCAGTTAATGTTAAAAATACGGTTTCCAGATTCGATTCTTTTTCATCTAACGTTCGGATTTCGATTTCGTTATTGATAAAATAAGCGATAATCTGATTTAAGTTGTTCACACCTAATTCGGTCGTAATTTGCACCGTGTTTTCCACCACTTTTACATTTATCACGCCTTGGATGGCATGAATTGCATCCGCATCAATCGCTTCGCTGGATCTTACTTCTATAAAGATAAGCTTAGAATCGGTGATCAGCGATTTCAGTTGTTCCTTTGTTCCTTCTGCAATGATTTTCCCATGATCGATAATCGCGATGCGCGTACAGATTTCCTCGACTTCCTCCATATAATGACTGGTATAAATAATGGTACAGCCCATTTCATTCAATTTACGGACTGACGTGAGGATATAATTTCTGGATTGCGGATCAATACCAACTGTTGGTTCATCCATAATGATCAGCTTTGGCTGATGGGCAATCGCACAGGCGATGTTGAGTCTCCGTTTCATCCCGCCGGAAAACGTTTTGGGATAGCTTTCCTGTTTTTCAGCTAAACCAACGAATTCCAACGCCTCTATTGTACGGTCCCGCAGCTCCTGCCCGCGCAAACCATACAAACCCGCAAAGAATTTCACATTTTCATAGGCAGTTAAATCCTCATAAATGGCTAACTCCTGTGGCACAAGTCCAATATGCTTCTTGATAAACGTGCTATTTTTATTCGTGTCCTTCCCTAAAATCATGATCGAACCTTTGTTTTTGCGCAATAGTCCGGTAACCATATTGATAACTGTACTCTTACCGGCACCATTTGATCCTAAAAACCCAAATATTTCCCCTTCTGCAATTGACAGCGACATATCATCAACCGCGATAAAGTCACCAAATTTTTTCGTCAAATCAGTTATTTCCAAAATATTCATCATTTCACCTCTCCGGTTTGGCTAGACATTTTTTATGCTTTCTTAAGTATAAAAAAAAGAACGCACAAACATAAGTGCATTCTTTCATGACTTGACATGAAGTATTTCACGTTTTCCGGATGACTATTTCAATGTTGAATCGGAAGCAGGGTGGTTACGGAGAATCCGTCCGTGCCGTCAATAATGATTTTACCGTCAATCGCCGCCGTTCTTTCTTCCATGCCAATAATTCCTAAACCCTTTTCCACTTTCACTGCACCGTTGCCATTATCTTTCACTTCCACCCGAATTAGCTTATTCAGGACGTTTACATCGATCGCAATCTGTGTGCTCCGTTCCGCATATTTCAGCGAATTGGTTAACGCTTCCGTCACATTATCGTGAATAACCTTCCATTGAATATGCGTGATGCGATCCATGTTTCCTTTACAAGTTAGGGCAGTATGTTTATCATGCTTGGTTATGAATTCATCGATCGATAATTTTAAGCGATTGACCCCCACCTGCTCCGTCGTCGGTTTCATATTTTTTAATGTGAACCGAATGCTGTCAATCCCTTCCTGCGTGATGCCAATTGCATTTTGCAGTAATTCCTTCGCCTTTTCCGGATTCAGGCTCATCATTCGTTTCGCCGCTTCCATTTGAATCAGTGCACCCGCAATCGAATGGCCAATATCATCGTGAATTTCCTGTGAGATTCGATTCCGTTCTTCTAATTTAAACATATATGCAGATTGTTTCATGAACGCATCATTATCGTTAATTTGCTTCATTAATTTCTGCTGGGTAATCCGCATGGCGTCCAGCTGGTCTTCGTTCTTCATCAGTCGCAGGTGGTAAAACCTCCCCATGGTATAGGTTAAAAAAGTATATATAGCGACTAGTACGTATACGGCTTGTATACTTTGGTCCACGTAGGCGACCGGAATTACAGCCAAAAGAAAGGGAATGACTTTTTGCTTTGTCCATACATTTGTTAGTTCGACAAACGATAACGGTAAAAGCAGCATAAATAATGGGCTTACATTTACACTCCCAATAATGGATAAAGCGATCGAAAGAAGCAGCAATCCGACCTGGTAGCGTTGTTTAAGCAGATGCAAACAAATATTGAGACAGAAATAGGTCAGCAGCAAAAAGACCGCCCACGGGATGTCTACCGTTTCCTTATAGACAAAATTTAGCGCAATAAAGAAAATCAAGACCAGCTTATTGATCAGTGCCCATTGATCCATGGTTAGTACACTTTCCCTGTCAGGTAATAGACGGCTATTTGTGTACGATGCTTCAGGCCAATTTTGCCAAGGATCGTGGTGATATAATTTGCTACTGTTCCTCCTGAGATGTACATTTCTTCCGCTATTTCCTTATTCGAATAGCCCTTGGCAATACAAGCCATAATTTCCAGCTCCCGCTCCGTGAATAATGTCGTATCTATTTTCGCATCCCCGGAAACCTGCTGACCATTCGATAAGGAGGTTTTGATTTTATCGAGCATTTCATCCTGGATAATGCTTGTACCATGATAGACACTTTTAAGAGCATCCCGTATCCGCTCAGGGTCATTGTTTTTTAACAAGTACCCTTTCGCACCGTTTCGGATCGCACCAAGGATATAATCATCATCATCAAATGTAGTCAAAATGACTGGTTTTGTTTTAGTAGATGCAACGATTTGCTTTGTCGCTTCCACCCCGTCCATACGAGTCATCCGGATATCCAATAAAGCAATATCAACAGCATGCTTCCGGCAATATTCCACTGCCTCAGCCCCATCACTTACTTGAGCCAGCACATTAAATTCTTCATATGTATTTAAAATAATGTGCAGCCCTTCTCGAATAAACGAGTTGTCATCGGCGATTATGATTTTAATGGTCATGTTAAAATCTCCCATCCTCGTTCTTTTCCATTAACTTTCTACATGTTATTATACATGAAACCGGGATACTTCATAGCGAGTATTCGGCATGGAAAGTTAAAAATATGACAACAGGAGATGAGCAAATGAAAAAATGGTATGCAGCAGGAATTGCTGTTTTATTAATTGGAATGCTTGGTGCTTGCTCCAATCAATCGGATGATGCGGCAAAACAGCCAGACAATGATAAGAAGGAAGTACAAGATAATGACAACACCATGGAGGATAGTGATCAATCAGCTGAACAAAGTGATCCAGATCAAGGCAGCGGGAACACTTCTGATGAAACGGACGAAATAGGTGAAAATAATACCGGCTCCCTGACGCAGCGTGAGGTAATCCAGGCGGTCAAAAACCAACTAAGTACAGACCTGGATATCAAGCTGCCAAAACAGCTGCCACTGAAGGAAGGAAAACATTTAACAGCAACAACTTCTTCGGCAGGTGATCACTACCAGATTACTTTCTATTCAAGTGCTGAACCGATTCCGATTAATCATGAGACATTGAACGGAGCGAATAAACAGGCGAAACCAATCGCGGTCTTGAAGGTGAAGAAATATCCAAATCGCGACAAGGCCAATCAAGCTATCGGATTTCAGGATTTCTCCAATAACGGGGCACATAAAGTTGACCTTGGACACGGCATTACCGGATACCAGGATGCAGGTGCTGGCCATGCCCGGACGAACTGGAATTAAGGCAGATGGGCTCTTTCCACCCAGGCAACAACGAAGAATTCCAACAAAGGCGTAAAGCTCGCCAAGGAAAGTGTTGCCTTCCTGGAAAAGAACACCCTGCCAATCCCTGATAAAAATGGATCTGTGCACCTGGATGCAACTGGCAACGACAGCAGTGCCAGCTGGCAAAAAGGCTCGACTGTCTATACATTAGAAGAGGTTGCAGATCCAATGGACGTTTTGAAAATTGCTGTTACTTTTGAATAGGAGTGCGGATTAGCAATTGTAGACGTAAGGGCTTGAGTTTTGGACTAACGGGTAATCAAAAACGAAGCGTCATTCATCATCTTTTTGCAAAATTGTTACTTAGTCGCACACCCGTTACAAGATAAGCCACTGAAAAAGGTAATTGTAGTACAAAATAGATAGATCTATCACCGCATCTTGAATATACTGCGCGCACCTTAGGGCGAGTGACGAGCCTCCTTGCCCCGGCAAGGGGTAGCCGACGTTTCCCGCAAAGGGCGGTTTTAGTCGGGCCTCATTAACTGCCGTCCTGCGGGGTCTTGTCGGTCTCTCACTTCCCGCAGGACAAGGAAAGCTGCCCTGAATAGGCATCGCACGAAAAAAAAGTGCTTTTCTTTTTCGAGGAGTCTCCGTATATTCAAGATGCTAAGTGAAGGTGAATAGCTAAATTTTTCAAATCCATCACTTTTTCAGTGCCTTCGTTACAAGAACCTGTGGAATTTTAGAAATTGGCAGAGGAACTTACTATGATAAATTAGAGTTGCTTTATCGAAGGTGTTTAGAATTTTTAAAACGACACGAAACCAAACCTCTTCAAAAGCTAGAATTTAAAGAAATGTGGCTCAATACTGATAAGATGACCTATTATTTCAATAAGATATAATTTATCTAAGGTAGTTCGCTTTAAAACAAGCGAACTTATTTTTAAAGATTATTTTTTAAAAATTTAAAATGTTATATAAATATTTATGTTAAACTATATATAGAGTTTGTGATGAAATGTACACAAACTAACGGAGCAGGATAGTTGAATAAGGGTTATATTAAAAGGGGGTTGGACTAGCGAAAACAATACCTAATATCATTGATAGTACCGCCGAGCGGAATATTTTAAAAAGGGGAATTCTGTGAAAATATGAAATATGTATGAATATTATATTTCTTTGAAACTTATTAACGTAATTCATCGTATTTTTTTATAAAGGGAGATTTTATATGAAAAAACAAACGTATAAATTATTTGTAATCGCTTTATTCGCTTCACTTCTTTTATTGACAGCTGGTTGCACAGGAAATGCAGAGCAGGAAACTCAGGATGAAAATATAGAGACAATTGAATCCGTATTACAGAAAGCTCTTACAGGACCAAATGATGAATTGAAGAAAATATTTAATAATGAGGAAATCGAAGACTTAGTACAATATGATAAAGATCATTTTGAAGAATATTTTGCAAATGAAACATCCTATGTGGAATTTGTAAGTCAAAATAATGGTTCTGGAATACTGATTCAAGCAATGAAATATGATTACAGCTTTAAGGTGAAAAATATCGAATATGAGAAAACAGAATCTGAAGAGATAATTTATGATTTCACCGTAGAATTGCAGTACCAAAAAGAAGGAAGCGAAAAATCAGAAGTTGAAATAGTAACTGGAGAAGCAAATTTAAATGAAGAACATAAGATAGAAGATATGTTAATACGTATAGATGAATTTTTAGGTTCCTTAGTTAATTAAAGGGTAGCGTTAGCTGAAGAAGGATAGTAAATTTTAAGTTAAAGAGGCTGAGACAAAAGTGAGTCAGTCATGGGGAAATCCGAACTATGATTCCAAATTCTTTAATTAGAATTTGGATTAGTTCGGATATTTTTCTTGGCTGTTTTTGTAAACCTTATTGCGAATTGTCCATAAACTGCAACGTAACTAAAAAATTATCACCCCGGCGGTCGCTGCGGAAAAACACTGCGCTTTCCGTGGGCAGCTAATGAGCCTCCTCGAGCTTACGCTCTCCGGGGTCTCATCGAGGCTTCTGCTCCCACAGGAGTCTCCGTGTTTTTCCTTCGCTAATGGTACTTAGCAACGGTATTATCTGGTCCATCCACTATTACGATGGTGTCTTACGCTCCGGACCGTTGACTCCTGTGGGAACAGCACGAGTCTTAAGACCCCGCAGAGTGGGTAAAGGTGAGGGCCGACTAAAAACGCCCTTTGCGGGCAACGTCGGCATACTCCTTGCCGGGGCAAGGAGGCTTAAGCCGTGCCCGCGGAAAGCAACGGTCCGCAGCGGAAAACAACCCAGCGCATATGTCGCTATTTTTATCAACTGCGAGTTAGATCCAACTATTGGAAAATTAACTTTTTAAGCTGTCTATCCTGTGATTGTTCGTCTTTCAGTCAAACATTTTTAGTTATGTCCCAGCCCCTTTCTTGTTATTTATAGTGTTAGTTTACTGGTGAAATGTTTGCTAATTAGTATGATATTTACATTGTTATTAGCACTTTTCTCCCCATCAACCGAACCCGTTAGTTTCGGACTCAAGCCTTTCTTATGAGAGGCTTTACTGGATTATGGCTTATGACTTATTTTTCCGCTTCGAACGCATGCCATTTAACACAGTTACCCCTTCCGAATTGAGATAGTCTTGATACGCTTCGCTCTCCACCCCATAAATGGAAACCTTTCCTTCCGCATTATAATGAATCCCCCATCCATATTTTTTCACTAGTGGCGAAGCTCGAAAACATGCTTTCGGTTTTGCAAAGAACTGCTCCCGTTGTTCGTCTGTATCTTCTATTTGATTTCGTATTGAATGGGTTTTAAATTGGACATCATCTTGCGTATATTGGTAGGGATTATTCTTGATCAACTCATATTCAATGGAAGCAATCGTCGGTTTTTCATTTCTTGGGACAGGTACAATAGCAGGGTCCGCAGTCGAATCTTCAGAGACTTTGATAAACGTATTTTTGTAGCTCATTGATTACCCTCCTGTTTTGTTGAAACATGGATTTCCCCCTTTACGATATTATCATCAAAATGGTAGATAAAATAATAAAGACAATTAATATACTAAACAATATAATATTCTTCTTTTCTTTATAATAATATGAATTAAGTACTAAATACACCGCCAAGCCTAAAAATATTAAATTAAAAAGAATGGTCCAAAGGGTTTCATATTCACCAAGATAATCATGAATAGAAAGATAACTCATAATGAAGATTGTTGCGAATAACCATAAGAAGATAATCATAATGAGCTCCTTTTAGGTAAATTTAACGGTTAATCTTGTTTCAGCTTTGTAAATGAAAAGCACTGAAATCCACTAAACTGGACTTCAATGCTTTTAAAGGTTGATTCTTATTAAATTCCTCAGAAAGGTTGTTTCAAACTACTTTTTATTAACAGAAGCATCGTAAATTGTATCTACAGCATTTTTCAACGCCGCGTCAAACTCTTCCGCAGACTGATCAGCATATAAGTCAGCAGCAAGTGCACGGGAGAAGCTTGCAATGAGACCATCATTTTCTTTCAACTTTTCATTTGCTTCGTCACGGGAATAACCGCCGGAAAGAGCGACAACACGGACAACGCGTGGATGGTCAATCAATTCTTTATACATATTAGCTTTTGTCGGGATAGAAAGCTTCAGCATCACATTTTCATCTTCAGCTAATTTATCCAGATTTTTAGCGATTTCATCACGCAAGATTTCTTCGGATTTTTCCTTATTCTCACTGTGAATATTTACTTCTGGTTCGATAATAGGAACTAGACCAGCAGCGATAATGCGTTTACCAACTTCAAATTGCTGTTCCACTACGGCTTTAATGCCACTTTCGCTTGGCTCATGGATGACGGAACGCATTTTTGTACCGAAGATTTTCCGTTCATTGGCGCGACTAAGGGTCTCGTCCAAATCATGAATTGGTTTCATAAGCTGAACGCCATTTTCTTGATCAGCTAGTCCTTTATCCACTTTTAGGAAAGGTACGATGCCATTATCAGCAAGGTAATCTGCTGTATATTTGCCATCAATTTCGCGATCCATTGTTTGTTCGAATAGGATAACGCCTAGGATTTGATCGGCATTAAACGCAGGTGACTTGATGATTCTAGTGCGCATTTGATGCACCTGATCAAACATTTCCTCTTCATTGGAATAAGCACTTTCCGGCACTCCATACTCTGCCAATGCTTTTGGCGTGCTGCCGCCACTTTGATCGAGTGCAGCGATAAATCCTTTTCCGTTCTTAATTTTGTCGAATTGACTGTTGTTCATGATATCTACTCCTTTTATTTCTAGTACTAAAATATTCCTTTATCTACTTTCCCTTACCCATGATAACATTTTTTCTGCATGGATGAGTAGCACTACTTTTTGGAAACTTCTTTTCAATGAAAAAAACTAGTTATTCACCCTTCTCCATAACTGCAAAATAGTTTTGCTCGCTATCGGCAAAATTAAATACCCTGCCAGATGGCATGTTTACAATTTCTCCGACTGTGATGTCTTTACCGGATAGGTCGTTATGCAGCTTATCAAGGTTTTCTGAGAAAAACATGAGCGAAGGCGTGCCGAGATTTAATTCAGGCTGCATCCTGGCAATTAATTCTTTATTATGAAGTACAATCGATGTTTCAGATTCCGCTGTTGGCGCAATTTCAATCCATCTCATTCCATTGCCATCACCTTCATCAGAAACCACCTGAAACCCCACCTTTTCCGTCCAGAATTCCACCGCTTTATCCTGGTCGTTCACATACACCATGATTTGCCCAACTTTATTAATCAATCTCCCTTCACTCCTCCGTTTTACTATTATAGCTTCATAATAGCATTTTTTTTGATGAATATCATCTGGGACGTGGGGACAGGTCCCTTGTCCCGTTTACGCTGAACCGCGGCTATGCGTGCCTACTCCTAGCATTGACTTTTATAAATTGACCAAATGGTTTAAATTTTTTGTCAGAAAATGTATAATGAACATTTAAATATTTTGAAAAGAAAGTATTTAAAGCAATCAGATTGGAGGTTCTAAATTTGAGTATTGAGTCAGATTTATCTTTATTGTGGTATGTAGTAGCATACGGGATTCTGATGGTTATTCTAGGAATCTATTACTCGAAGAAGATTTCAAAAAGTGAAGACTATATTTTAGCAGGAAAAAGCCTGGGTACACTTGTGTTAACCGGCACACTTATTGCAACGTGGGTAGGTAGCGGAAGTGTAACAGGGGGACAAACCTCGATGGCATACAGTTTTGGATTGATTCCAGCTTTTCTTGTAACCATTCCATCCATTGTTGGGATTGTTGTCCTATATTTTATCGCCCCTAAAATTCGCAGCCTGGGGAAATATACTGTTTCTTCCATCTTGGAGGATAAATATGGATCAGGTGCCAGATTACTGGCCAGCATCATCATTATTCTTGCTTATGTAGGGATCGTTTCCTACCAAATAAAAGGAGTAGGATATATTTTAAACGTTACGACAGGGATCTCCGTTCAATGGGGTACTATTATTGGGGGAATTTTAATTATCTTTCTTGCGACTGCAGGAGGACTTAAGTCTGTTGCGCCGACAGATGCGATAAGTTCAGGGATTATGGTATTTGGACTCTTACTTGCTTTGCCGTTCATGTTCGCCATTGCGGGAGGTTGGGATGAAATTACCGCAAATGTTCCAGCAAGCCATCTAACTGTTACCGGATCCCTTTCAACTATTCAGCTGTTAGGATACTTGCTGCCGCCGCTCTTCTTATTATTAAGTGACCAGAATATGTACCAGCGATTAGCCGCTTCAAAGAAGGATAGCGCAACTAAAAAAGCAAATATCGGCTGGATTATTGGTCTTCTGATTATTTCACCTGTAATCGGGCTGATTGCTTTCGCAGCCAGTTCCATGTTTAAAGACATTGAACCCGGAATGGCGCTGATGGCCTCGACATTAGTGCTGCCAAATGTCATTGGCGGGCTTTTACTAGCTGCAGCAACTGCGTTTATTATTACAACTGGAAATTCTTTCTTATTATCTGGGGCTACCAATGTCACATACGATATAGTGCAAAAATATGTAATGAAAAAAGCAACCGACAAACAGTTATTGAACATGACAAAACTCTTTGTTGTACTGCTCGGAATTTTATCTTACGTTTTAATACGGTTTTTCCCAACAATCTTGGATGTCCAAATGTACGCCTATACCGTGTATGGCGCCGGACTCACACCAGCCGTTCTGGGTGTATTGCTTTGGAAAAGAGTCAATAAAGCCGGGGGCATATCCTCCATGATTGCCGGTGTAGCAACAACATTATTGTGGGAAATAGTTCTGAACAAGCCCTTCGAAATAAACAGTTCAGTTATCGCTGTTCCGGTGGCCATTTTGGTTCTCGTTTTCGTTACGCTTGCGACTTCAAAAAAATAACAAGCATACTCCCCTCCTTTGTTACATGGGAGGGGATATTTTTACATGCTTTCTATATCGTTAGACGCTTTAAATCTCGAGGATATTCGGTTATCAATTCATAGCCGTCAGCGGTAATAATCACCGTGTCCGAGTGACGAAATCCGCCCACGCCCGGTATATAAATGCCTGGCTCGATACAGAATGCCATTCCTTCCTCTAACTCCAATGAATTATCAAAGCGGATATGCGGTTCTTCATGCGAAGATACACCTATGGCATGTCCCACTCGGTGTATGGCATATTCCTCAAGCCCTGCTTCCGTGATTACCTTTCTTGCAGCCAAATCAATTTCCTTCGCCTGTACACCTGGCTTAATCATCTTCAATGCGGCTTCCTGCGCCCTTACCATTACATGAAAAGCCTCTTTTTGTCTATCGCTTGCTTTTCCGACAACAAATGTACGCTCTAGCTCGGCGCGATATCCATTTAACCCGACCTGTCTGGTATGGATCGCCACATCACCTTCCTCTAGTTTTCGTGTATTGGAAAATACATGCGGCATGACGCTGCGCACTGGTCCAGAAGGTGTCATAACCGTCAAATCAAGTGATGCGTTCGGATATTCCCTGGCTGTTTCAGCAAACAGCTCCGCATTTCCCGCTGCATCAACTTCAAGCTCTGTTACCCCTTCGGCAGCTGTGCGAATGGATTTGTCCACCGCCACTTCAACCAGCTTTCCCGCTTCTTTCATCGTTTCCATTTCCTGAGGATTTTTTCGGTAACGCAATGTTTGAATCCGTTTACTCGCATCTGCTACATTAAAACCTACTTCTTTTACATCCATAACTAATCTCGCCGATGCATAAGAAAGATCAAAAGCAATTGTTTCGCCAGGTCCGTGCTTCTGTTTTAGAACCTGCTGCAGCAGTTCAGTTGGATCATTTGATGCATTTCCACCAGCCATTTCGGGGGTCTCATAATAGGCATAAAGGTTATCAACCTCTGCCTCCGCTTCAGCATGCTTTTCCTCCAACGATGGCAGAATAAAAGCTGACGTTTCATGATCAATAATTAATAATATCGGTCTCGAATAAATCAATGCCTTAAAACCACTCAAATAAAATTGGTTCGCAGGGTCCGTGATAACCAAAGACGCCACATTATTCTCATTCATCCATTCCCTAACTCTAGAAAACTGACTATTCATTACCAAGATTGCAAGCTCCTTTCAGGGACAAGGGGACAGGTCCCTTGTCCCGTTTGTACTTTTACTTTAATAGAATATAAGTCTTGTTCATGATCTAGGTTGTAAAGGACCAACCTATGCAGTACTACATCGATTCCCCTTAATGAGTACAGTGTAACATGTAGAAAAGGAAGAGAGTTAGATTTCAATTTAGCACTTGGCGTTACCTTTCTATTTAAGGAAAGTCTACCTCACGTACGTTCCACAGACACCGTCGAACGCTTTCTAAACACAACTTTTTCCCAAACATTCCGAGCATATGGAACAAGCACTCGATCCAGACCAATTTTGCTCGAGTTAAAGGCTGCCGCAAGAAGAATGAATTCCATCAGAATCATTTGTGGATTCGTACTTGTGGTCCCGGAAAACATGTACGAGAAATTTAACAGCAATGCAACAAAGACTGAAAAGGTTGTGCAAACCCCCAGTATTAAACCGATCCCGACAAGGAATTCTCCCCATGGAACCAGGACATTGAACCACTCAACATGTGGTAACGCAAGTTGTTCGAGGAATGTGCTCCACCATGGCTGAACCGCTGGGTGTTCCCCTGATGCCTTGGTTAACGCTCCTTTTAAGAAACCAGAAGCGTCAAATGATCCCGTGATTTTTTCCCATCCGGCAACTGCCCACTGCCAACCAAGATAAATCCGAATTATTGTTAATATGTATGCGACCACAAGATTATTTTGTAAAAAACGAAGCATTTAGCTATCCATCCTTCTTTTTTAATTGATAATGATTATCATTATCACAGTTTATGATTATAAGGCAATAAAGGATAAAGGTCAACATGCTTTCTGTAGTGTTTTTGACCCACGTTTAAGTTGCAGCCATACAATTAATTAATAATGCGAGCCCTGGTTTGCACTTAACTATACAACAAAAGCCTGAGTTGAAAATTCAATTTCAACCCAAGCTTTTGTGTATTTTTTACCGTTTAAGTTTTTATCAATTCACTCTAACTTTTCAACTTCTTCCTTCTTAAGCCCTGTTATCTTTGATATAAAATCAATTGACGACCCCTCTTCCAACATCCGGTTGGCAATTTGCTTGATTCCTTTTTCAATCCCCTTTTTAATACCCCGCTCCTCCCACGAATTAGGCAAATTCAGAATCTCATCGGCATTTTCCAATTCACTGATTTCCTTCATTGCTTTTCCTTCTGCATTTCAAAATAGTGTGGGACATAGGGATAGGTCCCTTGTCCCTTTTGTGCTGTACTTTAAGGGAAGTAAATCTTGTATACACGTAAAAGGACCACCCTTATGAAATACTACAACATCCGGGCCTATCGTTTTCCGCTAATAGGTACAGTCCAGTACGGAAAACAGCTATTTTAGTCACCCAGTATGACAAAAGTTCGAGTTAAACTTCTGATTTCAACTCAAGCTTAATCGTTTTTCACCACAGAGTGACAAACTATATAAATAACTATAATTTTTTTATCTCTTCTTCATCCATTCCTGTTACCTTTGATATAAAATTAATTGGCGATCCCTCTTCCAACATCCGGCGGGCAATTTGCTTGATTCCTTTTTCAAACCCTCTTTCAATTCCTTTTTTAATACCCCGCTCCTCCCACGAATTAGGCAAATTCAGAATCTCATCAGCATTTTCCAATTCACTGATTTCCTTCATAAGCTTTTCTTCCTCCTTTTCATCCAATTTTAGATAGCTTTCAAAAAAGTCATTTACAAACCTGGATTCTGCAGGGTTGACCTCCAGCCGCACAAGCATTTTCAAAATTCTTTCTTAACCTGTACCTTTTCAGTCTCCTTATATCCCATCTTGCTAAGCAATGCTGCAGCTACGGGATTATTTGACTCAATATAGTCCCGCCAGTTCTTTTTCCTTAATTCGAGCATCAAAAAGTTAAACGTCAGAACGTGGAAAAAAGGAAATGAAATCATATACTCTGTTTTTTCCGTTTTATTTTCATCGTAACTAAATACGACAATTGGCAAAATTGGTTTTCTATATTTATTATACAACAAACTAAAATAATGAAACATCCGTTCATTGAAATCGGGATCCGTGTAACTTTGGGGTTCGACATGGATGATAATAAATGTATCTTTACCCTTCTATGAACAAATTGCACCATTTCTGCAATAGACATTCATCAGGATTATACGTATGATAATTTTATACGATTAAGTTTATTCCTTTGGAAGGTGAAGTCAGATGCGGATTGTCCCAGATAAACCTTTTTTATATAAAGGTGGAAAAAGAGGGGTTCTTTTATTACATGGTTTTACAGGAAATACAAAAGATGTGCGGGCCCTTGGCAACTATTTAAATAAACACGGCTATACCTGTTATGCGCCTCTATACGCTGGTCATGGAACATCGCCAGAAGAACTACTAACTTCACGGTCAGCAGAATGGTGGCAGGACGTTGTGGATGGATACAACTATTTAAAAAAGCTTCAAATTGAGGAAATTGCGGTTGTCGGCCTCTCCCTAGGGGCTCTCTACGCATTAAAACTTGGCAGCATGCTGCCTGTCAATGGAATTGTATCAATGTGTGCACCGATAAAGAAAAAGAGCCTAGAAACGCTTAGCGACCATATTACAAGGTACGCAGTAAATTACAAGAAGATGGAAAAGAAATCTGATCAGCAA
This sequence comes from Virgibacillus phasianinus, assembly GCF_002216775.1. Lineage (GTDB taxonomy): Bacteria > Bacillota > Bacilli > Bacillales > Amphibacillaceae > Virgibacillus_F > Virgibacillus_F phasianinus. Next base: position 25,258 of record NZ_CP022315.1, read on the forward strand.
ATCCAGAACGAATTAACGTCTATACACAAGTCTTCCGATACTATTTTACTAGATGTCCAGCATGTGATTGAAGATGTAAACAACAGGCTTCCTGCTATTGAGTGCCCTGCACTTATTATCCAGGCAAGACAAGACCATCGTGCAAATCTGGAAAGCCCAGACATCCTATATAACAAAATTTCATCTACCAAAAAATCTATAAAATGGTACGAACAATCCTCCCATATCATCACCCGAGGACCAGAGAAAAACCAATTACACACCGACATCCATGACTTTTTAGAAGGGACGTAGGGACAGGTCCCCTGTCCCTACGTCCCTATTGCTGCACTTTAAACAGGGATAAGTCATTATCCAGTATAAAGTTTAATAAACCTAAAGATTACGCAATTAGCTCTTGGCGAAAAGCCGGAATTTGCAAATGTCCTTAAAATAACAGGGGTAGTTTCGCTTGCTTGATTCCGTACCCTATGACCCATAACACCATTCAGCTGATCTGTGGGACAAGGGACCTGTCCCTATGTCCCACCAAAAATTGAAGAAAAAAGTGTGGAATTTTATCACGACACTGAATGCTGGGGTAACCTCCATTTAAAATGCACCGACAACATCCGCAATATAACAATCGCAACAAAAAGAGCACCTGTAGACCAAGGCCCCTGAATAAAGCCAAGACCAATCATCAATCCGCCCAATGTCGCCCACAGAGCATAAATTTCTTCACGAAAAATCATTGGTTTCCTCCCTGCAAAAACATCCCGGATCATTCCCCCGCCAGAACCTGTCAGAGTTGCCGCAACGAGCACTGCACTTAACGGTGCACCAATTTGAACTGCGCTAAGAGCCCCTTGCATTGCAAATGAAGCTAACCCCATCGCATCAAACAGAAAGCCCCATTTATCCCAATATTGCAGCCACTGATTCGGCAGTATAAATATAACGATGATTGTCAAGAAGACAACAATGAATAAATCACCCTGCTGCCAAATGTTTTCAATCGGTATACCAATTAACAAATTACGAATCGTACTGCCCCCAAATGCCGTCGTAAATCCTAACACTTGGACACCTAATATATCATAATCCTCTCTCATCGCAACAATGGCACCGCTGATTGCAAAGGCAATGGTGCCGATAATATTCAGAACATCCCATGTCACCAACGCTTCTCTTCCTTTCTATTTTAGTATAATTCCGCACCATTCATTTATCCAAACGTTGCCGGCTGCATGGATTAATTTTCCGATTAACCTGAAAATAAGAGGGGTAGACTAAAACAACAGAGGTGATAATATGGATCAGGAACAAGCTAAATCATTTTTAAAAGAGATCATTCAAATCAAAAGTGTTAACCCTCCCGGAAATGAAACGGAAGTCGCTAACAAGTTAAAAACCCTATTTGATGAACATGGCATCGAGACGGAGCTTGTTGAATACGACGAGAACCGGGCTAATTTAATCGCCCATTTAAAAGGCGAAGAAGACGGCCCCGTTCTTGGACTTACCGGGCATATGGATGTCGTTCCTACCGGTGAGAACGAATGGGAGCACGACCCTTTTGGTGCTGAAGAAGAGGATGGAAAAATTTATGGCCGCGGGGCATGTGACATGAAAAGTGGCCTTGTTGCCTGCGCACTGGCTATGGTTGCGTTAAAGGAAGAAGGTCTTCCGATAAAAGGAGAAGTAACCCTTCTGGCCACAGTTGGTGAAGAAGCAGGAGCAGTTGGTTCCCGCCAGTTAACGGAAAGAGGGTATGCCGAATCATTAGATGCCCTGATTATCGCGGAGCCCACCCAAAATAAAATTAAAATTGCCCATAAGGGTGCACTTTGGCCACAAATCATTACGTACGGCAAAACCGCCCATGGCTCAATGCCCGATGTGGGTGTGAATGCGATTATTCATATGAATGAAATTATCCATGAGATTTTGGGAGAGGAATTTGAATTAAAATATGAAGAGGATGAGCTGTTAGGCAGCCCAACCTACAGCATCGATGTCATTAAAGGCGGCTCTAATACAAATATCGTCCCCGACCAATGCTTTACCAATATCGATATCCGGACCGTTCCCTCACAGGATCACAAGCAAATCATTGAGCAGATTGAACAGGTAATTGAGAAGGTTAAGAAAAAATATCCGGAACTTAAAGCTGAAATTCGCACACTGAACGATCAGTCACCTGTCAAAACTTCCAGTGAGGATCCCTTTGTGAAGCTCGTACAAAATGTCGTAAAAGCTGATGGATCAGCAGAACTGGGAGGCATAACAGCATACTCTGACGGTTCCCAATTTATCCACGCAAAGAAAGACTTTCCGATCGTTGTCTTAGGGCCCGGGGAAACATCCACCGCCCATCAACCTGATGAGTACGTTGAAGTGGATAAATATTTGGACAGTATTAATCTTTATCAGGAAATTGCCAAGAAATTTTTAACATAATGTTAAGCGCTTTTTCCACCTGGGAAAAAGCGCTTTATTATTGGGGTGTAGAAAAAAGTGATATTCTTACAGACCTTCCCTCGCCCGGGTTCTGTCAAACTTGCCTACCCTACAAAAAGTATACAAAAAACGATAACCATTTTTTTGTAAACAGGGATCTGGCATGCAGGCCCCTTGCATGTGCACCCTGCACTAATAAGAGTCACTGCCATGCCCAGTTTGTCCCGCTTCATCAACTGCTTCACTTGTACCTGTTGCACCAGCTGGCCCGTGCTCCCCTTTCTGTTGATTCGGGTGATTTTTCAGTCCTTCACCCACCCTGCGGCCGTAATTCTCATCCGCCTTGGTGCACAGCTCAATCATTTTATCCTGGATAACCTTTTCACATGAAGACAGTCCGTTGACAAGATTATTGATCAGCTCATCTCGTTCAACATCATCAAACGCGCGGTACGTTTCCCCGGCTTGCTTGAAGTCATTGGTCCGGTCGATACTTTCATGGACAAGTTCGCCTTCCACTTTCGGCGTGTAGTCTTTTCTGGATCTTGTTGTTTCTTCAAGTCCGTTTAGAGATGACGGTTCATAATTGACATGCGGATTCCGCTCGGGTGATTGGTCAACATAATAGGCCATTTGCCCATCACGCAGGTTGGTTGCCGCCCGTTTTTTAGCCGCATTGATAGGCAGCTGTAAATAATTTGCGCCAATTCGGTAACGCTGGGTATCTGAATAGGAGAAAGTCCGCCCTTGCAGCATCTTATCATCGGAAAAATCCAATCCATCCACTAGAACCCCTGTACCAAAGGCTGCTTGTTCAACCTCTGCAAAATAGTTTTCCGGATTTTTGTTCAACACCATGCGCCCGACCGGTTGCCACGGAATTTGATCTTTCGGCCAGATTTTCGTGTCATCCAGTGGATCGAAATCCAGCTCAGGATGGTCATCATCGCTTAGAATCTGAACAAACAATTCCCATTCCGGGTAATCGCCGCGTTCAATTGCTTCATACAAATCCTGTGTTGCATGATTGAAATTTTTCGCCTGAATTTTCTCGGCGTCTTCCTGCTTGAGGTTTTTAATGCCTTGCTTTGGCTCCCAGTGGTATTTAATAAGAACGGCTTTCCCTTCCTCGTTGACCCACTTATACGTGTTAACACCCGATCCCTGCATTTCCCGATAGTTGGCTGGTATCCCCCATGGCGAGAATAGAAACGTAATCATATGCAGCGATTCAGGGGAATTGCAGCAAAAGTCAAAGATTCGCTGGGTATCCTGAATATTGGTGACCGGATCCGGAATGAAGGCGTGAACAACATCAGGAAACTTCATCGCATCACGGATAAAGAATATCTTGAGGTTGTTCCCCACCAGGTCCCAGTTTCCATCCTCTGTATAGAACTTAACCGCGAATCCACGGGGATCACGCAATGTTTCGGGAGAATGCTTCCCGTGGTTGACCGTCGAAAAACGCACAAAAACCGGCGTTTGCTTGCCCGCCTCCTGAAAAACTTTTGCCCGAGTATACTTTGAAATCGGATCATCGCCTACTTTTCCATAGGTTTCAAAATATCCATGCGCCCCTGCACCTCGAGCATGGACGACACGCTCCGGTACCCGCTCCCGGTCAAAATGCGAGATTTTTTCAATAAAATGATAGTTCTCAAGCGTGGCAGGACCGCGATTTCCCACCGTTCGGATATTTTGATTATACTTCACGGGATGGCCTTGGCGAGTTGTCAGTGTCTTACTATCCTCCCCTTCAGCTGTCCGTTGATCGGCCGGACCCCCTGCACCGTTAACGGAAGTCCCGTTTTCGGATTCTTTTTGCCCTTTAGAATCTCGCTTATGTTTTTCGTTCACTTTGTCCACCTCTTATTCTAAGTATTAGTGTCAGCATTAGTCTTCACTAAATACCCGTTCATATTCGGCCAACCTTTTGTACTTCCTCTCCTCAACCACTATAATTTAACTAAGGAGTTTTTTTACTTTTAAGGAGGGAAATGAAGTGAAATTAACAGATAAGGTAGCCGTCGTAACAGGTGCAGCTTCAGGAATGGGAAAAGCAATTGCCGAATTGTATGCGAAAGAAGGCGCAAAGGTAATTGCCTGTGACCTTAACCGAGAAGGTGCAGAGGCTGTGGCGGAAGGAATCGTCAATGATGGCGGCGTAGCTAAGGCGGTACAAGTGAATGTCGTCAAGCAAGAAGACGTCGACCGGATGATTGATACAGCCGTGCAGGAATATGGAACATTGGATATCCTAGTAAACAATGCCGGTGTCATGGATGGTTTCGAACCGGTTGGGGATATTCCCGATGAAAAATGGGATTTCATTTTCGATATTAATACGAAAGGCGTTATGCGGGCAATGCGCAAAGCAATTCCGATCTTTTTGGAAAAAGAAAGTGGCGTCATCATCAACACCGCTTCAACTGGCGGACTCAATGGTGCCCATGCGGGAGCTATCTACGGCGCTTCCAAACATGCGGTCGTTGGCCTGACCAAAAATACCGGATTCATGTACGCTCAGAAAGGCATCCGCTGTAATGCCATTGCCCCGGGCGCTGTTGAAACAAATATCGGCTCCTCCATCACCGATGTCAATGAATTCGGCATGAGCCGCGCACAGGTTGCGCAAAGCGTCATTCCACGTACTGGTCAAGCCGAAGAAATTGCCAAGGTCGCATTATTCTTAGCGTCTGATGACTCAAGCTTCGTCAATGGGACGGTCGTAACAGCCGATGGTGGCTGGACCGCAGCGTTTTAATCATTTTTTGCTATGTAAAAAACCTCCGCCTGATGCAGCTCGCGGAGGTTTTTAGTATATTAAACCTGTAATTTAATCCGGTTACCGGAAGGATCTTTTGTCATAAAAACTTCATCATCCCTTTCGACATCATAACCAAGTCCTTGCAGCCGATCGATTACCTTTTCCCTAGCGCCTTCACTTGGAAGCGTTAGTGCAAAGAATGCCAGGCCAGCACTATTTTCAGCTGGTGCAGGTGCACCAGCTCCAGCCCATGTGTTCAACCCGATATGGTGATGATAGCCACCAGTTGAGATAAAGAGTGCCTGTGCGCCGAACCGATTGACTACATCAAAGCCGAGCCCCTCTCGATAAAATTCTTCTGTATTTTTCAATTCGGAAACATGCAGGTGGATATGCCCGATTACGGTTCCTGCTGGCAGTCCTTCCCAGCTTTCGTTTCCAAGATCCCCCATTATATCCTTTATATCCAGTGGATCGACAGTCATTGCCACCTCACTGTTCTTCCAGGTCCAGGTAGAAGATGGCCGGTCCACATAAATTTCGATCCCATTGCCATCCGGGTCATTTAGATAGAGAGCCTCGCTGACAAGATGATCGGATGCGCCAATCCGAATGTTGAGCTCGCTGAAATGCTGAATTACTTTTGCCAGATCAACCCGGTTAGGAAGCAGGATTGCATAATGATACAATCCCGTTGTATTTGCTTGTTTCGGGGCCGCCTGTTCTGGCTGGACAAGTGATATCAGACCCGTCTTCCCATCAGCGGTAAGCACGGCCCTTCTTTCTGATTGCTCCAGTATTTGCAAGCCGATTACTTCCTGATAGAATTCAAGCGAACTTGCAAGATTCGTTATGTTTAATTCAACATGACCGACAAATGTACTCGGTTCACGAAAAAATTTCTGTTCCATCATTTTCACTCCTTAACTATTTTCCATATCAAAAATGAGTTACTTTTCGTAAGTAAGTTTAATTTAATTATCCACTTGTGTCAATATATTTTTCTCCTAGGTGAAGAAACGTGTCGATCCACCGTTTACATCATTGATTTTGATTCAAAAAAATTGTCAATCATTTCAATAGTAACTATGATAGTTACAAGTGGGAATACAATTCCAGTAGGCGAAACTATTTTAAAGAATCAATTTCACGCAAGAGGATGATGAAGATGACACACATATTACAGATTGACTTTACCATGCAGGGCCCATTCGGTGATGAAATGGCCGAGGTATTCGCTGATTTAGCTAAGAGTATAAACGAAGAAGAAGGACTTATCTGGAAAATATGGACAGAATCCCCTGATACAAACGAAGCTGGAGGGGTTTATCTGTTTGAATCAAAAGAAACAGCGGAGAAATATTTGAATATGCATACCAATAGGTTGGCTAAATTTGGAATAACAGGGGTTAACGCAAAAATCCTGGCCATCAATTCTAAACTTACGGAGATCAACAATGGTCCAGTAAAATAAGAAAAAAGCCGAAAAACCTTTGTGGCGGGTTTTTCGGCTTCTTATTATTGTGATATAGTTATCGGGGCATTCCGCTATAATCATCCGTTTTCTTTCCCTGGACTTTTCCAGTTTTGAACCTGATCATCCTCATCAAACTCAATGATTACCTCTGTTACGCCTTTTTCATTTAAAATCTTTTTCTCAATACCATCGCGGATATCATCAGCCTCCGCGATTGTCATGCCTGGATCAAGTTCTATTTTTAATTCAACGTGCAATTCTTCCCCTTCTTTGATAACCATAAGATCTCGTATATCTTTTATCTGTGGTTCGCCAAATACGAACTCGCCAATCTTTTTCTCCATGTCCTCATCGGAAACCCCTAAGACACCTGCCGCGTTATCAAGAAAAATTCGGCCTACAACATAGAACAACATAAGACCAATAATGACCGATGCATACCCCTCGGCGGAATGAAACGGGGTGTAGGTGCCAATCACGATGGCTAGAATGGCGATTACGGCACCGCTTGCAGCCACCATATCTTCCAAAAATACGAGCTTTGTGGCTGGTTTCGCGTCTCCTAAATTTTTGAAGCTTTCCGTCACAATTTTGAACCCCGTGATGGTTTCATCTCCCATATCCCCAGTTATTTCCTTCATTGCCTTAAACCAGACGACAGACTCCAGTATCGCTGCGACTCCAAGAACGGCTATGTTCAACCAAAACCACGAACCGGATTCAGGTGGAGCAGTTATATGATGAATCCCTTCTTTGATTGTTTCAAATGCCAATACACCGACAACTAATACCGAACCAAGTAACACCAAATTAACCAGCCGCGCAAATCCTCCCGGGAAACGGTCGGTAGGTGCCTTTTTACTCAGAGCAGATCCAACAAATACAAAAAGTTGGTTTGCCGCATCCCCAATACTGTGCATCAACTCGGCAAACATCGCCACATTACCTGTCACGAAAAAAGTGATAGCTTTTATAATTGCAATGACCGCGTTCATGATACTGGCCCATAAGGCAGACATGCTTCCTTTTTTTAACAGCACGAACAGTTCTTTCATGGTTTACTCCTTTCACTGTTACATGAAATTTCATCCATTATTAGATTGTGCTATTCGTGGTTATTTTACTCTTTTGAGTTGGATATCAGTCTGTGCTGGTTGTGATAGGATTTTTATCAAAAGTCAATGAGTACGTTTTCGGATTTCTACCGCTCTTTCCACAGTTCCATCGGGTTTTCCATACCTTCCTTTAATGGCATTTTCACCATCGAAAGCGTGCGGTCTTCTTTCACTTTTTGTAAATCTTCATAGATCATTTTCGATTTCCCCAATCCCGCTGCAACGGCATCCTCTACTGAAGCACAATAGTAAACTCTTTCAATTCCAGCAAAATACATGGCAGTCAAACACATCGGACACGGCTCCCCGCTTGCATACATGGTATACCCAGACAAATCGTTCGTTTGCAATTGTTCCTGTGCACAACGGATGGCCAGTAATTCCGCATGTCCACTGACATCGTACGTCCGGTGCAGCTCATTTACACCCTCCGTAAATACGTCATTATCCTTCACTAATACCGCGCCAAACGGTTGTCCCCCATCGCGAACATTTTCTAGCGCCAGGTTCACTGCGCGTTCCATAAATTTATCCATTGTAAGACCTCCACTTTTCGGTTTATTTACCTCTCATTCTATGGGATTAGGAGTGACACGCCAAATGAATGATATTTTTTTGTAAAAAAAATGACACTATCTTTATTCGAATAGTGTCATCGTATTATAGGTATGACTCCGATTGGGCTCGAACCAACGACCTCTTGCCTGTCAAGCAAGCGCTCTCCCAGCTGAGCTACGGAATCGTAAAACAAGACCCCTCTATTATATCCTGCCCACCCCCACCTTGCAAGCATTATTTAGGGACAACGGGGACAGGTCCCTCCGACCCCACCTTCGTCCCCAACCCTGATTGAAAATGTGTAATGCGCCGATCTGTTTCTTTCGCCCCATTCTCCTTCAATTGAATAGGTGTGGATGCCGCTTTGTTTAGGTACTTCTATTTCTCTTTTTTCGTCGTCCATATAACTTCTTCTGCTTTCCTCGTTTCCATTCGCGTCTTCACGAATTAATTGAAAATCATCGGGTTTTAAAGCAAATTCAAATGTGATGGTTGAACCTGGGGCCACGTCTACTGCCTTGGATGACAATTCTCCTTTGTTTTTATCAGGAAACGTACAATGTCCTGTAATAAATCCCTCAGCACAGTATCTTCCAACCTCAACCGGAATTTCAGTCTCTCCAGCTTCAGTAGTGACCGTTACGGCTACCGGATCCGGGAGGGTTAAATTGGTGAATGGAACTATGATAAGAGCAAGCACAATAATGAAAAACACGCTAATCATAATTTTTTTCATCGTAAACACCGCCTTTTCGGCCTTTAATTTAGTGTACGATAATACCACGTCGAAAGTTTCAATTTTCCAAAATCGAGATAAAAAGGTACGGCTGGCAACATGGTCGAATACACTATCGTACATTTACAATTTGCATTGAAATCACCGTGAAGAAAAGAGGGGTACTGTGCCCGAAGATCCTGATACTATCATCGACAGCGAATATTCGGATACACTGCAATATATTGGATTAATTATAAGTACGTTTGGCAGCCTTATAGCCACGTATGGTGCAACACTTGAATGGCAACAGACAAGACAGGAACAAGCAAATCAGCAACAATCTGACAATCATCGGGGACAAGGAATGAATCAGCAAATGAATCAAATGCTTCGGGAGACCGAGCAGATGAAAAAGAAAATGAAAGAGATGCAGCGACAGATTAATCGGCTGCGGGGGTAGCAGCAATCGCTGTGTTTTCTTCAACTTTAAAAATCTTGTGAAATACTAATTTGTCCTTGCATTGAGATCTCTACGCAACGCAGTTTTACCAGTTTGGTATTACATGCCGCTTTATTTTAATGATACTTCCTCAAATGTTCCACAATTGAAATGGATCATAAAAATGAAATCTGAATTGGCAGATATTAAATTTTGATATGGCTTGAGCTTGGCATATATGGAAAGCGAAGAGCGTTTTGATTTCTAAGTCTGTTTACAGTGCTTACAGCGTGGAATATATCGGCCATAAATCAGGTATTTCGGCCAAATTCACGATATATCAGCCAAATTTTAAATATATCAGCCGTATTTTCAATTTAACGGCCAAATTCCGAATATATCAGCTGAATTCGAGATACATCGGCCATTCTTCAATTTATCAGCCAAACTCAAACTTTTCGGTCGGCACCCCAGTCGCCTCAGCCCAACCCTCCTTCATAGATAAATTCCAATTTTCCCATTATAATAGAATCACTCTATGTTTAAAGATTTATCGCATTGAATGAAGCTCTACCATTATAATTTTAAAAATCTAACTAATAAAAGTGAACGCGGGTCAAGGGACCTGTCCCTCCGTCCCGGTAAAGTTTCGGCCCGGAGGCAATTCTCTGTCCCGCTTGGAGGTATATTGTGAAGCGTGTATTTTCTTTTTTGAGGCCGTATAAGCTGCCGATTGTGGTGGCGTATTCGTTAACGATGATTGAGCTTGCGACTGAGCTGCTTCTCCCGTTTTTCCTGGGGTTGATGATTAATCAGGGGGTTGTGAATCAGGATATTGGAAACATTGTGATGTGGGGCAGTATTATGATTGGCCTTGCGTTTTTGGCGTTATTTGCTGGGGTTATTAACTCGTTTTATGCGTCGCACACGAGTTATGGGTTTGGCTATGATATTCGTGAGCGCCTGTTTGAAAAGGTGCAGGAATTTTCATTTCGGAATTTGAATCAGTATCCGACATCTGTACTGATGACGCGGTTTACCAATGATGTGCGGCAGCTGCAGAACACGATCCATATGGGACTGCGTGTTATGGTCAAGGCACCGCTGCTGATTCTTGGTGGTGTGGTGATGGCATTTATTGTCAATGCCAAGCTTGCCCTGATCTTTTTAATTACCGTTCCGCTTCTCGTTGCCTTTATCTTTTGGGTGTTGAAGCGGGCGAGCCGACTGTTCCGCAATGTGCAGCAGCGAGTCGATCATGTGAACCAGGTTATGCAGGAAAATCTCGCTGGGATGCGTCTGATCAAGGCATTTTTGCGCCGAAGTCATGAGGAAAACCGCTTCATGAAGGCGAATGAAGATCTGGCTGCGGAAACGCGTTACACCTTCCGCTTCGTCGAGGCATCGATGCCGATTCTCCTGTTTGTCATGAACCTGAGCCTGATTTCGATTCTCTGGTTTGGCCATCAGCGGGTTGCAGGTGGTGAATCATCTGTCGGTGACATTGTTGCCATTGTGAACTACGCCCTGCGTGTTGCGATGGCGATTTCGATGCTGACGTTTATTACCATGGCGTTTTCTCGTGCCAAAGCCTCTGCAACAAGGCTTGGTGACGTGCTGGATGTGAAGGTTGATTTGCATGAGTCAGAAGACGCAGATGCTGACGCCGTCGTTCATGACGGAAAAATTGATGTTCAGCATGTGGATTTTGCCTATTATAAACAGGACAAGAATGTGCTTCAAGATATAACATTTTCTGTGAAAGCAAGAGAATCTGTTGCAATTATCGGGGCGACAGGTGCTGGCAAAACGACGTTATTTCAGCTGTTGCCCCGGTTATACGATGTGAATCGCGGTACGATTGCGATTGATGACCAGCCGATTACTTCCTATACACTCGATCATCTGCGACGGGCGATCGGCTATGTGCCACAGAATCCGCTGCTGTTCACCGGTTCTGTTTTTGACAATATTGCCTGGGGGAAAGATGATGCAACGAAAGAGGAAGTGATCCAGGCGGCAAAAGATGCGCAGATTCACGAGACGATTATGGAATTAGCAGAGGACTACGACACAAAGGTCGGTCAAAAGGGGGTCAACCTGTCTGGCGGACAAAAACAGCGCCTCTCAATTGCCCGGGCATTAATCCGCCGTCCGAAAATCCTCATGCTGGATGATTGCACAAGTGCGCTTGACGTGGCAACCGAGTCCAGGCTGCTCGCTGCGATTGAGCCATACGATTGCACGAACCTGATGATCACCCAGAAAGTCACAACCGCAATGGATGCGGACCGGATTCTATTGATGGATGATGGCAGGATCCTGGCCAATGGCACTCATCAGGAATTACTTGAAGACTCAACACTTTACCGCAAAATTGTGGAATCCCAGTTTGGAAAGGAGTATTTGCATGCCAATTAACCAGCTTAAAGAACCTTTTCAACACGAGCGGATTCCACTGAAAACCCTTGAGGAGCGCCGGAAAGAGAAGAAAGCCCGCAATGCGGCGGGGACAATCAAACGGATTTGGTCCTATTTAGCACGTGAAAAAATGATGTTAAGTCTCGTGATCCTGGCTACGGTGGCGAGTTCTGGTCTCGCCTTACTCGGTCCCTACCTAATCGGGATGGCGATTGATGATTACATCGTAACGCAGGAAGGCACAGGACTTGCCATGCTGCTCGTGTGGCTGGTCGTCATCTATCTCTTCCATTCGCTCTCCATCTTTCTGCAAAATTACTGGATGGTCGGGATTGCACAAAACACGGTGTACACCTTGCGCGAAAATTTGTTTACCCAATTCCACCGGCTGCCGATCTCCTATTTCGACAAACGGCAGCATGGAGAATTGATGAGCCGGGTCACCAATGATATCGATAATATTAACAACACGCTGAACCAATCGGTAATTCAAATTTTTTCAAGTGTCCTAACCCTGGTTGGCACACTTGTTGTGATGCTCATGCTAAGTCCCCTGCTCACGCTTGTGACCATGACGGTGGTTCCGCTCATGTATTTAGGCATGAAATGGATTACCAAGCGGACCGGTCCACTGTTCAAAATGCGCCAGCGCGATTTAGGTGAGTTGAATGGCTATGTGGAAGAAACTGTGTCCGGGCAGCATGTCGTCAAAACATTTTCGCAAGAGAACCGTGTGATTGGTGAATTTAAAGAACGAAATAAAAAACTGCGTCATACCGGTTTTTGGGCGATGACAATCTCCGGATTCATTCCAAAAATCATGAATATGCTGAACTTCCTTAGCTTTGGCTTGATTGCACTCGTTGGTGGTTTGTTTGCCGTGAAAGGAATTATCACGGTCGGTGTCATCGTTATTTTCACCGAATACGCCCGGCAGTTCACCCGGCCATTGAACGAGCTGTCTAACCAGTTTAATGTTTTGCTGTCCGCCATCGCCGGTGCGGAGCGTGTGTTTAATGTCATGGACGAAAAGCAGGAGGAAACGGACGAGGAATCGGCAGAAATGTTGCCAGAAACTACTGGCCATGTGACATTTGACGATGTATCATTCGCCTACGAGGACACGCCGATCCTGAACCACATCACGTTTGAAGCGAATCCGGGTGAAACCATTGCCTTTGTTGGCCACACCGGTGCAGGAAAAACGACGATTATCAACTTAATCGCCCGCTTTTATAATTATGACGCAGGTAAAATTGCCTTGGATAATGTCGATATTAAAGATATTAAGCGGTCCAGTTTGCGCCAGCATATGGGATTCGTTTTGCAGGATTCCTTCCTCTTTAAAGGTACAATCATGGAAAATATCCGCTACGGGCGCCTGAATGCAACGGACGAGGAAGTGATTGAAGCTGCGAAAAATGCTAATGCCCATACCTTTATCACCCGGATGTCAAATGGCTATCGCACCGTGCTTGATCAGGATGGCAGTGGCATCAGCCAGGGACAGCAGCAATTACTGACGATTGCCAGGGCATTATTGGCCGACCCGGCGATTTTAATTTTAGATGAAGCAACTAGCAATATTGATACGATCACCGAGGTTACCATTCAAGACGCCTTGAAACGGCTGATGCATGGCCGGACAAGCTTCGTGATTGCACACCGGTTAAATACGATTCAGGAAGCAGACAAGATTATCATGCTGGAGCACGGAAGGATTATGGAAAAAGGCAGTCACCGTGAACTGATTAAGAAAAAAGGACATTATTATCACCTTTTCCAGGGGCAGTTAACAGAAGTTTAACAATTTCCCAAGTCGCCGTTTATAGAAAATTCGCGCCCTCCATGATAAGATATACTTGAACTAGTTTAAGAAAAGCGCAAGCGCCCGTTTAGAAGCGGACGCATAAGCAAGAGACCGCAGAACGCATGGGTTTCGCGTTCATAGTGTCCATTGCTTATGACGGCAGCTTCTGGGCGCTGGAGCTAGACAGAAAAGCGCAAGCGCCCGTTTAGAACCGGACGCTTGAGCTAGACATATTTTGGTTTATACTTTCTGATCTTTTTAGAAAATCTTGGCTTGTCGCCAAGACTTATGGCGAAAGTCTTAGATTTTTTTATACTTTATACCGATAAAGATTTATACTTTCCTAAAGTATAAGAAACCTAGGAAACATCAGTGATTCGACAATTTTTCAGGCATAAGCCACGCTGAAATCAGTAAACGAGGTGTACCAGTTTTGGGAAGAAAAGGAACGATGATCGAGAAAGAAATTGACAGCACATATTTAAAGGAAGTAATGACACTTAAGATATACCAGCCGGAATCATTCTCCCCGCTTTATAAGTATCATATTTGTATTATGCAGGATGGAAATGATTATTATCAGCTTGGCCGCGCCGCTACACTAAGCGACCGCCTGCACGCTCAGGAAGAAATCGAGAATACCGTTTTTGTTGGGATTCATTATAACGATAAATTTGACCGCCGGACCAAGTATCATCCAAGCGGTGAGAAACAGGACGCCTACATCAAGTTCCTGGTTTATGAAGTGACACCGCTGCTCGACGATATGCTCCCTACTTACCATATGGGTCACTCACGCGCACTTATGGGCGATTCGCTGGCAGGCACATTGGCATTAATGACGGCGCTCCGCTACCCGCATACATTTGGCAAGGTTATTATGCAGTCGCCATATGTCGATAACAAGGTTATGGATGCGGTCCGTCATGCGAAGGATCTTCACTCGATTGATATCTACCATACAATAGGAACGAAAGAGACTGAGGTAGACACAACCGATGGCAAAAAGCAGGACTTCCTTGCCCCTAACCGCGAACTACATGAACTACTGGAGGAAAAAGGAGCAAGCTATCTTTACCATGAACTTGATGGTGAACACACCTGGAAGGCCTGGCAAAAAGACCTGAAACGCGCATTGACATCCATGTTCAATTAATTGATAGAAAAATGTAACAAATTTTCTCCAAATTTCGTTGACTTTTTGTTATAATAAAGAGTAAACCATATATGAAGCTAATACATCATTGTAGTAATTACATGCAATAGTAAAATATAACTAGGAGGTTAAACCATGAAATACGGTATTGTAATTTTCCCATCAAAGCCTGTCCAGGATAAAGCAAACTCATACAGAAAGCGTTACGACCCACATTACGCATTAATTCCACCGCACATCACAGTGAAGGAAGCTTTTGAAGCAAGTGATGATGAGATTCATCAACTAATTCCAGAGCTGAGAGCAATCGCAAATAATACCGAGCCACTAGCTATCAACATTAATAAAGTAAGCACTTTTGCACCTGTAACAAACACGATTTATATGAAAGTGGAAGCATCGCAGGAGCTGGTTAACCTATATGAAAAATTACAATCAGGTAACTTCCCTGTTAATAAAGAATTTAACTTTGTACCACATATTACGATCGCCCAAAAACTGTCTGATCAGGAATATGCAGATGTATATGGCAGCTTGACAATGAAAGATATGCAATTAGAAGACAAAATTGATCGTTTCCAATTGCTGTATCAGCTTGAAAACGGATCATGGACCGTTTATGAATCATTTATATTCGGGAAAGATGCAGAGTGAACACGAAGATTGTTGAAACAAAACAGGAATTAGAACAAGCTTACCATGTTCGTACCGTCGTCTTTGTCGAGGAGCAGCAAGTCCCTCCTGAAGAGGAACTTGACGAATACGATGAGCATGCCATTCATTTTATCGGCTATATCGATGAAAGACCTGTTGCTGCGAGCCGGCTTCGCTTCGCTGATTCCTCTGGAAAGCTGGAACGTATCTGTGTACTGAAGAATGAACGCGGCAAGTCCTACGGGAAAATGATCATGCAGCAAATGGAAGCTGAAATTAAGAAACAAGGCTACAAGAAAGCCAAACTCAACGCCCAGACTCATGCAGAGGAATTCTACAAACGCCTCGGATATGAAACAGTATCCGGTGAGTTCATGGATGCCGGGATTCCGCATGTTGCGATGGTAAAAGAATTATAATATCAAGCCAGTCTCCTGAACGTCAGCGTTCACAGACTGGCTTTTTTGCGCGGCAGGTGGATGATATGCGCGAACTTTTTAAAAATAAGAGCTACTGGTTGGTGAATACGATCCGACCGCCGGAAAATACATGCCCTCATCAGCTAAATACTCCTCTCCGTTCAAACAAAACCAAATACCAGCAACGCTCACCCCTATTTACAGTCAACAAACCGTACATTAACTCCAACATACATAGTCCCACCGATTTCGGATAACCTAAACAAAGATATGTGGTAAAAAGGGGTTGTCATAAATGGAAAATCTGCTGCCAATTTTTCTGGATTCAGTCTTCGGCTTTATTGCCTTGTTTTTGCTGGTAAAAGTACTTGGAAAAACACAAATTACGCAACTAACGCCATTTGACTTTATAGCCGCCCTGATCCTTGGAGAGCTTGTGGCCGGAGCCTTGTTCGATAAGGACATCGGCATAGTGGAAATCGGTTTCTCGCTTTTTTTATGGGGGACAATGTTATTTATTACGGAAACTATTACTCAAAAATATAAGGGGACACGCGGATTGCTTGAAGGCCAGCCCTCGATCATCATCCGCCATGGGCAACTCATTCGTGAGGAAATGAAGAAGAATAACCTCGATATCAACCAGCTTCAACACATGCTTCGGGCCAAGGATGCGTTTTCAATCCAAGAGGTTGCTTATGCCATCCTGGAAACAAATGGAACCGTTTCGGTCATGAAAAAGTCTACCTATCAGCAGCCGACCCGTGGGGATTTAAACCTGGTACCCGAAGCCGCCCGCCTATCGCTAACACTTGTGAACGATGGTGAGGTTATTTGGGATAACTTAAAAGAGGCAAACCATACGGAAGAATGGCTCGAGGATGAATTGAAGAAGCAGGAAGTCAACTCGGTCAAGGATGTGTTTTACGCAGAATGGACCGATGGCAAGGATCTATTTGTACTGCCATTCGTGCGAAGAAGTTAGGATTTGTAAAAGGCCCGCGCATAAACGGGCTTTTTAAGTGTAGATTCGTATGGAATCGGTCTTAATCGTTAAACATAGAAAAAGCCAGCATGCAGCTGACTTCCCTATTCTTCCGGTAAAGCCTATTCGTTTTTATCTTCAGGATTATCTTCTTTAACACGTGTCAGGTCGGTTTCTTCACTAAACTCTGTTCCATAATTAACATTATTTGTACGGACTGTCCCGCTTCCCGTGTCCTCGTCCGTGTCGGTCATTGGATCAAATAATATTGCTAGACAAAATAGACCACTTATTCCAACAAGACTGTAGATTACACGTGATAATGCCGCATCTTGCCCACCAAAAATCGCTGAAACAAGGTCAAACTGGAAGAAGCCAATTAATCCCCAGTTTACTGCACCAATAATAACTAAGGTTAAAGCAATTCGTTTTAATGTTGTCATGTTCCATCCACCTCCTCCTCATCGATGCCTAACTTAGCTTTTGCATATCCACCGTTTTTCATACGGTATTCAAATTTACTCCCGGTCAAAAAGATGATGAAAAGTTATGTTATGAAAGTGACAATTGCCGAAAAATATTCTTTTTTCATTAAGTCCTAAAAACGAGGTTCATAATTGGAAATATAGATATACAAACGGGGAACAAGAGGTTGTTTAAGTTATGATTCGACCGTATTAAAGATCATTTGCCCGGCCGGGGCAAGTACGAAATACTTCATTTTTAACGAAGCTGACCGGATAAAGTCATGCTTCGTTTGTCAATTGGAAAAAATACCGTGCCAGAACAAATGAATTATTTGTTCCGCTGTTTCATCAACAGTCGGGAAAATCCCCTGATTATCCGCAGTCTTATGGTTGCCGACTTTCAATAAGGCCAAATATGCCTGGGTTGCAAAAACAGGATTTACCTTGGCAATCTCGCCGGCGTCCATGGCCTCTACAAATGCATCTTCAATCGCTTGATACATTTCCATTTCTGCCTGCTGCATTCTTTTCATCTGTTCTGCCGATAATGTATCTTTTGTTCCGCGCATAATGCCTTCCAAATCAATATTAACTGTCGCCTGCAAATGCGCTTTGGTCACCTTTAATAGGCGTACGCGCAATGGGAGGTTCTCCTGCAGCATGACTTGCATTTTTTCACGAATCCGTTCCATCATCTGGACCATTGTTTCAGTAAATAATTCCGCCTTGCTCGCATAATAATAGTAAACGGTTGCTTTCGTTACATTGCAGTAGTTCGCAACATCGTCGACGGAAACATTTGGATAGCTGTTATCTAAAAAAAGACGAGAGGCCGCCTTAAGGATTATTTCTTTTGTTGGCTGTTTCTGCTCACTTAAACGTGGCCTGCCTAGCGCACGATTCTGTTTTTCCTTCACGCTGATTCTCTCCTTATCGCTTGTTTCATTTGTATTATAACACAATTTTGCAGTGCAAACTGTTGATAATTAACTAACCAGTATATATAATTAAAAACAGAGCAACGAGAGAGGAAGATTGGATGAACAATTTGTTAAGAAAATGGGGAAAGACCGTGGCTGGTTCCAAAAGCCGCTTCGCAACACTAATAATCTGGATTCTAGTGATTGGCATACTGTCTTCGATCTGGCCCCAGGTAAACAGCGAAGAAACTGCTTCGACCAATTTGTTACCAGATGACGCGATGTCCGTTCAGGCGTCGAAATTAATGGAGGAACAATTTCCCACGGACACCGGTGTCCCCTTATTGATGGTATGGTACCGGGACGGCGGGTTAACTGAATCTGATTATCAAGCTGTACAGTCCGTCTATCAAAAGCTGCAACAGGAGCCACTGGATAAGCAATCATTAGTGCCGGACTTTGGCAATATTCCTGTTAAAGCATTGCAGAAATCTGCATCAAGTGATGGTGCTGCACTGACAACACCGGTATTTTTTGAAAAAGGAACTTCAACAGACACGCTCCAGCAGTCTTTGGATGCGTTAAAGAAACGAGTAACCACGGTCGCAGCCGACAATCCGTTTAATGGAAAAATCTCAAGCAATGGGCTGCACGTCCGATTTACCGGACCGGTTGGCATTCAGACCGACGCTACTGAATTGTTCAGCCAGGCGGACATTACCCTGCTAGTCACGACTGTCCTGCTTGTGCTGGTATTATTAATCGTCCTATACCGTTCCCCGATCCTGGCTGTTGTTCCATTAATCAGCGTGGGCATCGCTTACGGATTGATCAGCCCGTTGCTTGGCTTTATGGCCAGTCAAGGCTGGATTGAGGTTGACGCACAGGCAATTTCGATTATGACAGTGCTACTGTTCGGGGCGGGTACCGATTACTGTCTATTCTTGATTTCCCGGTACAGGGATGAACTGCAGCTTGAGGCAAATAAATATACTGCACTGCAAAAGGCAATTGCCCATTCAGGCAGTGCGATTATGATGAGTGCCGCAACCACTGTACTCGGTCTACTTACGCTATCACTCGCGCAATATGCGTCCTATGATCGCTTTGCGGTACCGTTCAGTCTAGCTATATTTATGATGGGAATTGCTGTCCTGACCTTCCTGCCTTCGATATTAGCAATGCTTGGCAGAGTAGCATTCTTTCCTTTTATTCCCCGTACCGAGAAAATGGCACAGGAATTGGAAAAAAAGAAAGGAAAGCCAGTTCGTCATCCAAAAACACGCAGCAAATTCAGCAAAGCGGTTGGTCGGCTGGTTACCGAAAAACCATGGCCGATTATTATCATTTGTACCATTTTTCTTGGCGGGCTCGCACTTGTTGTCCCTAAAATACAACTAACATATGGACTGCTTGATTCATTCCCGGAAGACATGCCGTCGCGCGAAGGATATACCATTATCGCCGACCATTACCCACCAGGTAAAATAGCACCGGTTCAGGTCATTGTCGATACGGAAGGCAAGGAAGTCTCCTTGCAGGATGATCTCGCGTCCCGTGATGAAATTGAAAAAATCAGTGACCCAAGAACTGGCGTAAAGAATGCAGATTACCAGGCTTACGAGCTCACACTGGCAATTGATCCTTATTCAACAGAAGCTATTAGTCAAATACCAGCCATAAAAGACTCTGTTGTCAATAACCTGAAAGCTAAAGGCATACAGGACGCTGCCGATCACGTCTGGATCGGCGGTGAATCAGCAACACTGTACGATACGGAGGAAGTTACCAGCGAGGATCAGAACCTGATTATTCCTGTTGTCCTGGTCATCATTGCAGCATTGTTGCTTGCATACCTGCGCTCGATTGTCGCCATGCTGTATCTGTTAATCACAGTCGTCCTGTCCTATCTTTCTGCACTTGGATTAGGCTGGCTATTGATTCATTATGGATTCGACGCACCTGCCATGCAGGGTCTGATTCCACTTTATGCCTTTGTCTTTCTGGTGGCACTCGGTGAAGACTACAATATCTTCATGGTTTCAAGCATTTGGAAAAACCGTAAGCATATGCCTATGAAAGAAGCAATCGCTGAAGGCGTCGGCCAGACAAGTGGCGTTATCAGTTCAGCCGGGCTGATTCTAGCTGGAACATTTTCTGTATTGGCCGTTATGCCGATTCAGGTGCTCGTTCAATTCGGTGCGGTAACCGCAATCGGCGTATTACTAGACACCTTTATTGTCAGGCCATTACTGGTCCCCGCCATCACAACAGTGCTCGGCAGATTTGCATTTTGGCCCGGGAAACTTTGGAAAGAGAAATAGGAAGAGGCTGAGACAAAAGTAATTCAGTCATAAAGAAATCCGAACTATGATTCCAAATTCTTTAATTAGAATTCGGATTAGTTCGGATATTTTTCTTGGCTGTTTTTGTAAACATCACTGCGAATTGTCCATAAACTGCGGCATAACTATAGGAGTATAAATCCATCGCTGCTTAAAAAACACTGCGCTATCATGGCCTACTCGAGCTTACGCTGAGGGCACTGAAAAAGGTATAGTTAATACACAAATAGGTGGATCTATCATCGCATCTTGAATATACTGCGCGCACCTTAGGGCGAGTGGCGAGTCTCCTTGCCCAGGCAAGGGGTAGCCGACGTTGCCCGCAAAGGGCGGTTTTAGTCGGGCTTCATTAACTGCCGTCCTCCGGGGTCTCGCCGATCTCTCACTTCCCGCAGGACAAGGAAAGCTTCCCTGAATAGCCATCGCACGAAGAAAAAGTGCTTTTCTTTTTCGAGGAGTCTCCGTATATTCAAGATGCTAGGTAAAGGTGAAAAACTAAATTTTTAAAAATCCACCACTTTTTCAGTGCCCTTCTTATGCTTCCGGAGTCCCATCTATGCCTATTATCTAAGCAGGGATCGACTACTACTCGCAGTTACATTTATTGAAGAATGAAGAATCGATGTTATGACATTATAGGTGCACTCAAACCTAGCGAAGGAAAAATACGGAGACTCCTGTGGGAGCAGAAGCCTTGATGAGACCCCGGAGAGCGTAAGCTCGAGGAGGCTCATCAGCTGCCCACGGAAAGCGCAGTGTTTTTCCGTAGCGGTCGCTGGACCACCAAACATGATTATTAGAATACGTCGCATTTTTTATCAACTGCGTATTAGGTCCGACCATTGAAAAAGTAACGTTTTAAACTGTCTATCCTGTGATTGTTCGTCTTTGAGTCAAACATTTTATATCCCAGCCTCACAAAATTGTTAAACGAAATCCCTCGGAATTTCCTTCTTCCATGTTTTATGAAAAATTTCCTTATCACTTTCGAAAGCTGTCATCGTGTTAGTCAAATAAAAGCATGTCGCATCACTGGTCATCTCACTAAAGGTTTTTAACTTCGTTTGCCATTCATCTCTTCCTATAGTCAATTCCCATTCACAATTGACACGTGCAGATAACGGATCATCACCCTTTATCGTATACGTGTTTTTGTTCATGCTCCCGTGCTGCAAACCATTCGTGTGAAGTATTCTTTCACCTTCATCAGAAAAATCCTCCAGTTTCCAGCTATTCGTAATTAAATCATGGGTCAGATTTCTGGTTCGCTCCCCTTCCCGGATAATATCTTTGCCAATCACCTGGGCAGTTTCCGGATTTTCAAAATTGCCGCAAGAATCATCATCACGATGAGGCGTTCTGACTGGCAAAGAAAGATGTGTATCCTCTCCCTGATAAAGTTTTAATGAAACGGGCTTTGGCGAGGGCCATGCCTGTGGCCAATACGTCGGTGATAAGGCCACCTCCAGCTGATGTCCCGCAGGCAATTGTTGACCTAATGCATCAAGTTGAATAGAGACTTTATATTTTTCCCCAGGTTCTAATGGTTCAGGGTGTTCATGAGAATTTCTATGAGTTAAATTCAGTACACCCCAGCTTATTAAAGTCGATTCCCCTGTTGGCGCTTTATCAGATAATCGCACAGCTAACAGTGCACGTTCCTGATCTGATGACAATTCAGCATTGAGAACTGGATGACCCAATAGCTCGACCGTTTCCTGCAATGGGTCGGAGGTAAATACAACCGATTTTCCATTTTCCAGACGCTGATCAGATGGTAAATCGCCAGGCTGACCAAATGGGCAAAATACTCCCGCATAGTAACCATGTTCCTGGACGCTTGGGATTGTACTTTCCCCTGATGCTTTCGCTCCATTCATTAACTTCCCGTCGGCTAGCCAAAGTGAAGTCCCACTGACGTTAGTCGATGGCCAGGCATGATCAGCAACCCACCTGCCGGGTCTTTCGGTATATTGCACCTTAGGTAATTCACTATCCTGAATCCACGAAGTTAATTTAGGCTCGTCCATGATACCAGTATCGATTCCTTTTAACCATTGATCCCACCAGCGCAATGCTTCTTGCAAGAAACCAATTGCCGGCTCAGGGGTGGCAACTTCCGGATATTCATGCGCCCAAGGTCCAATTAACCCCTTGCTCTCATTTGGCAAATTTTCAAGCAGTCGAAACACTGCATTTGTATAGCCATCCTGCCAGCCACTAACAGCAAATACTGGAATTTTAACATCTGAATAATCTTCACAAATGGACCCATGTTTCCAATATCCGTCCCTGCGCTGATGTTTCACCCATTCCTCCACATTGGGCGGTGTATTTTCCAACCTGTCTAACCAATTATCCCTCCAGCTTTCCCCAACAACTTCAGGGTCCTGGGGCCTCGCATTATAAGCAAACATCGTGGATGCCCACCATAGCATATCCGATGATAAAAGCGTTCCACCTTTATAGTGAACATCATCCGCATAGCGGTCATCTGTCGAACATAACGTAATAATTGTTTTCAGGGCTGGATGCTGCCTGGCAGCTACCTGTAAACTGCTAAATCCTCCCCATGACTTGCCAATCATGCCGACGGAACCGGTAGACCAAGGCTGTTTACCTATCCAATCCAATACCTCAAGTGCATCATCTTGTTCCTGCTTCAGGTATTCATCTACTAAAATACCATCGGAGTCACCGGAACCTCTTATATCGACACGAATACTCGCATAGCCATGCCCCGCAAAGTACGGGTGTCTGATGGAATCCCGTATAGCTGTAAAATCATTTTTACGGTACGGAATATATTCCAAAATAGCAGGTACCGGATTCTCTTCCGCATCCTTTGGCAGCCAGATTGTGGCAGCTAACCTTGAACCGTCAGACATCGGAATCCAGACATGGTCCAGCTTCCTTGTTTCTCTAGGAAACTCCGTTTTAATTGTTCGTCTTTCTGAATCTCTAACATTGAATACCAATTCTGTCACCTCTAGTTTTCATTTATGTTTGGTTTAAAATGAACCTCTTTTCGTTTTTCAGGTATAACCACCTTCATTACACTCTCATGCACATAATAAAGTGCTCGTTCATAAGCCTCTTCAACGGTGTAATTTCTGCGCTGGTTCATAAAGGTTGTCATCATACCTTTCCAGATTAATAACGTGGAATCAGCAATAAACTCCACATCGTTCTGGTTAATAAAGCCTTCACCGACAGCATCTTGAATATAAAGGATACTTCGTTTCGAAAAGGACTGTTCCATAATAATAGACTTAATTTGTTCAGGTAAGCCAAGCAATTCTTCTTTATAGATTTTATAATAACTTTCCAGCATTTCTTCCGGGACAATGCCTAAATTATTAATGAAGATTCCTGCGTAAATTTGCGGTTGCGTGAAGGAGTGTTTACAGAAACATTCCCAGGAATACAGCCACTTTTCCACCGTGTTCGTCCCTTTTTCTATATAATGCGGCAATTCCTCTATATAATCTTTCGTAAAACGCATCGCTGCAAAAAATTTTAAATGGGATAAATCTTTAAAATAGTTGTAAGCAGTGGAACTTGTATAGCCTGCTTTGTCCGCTATTTTTCGGATTGTGACATTCTCTATACCTTCCGTTTCAATAACCTCTGTTGCAGCATTCAAGAAGTAACGCCACATGCGCTCCCGTTGTATTTCTTTTCTTCCAGCTTGCATACGTACACATCCTTTTTAGAAAATCTTGGCTTGTCACCATGAACTACTGGCGAAAGTCATAGATTTTTTTATACTTTATACCGATAAAGATTTCTTAAAGTGTAAGAAATTCGTATCAACATACCCTGAGATGATACTACTTTTTAACATAATTATGAATACGTTCATCTTGTTTCAACCATTTTATAAGTGAAAGCGATAATAAAATATACATAATTAGCACTGGAATTGACACTAGAACAGAGGATGTTTGAACAACTTCCAATCCGCCAACAACCATTAAGCTGATAGACAATGCTGATAATACAGCACCCCATAGTAAACTGTGCCAACGTGCTGGCTCCGCATTCCTGCCTAAATCCTTCGATGCCACACTGGCAATAACATAGCTTGCTGAATCAAGTGATGTCGCTAAGAAAATAAAGCCGAGAATAACAAAGAATACCGAAACAACAATTGGTAATGGCAGCGAATTTAATACGGCAACAATAACAGATTGCTCACTTTGTTCCGATAAAATTTCAACCAAATTCACCTTTCCGCTAAGCTGCAGGTCCATTGCGTAACCGCCAAATACACCAAAGTATAACCAGCTGCCTACTGACCCCCACATTAATACATTAAAGACAAGTTCCCTGATGCTTCTTCCCTTTGAAATTCGTGCAACAAATATACCGATAAATGGTGCAGTTGCAGCAAACCAAGCCCAGTAGAATACTGTCCATGTTTGAGGGAATCCACCTTTTGAAATTGGATCAGTATACAAACTCATTTTCATAAAGTTATCCAGCATCAGTCCAAAACTATTAGTGAAATAAGATAAAATAAATAAAGTTGGACCCACAATAATAACAAATAAGGCTAGTCCTAATGCCATATAAACATTCCAATCACTTAATCGGCGAATCCCTTTATATAAGCCGAGATAAGCACTGGAGCTAAAGATTACAGTCCATATTATGATGATTACAATATTTAAAAATAGAGAGGGCTCTATTCCTAATAAATTACTGATCACCGCCGACACCATTGGTACACCAAGACCCAGCGATGTTCCAAGTCCTCCAATCATGCTCCAGATAACTAACACATCAATTGCTTCACCTAAAAATCCATCCGCGTGCTTTCCTAAGACTCCACTGCAAGCTGCACTTATCCGCAGTGTACGTTTTTTGCGGACAAAGAAACTATATGCCATCACTACTGCTGGTAACGCATACAAAGCCCAGGCAGATAATCCCCAATGAAACAAACCATAGGTAACCGCAAATTCAGCTGCTTCTGTCGATTCACCCTCGATGCCAAATGGCGGGCCAGTGTAATAGTAAAGTGGTTCCACAATCGACCAGAACATAATGCTTGTCCCCATGCTTGCACAGAAAAGCATGCCGCCCCAGCTAAACCGGGAAAACTCTGGTTTGTCATCCTTGTCGCCAAGCTTCACCCTTCCGTAACGCCCAACCATCAACCATATTAAAATGACAAATAACCCAATAGTTAAGAATTCAAAAGCCCAATCCAATCGATAGGTTATGCCTGTCATCATGTCTTGTAGTACTGGTGCAGCAGATTCTCTGAATAATACCAGCAATAAAGTTACAATAACTACCAGAGAAATCGCCGGCCAAAAAATTGTTTTATCAATTTTAGTATTCATATGTTGTTTACATACCTCCATTTCAATTCGTTTTCGTGAACGCGTTCTTTTAATTAACATGTTCATATTAACAGAATAATTGGATCTGTCAAACAGAAAAATGTTGGATAGACATATAAAAGGACGATTATACCGGGGCATAATCGTCCTTTTGAATTATTTATTTTGTCAGTCTCATTATCAACTAGTACCTCAACTTCAACAAAACGTCCCGAATTTCCTTATCTTCCATAATCGTGTCCTGATACTTCCGCGTAATTTCAGTTAATGCAACATCATGATAGAAAAACTCAGTAAAAAACTTGACCAGGGAACGTGACTGGGTTCGGATTGCTTGCCACGTTGTTTCCTCCACCCCAGCGAACAGAATTTCCTGTTCATCCACAATCAGCATCCGGCTGCGCTCAAGTGTGTCGTGGTTGAAATCCGGAATCAGCGTGGAGACGGAAGGAATTATTGTATCAATTGCACCGATCACATGAATGGTAACCGCAATGCCTGCTTCATGTTTTTCTTCTAAGGTTGGCAGATAGGCCGTTAAATCATCAGCCCATCCAGAAATGATAATAGACTCCTGCGCCTGCTCAAGCAAATTTTCCAATAAAGATTGAATCGATTGATCATCCCGCAGTGTCCAGACCCGATCATCTTTGGGTGTTTGTTTAATTGGTGTATGTCGCAGCTCTTCCACTTTTGTATTAAAATCGGCAGTCAGTTTTTTAATAGCAGATTCAAGCGGCAAAGCGGTATAAAGCCGCTTTTTTTCAACCGTTGTTTCTAAAATCATCCCTTTATCGATCAAGCGATGAATGACTTCATATACTTTTGCCCGCGGAACCCCGGACCGCTTCACGATTGTCGTTGCATCTAACGGGGTATCGACGGTGATAAGCGATTCGTATACCTGGCTTTCATATTTAGAAAATCCAAATTTTTGCAGCACGATTTTTATCTCCTTGATTAATTAGTTACTATCATCTTAGCACATTTCAAGTCGGTTAAAAATTCTTCTTGCATCGCCCTTTAATAAAAGTTACTATTATAGTAGTAACTTTTATCGGGAGGAGAAAGAAAGATGGATAAACGTGTATATTTGTTAACAATTGTCTCATTCGTGGTCGGGATGGTTGAATTAATTATAGGTGGCATATTGGATTTAGTTGCAACAGATTTGGCGATAAGCCTTGGACAGGCAGGATTTCTCATTACCATTTACTCACTTGTATTTGCCATAGCGGCCCCAATCCTATTGTCGTTAACAGCAAAAGTAGAACGAAAGCGCCTGACGTTACTAACTTTAATTGTGTTTCTGGCAGGGAATATCCTTGCCGTGTTCAGTGGAACGTATAGCATGCTGTTGATCGCGCGTATTATTTCAGCTGCCAGCGGTTCCCTGCTCGTGGTATTATGTGTAACGATTGCGTCAAACATTGTAACCGAGAAATACCGCGCCCGGGCGATCGGCGTAGTCTTTATGGGGGTCAGCGCCTCACTTGTGCTAGGTGTCCCGGTTGGATTGATGCTCGGAAATGCCTTTGGCTGGCGCACACCATTCATCATGATCACGGTGTTAACGCTACTTTCATTGACCTGTGTGTACTTCTTTATGGGAAAAATTGAGCCTAAGCCCTCCATCCCACTCATACAGCAATTACGTACCTTGAAAAATCGCAGAATACTATTCGCCCAATTGACTACGTTTCTATTTTTGGCTGGGCATTTAACCCTTTACGCATACTTGACCCCCTTTTTAAAAATGACAATGGGACTGAACGGAACATGGGTAAGTGTGGTGTACCTGATATTCGGAGTTGCGGCTGTAGCTGGCGGCGGGCTTGGCGGCATGATGGCCGATCGATTCGGCACAAAATCTACCATTCTAGCAGTAACTGTTGTGTTCGGGCTGGCAATTTTTACTATTCCATACACTACATTCGCCTTTCCACTATTCCTGTTTGTAATGGTCATTTGGAGCATGTTGAGCTGGGCAATCACACCGGCAATGCAAAGCTATCTGATCGAAGCGTCTCCTGAGACCTCCGATATCCAGCAAAGCCTGAACAATTCCGCACTCCATTTCGGAATTGCCTTTGGCTCCTTGATTGGCGGCGTTGTAATTGAACAAGCGTCCGTTACCCAAAATCCAACTGTTGGCGGCATGTTTATTATCCTGGCCCTTGTCACGGTAGTGCTATCGATGGCAAGACAAGGCAGTGGTGTTTTACTGCCTTCTAGGAAATAGTGCTTGGTGCTGGGCTTGGTGGCCAAAAACTGTTACCTTTTGATCATCCTATCTCAAAAAATCGGGGATATCGGCCATTCTGTGCTTTTATCAGCCGTTTTTGGATTTTATCGGCCGTTCTGGAAATTTATCAGCCATTTTTGAAATTTAACTGCCATATTCGGATTTTATCGGCCATTTTTGAATTATATCAGCCATATCAGAGTTATATCGCCCAAACCTGAATACGGTGGATGCTATCACCAAAAACCTATCAAGCAAAAGGAAAGGAGGCTGTCCCCTTACAATGGGACAGCCTCCTTACTTTTATAAATCCTGTGCGTGATAACCTAACTTTTTCAACTGCTCGATCATGTTTTCTTTTTCATCAGAATCGAGGCCAGCGAGAATTTCATCCATCGCTTCAATATGCTTGGGAAAAATATCGTCCATTAACTTGGACCCTTTCTCCGTTATTGATGCATATGTGACGCGGCGATCATTTGGGCATGCCTTCCGCCCCAGATATTCTTTCTTCTCTAATTTATCCACCACATACGTGATGCTGCTGCTCGCGAGCAATATTTTTTGCCCGATTCGCTGGATTGGCTGTTCCCCCTTATGGTATAACAGCTCCAGTACGGAGAACTCCGTTAAATTCAGGCCGTGGCTTTTGATATCCTTAGTGACCTGTTTCTCAATCGACTGCAGTGCGCGGGTTAGAACAACAAATAGTTTTAATGAATTTGCACTGTTTTTACTGATTGGATTCATGATTATCAATCCCTATTCTTTTTTGAAATCAATGGTGCTTCGTACGGTATCAATCGGACGCACATATTCCTCAATCTGTTCCCGTTTTGGTTCCAGCATTGGTGGCAATGATAATTTTTCTCCGAGGGTTTCATATGGTTCATCGCCCATAAATCCTGGACCATCCGTTGCGAACTCGAATAAAATTTGTGGTGCCACATTGACATATAACGACTCGAAAAAGTGGCGGTTCACATAGCCGGAAGTGCGGAACTGGAAGCTCTCCATTCGGTTAATCCACTCTTCCAATACGGAACGGTCTTCCACACGAAATGCGGTATGATGAACAGTACCGAATCCCTGGCGTGCCTGCGGAAGAATTGCATTGTATTCTACCACGACCTGTGCCCCGTTTCCACCCTCTCCAACTTCGAATAAATGGAAGGAATCTTCTTTGGCGATCTCCTTAAACTCGAGAACCTTTTCCATCATTTCTTTAAAATAATCGAAATTAGCAATCCGTACAAATATTGGCCCAAGCCCGGTAATTGCATATTCCAATGGGATTGGTCCATTTTGCCACGGTGTACCGGCTGCGACACCTTTATTATTTTCATCGGAAATCAACTGGTAATTCTGGTCGTCAAAGTCAACAAAAGATAATGTCTTTTTGCCAAACTGTTCCCTAATTCCAGTATGCTTCACTTCCAGCCGGTCAAATCGTTTCACCCAGTAATCCAGTGCCGCGTCACTTGGAACACGGAAGGATGTTTTGGCAATTTCATTGGTGCCATGAACACCTTTTGGGATACCAGGGAAATCAAAGAATGTCATGTCAGTACCCGGACTGCCTGCATCATCAGCAAAAAATAAATGATACGTTTTAATATCGTCCTGGTTCACTGTTTTCTTAACTAACCGCATTCCTAATATATATGTGAAAAATTCATAGTTCTTTTCCGCACTGCTCGTAATTGCCGTAACATGATGAATACCCTTCAAACCATTCATTCTATCCGCCTCCAATTACCTCGAATTCATTTATCTCTAATTCAAGGTAAATATTACACCCTTTTGTGAACAAAGTCAATGAAATGGGGACAGTCCCCCACTGCGGTAGAGTGCTAAAGTGGGGACTGTCCCCCACTATGGTAGAGTGTTAAAGTACTCCCTATTTTATACAGAACATATGAAACGCTCCCCAATAAAAGAAGAGCGCTACTTATTCCCTATTGCAAATGCTTAGGCGGGGTCTCAACATGTCCCTGATCCTTGACCTCTTTAAATAGATTTTGTTGGTTTAACTGATTTTTCATCTGATTCAACTGCTGATTTAATTGTTCCATCTGGAGTTGATTTGCTGATAATTGATTTACGGATTGCAGCAGTTGCTGAAATTCTTTTTTGGTAACTGGCTGTGCTTCTTTCTTCAAGGAAAAACCCATTTGTCCGTTAGGCTCCAGGGTTGCCCACTCAACATCGCTGATTTTCGTTACATTTTTCTGTCTCAATTTCATTTCCAATTGGTCGACAGTCATCCGCAGTTTTCCTATATTCTTTTCATTTATCGTACCATTTTCAATCAAAATTTTTGATTTACCGGTAATTAGCTTTTCCAGTCCATCCGACTTAAGTTGTCCATATTCCATAGCAATGAGAGTTAAAACCAGGATTCCGCCAACTGCAAAAGAAACCCAGACACTTTTGCCTGATACCGGTTGGATTAGCAATGACCCAATCGCAATCATAATCACTGTTTCGGCCAATGTCATTTGTGCAATTGTTTTTCTGCCGGCAATTCGTAACAGGAATGTACCAACAAAAACGATAAGTATCGATTTCCAAATCCAATCTAAATCCAACACAAGCAGCTCCTTTCGTCATACTTTTTTATATCATCCCTCCAGATCCGCCCCATTATTCTGAGCGGGGACAGTCCCCCACCATGGTAAAGTGTTAAAGTATTACTGCGGTAAAAGAGCGCTTCCGCAAATCAAAGGGAAGCGCTCAATTACAGCAGTTATATCAATTTTTTAATGTAAGTAATGATTCGCAGATGCATGCCTTCCCATGGAAGATGGTTCTCGTTAAAACCTGTTCGATTGTATACATCTCATCTCCCCTTCACCCAAAATTAAACTCCCACTTTTCCGGATAAAGTGGCATGCGAACTGCACGGTAAATCTGTCTGTGGTCCCCTTCCTTGAAACCAGTTACCTTGAGTTCATATACCACTTCAGCCTTTTCATCACCTGTCACTTCCACAATAATACTGCGCATCTTGCCGTCTTCCCCCTTGGTGTATCCGGAGTCGATCAGCCTATTTCCGGTATCACTTAGATAGTTTGCATCACTGACATATTTGGAGAAAAAGGCTTCTCCGCGTTCTTTCCCATAGGACCAAATCTCCTCAACTGTCATTTCCTTGGTGTTAATCCGGTACTGGACGCCGCGGCTGTATTCTTCACTGACACTTTCATCACCGCGGGAAACGGCGATATTATTATCAAATAACATGATATCCTTCGTGTTATCATTGTTATCTAAATCAGGTAATACTGTAATAGAATGTGGTCCACCAGGGAATTTAAAGTCGTCCCCCACTGGCTCCAGCAAATACTGCTGATAATCTTCCGGCCATCCCTCATGGGCAGCTAGTATCCATTCAATTTCCCCCTCCGGATAACTCATTTCCATTGCCAAACTTTGGTGCCGGCTGGTAATCAGAATGTCATCTTTCTTTTCATCGTACCAAATCGAATTATGGTGGAACCAATCCCCTTCATCCGCTGAAGGTCCATCATATTCCTGATAGAAATCTTTTGGCATGATATCACGCAAGCTCAACTGATCAGCAAGTTCACCGGTTTCCCGGTCGATCTCGATCATCGAATCCTCGATATATTGAGACCCATCATGCGCTGTGGCAAGTATGTTTCCACTTGGCAGTTCGACAGCATCATGATGAATGATTCCCCATCCTTGATAATTGCTGACCGTAACTTCGTAAGCATTGGAAACCTGACCAAGCATGTCCATTTCAAGTAAAAGGTTATACTTGTCCCTCTCTTCTGTTAAATATAATAAGTTGTTATTATTCATTCGTTTGAAAACATGACTGTTCGGAAAACTCGAATACCAGCGCACGTCTCCGTTATAATCAACTGCATATGCAGATTCACTGCTTGGAATGAGGAATGTCAGGCCGTTCTCCATTTTTTCCGGACTCGATTTGATGAGTTCTGTTGTTAGAAAATTATCTGGAAGCGGTTCTGTTGTGACGGACAGTTTCGTCTTCCTAACCTTTCCGTCCTTACTTTCCCCTTCAATTATTACGGTATTTTTGTAATCAGGATAGAGTCCCAGCACAGGAATAGCGTGTTCAGTACTATAACCATCGAATGTTTTTACGATGTCAGCCCCTTCTGTCTTCCCTTTTACGGTAACCGTTACCTTGACTGGATTCTTTGTTTCAAACTTGATAAGTGCTGTAAGTGGTGCTTTTCCATATGGATCAGCAATTACCAATGGATCCTTTAAGTAGTAATCCCTTTGCTCATACGTACTGCTAATTACTTGTTCAATCGAATTCTGTTCGTTAAGCAGCTCCGTATCGGCTGAAACTGTACGTTCTCCTTCTTTTTCTGTTGCCAGATCTTTTTCTTCATTAAACGTCACAATGAACAAGATGATGCCTACAATCACCGCTCCGCCTAATGCTCCTACTAACATTTTCTTCACTGCTAATTGCTCCCAACTAATGGTTTATTATCTTAATGTTAGCACAGGTTTAATTAGCATTCTAACGAAAAGGGGACCCTAAAGCCTTGAAATACAAGCACCAACTTTGTTTATCGCTATAGAAAGGATTACAATTAAATTAGGCTAAAAAATAAACGGAGGGATACCATGGAAGCTCGATTAGATTATTATTCAATCGCGCCTGATGCTGCGAAAATCATGATAGAATTTGAAAAATACACCAAAGCAAGCAATCTGGACGCTGCATTACTGGAACTTGTCAAAACACGCGCATCACAAATAAATGGTTGTGCATTTTGCCTCGACATGCACACAAAGGATGCACGTGCCAAAGGTGAAACCGAACAGCGTCTGTACGCGTTAAACGCCTGGCGGGAAACCGACTTTTACACCAAAAAAGAACGAGTAGCCTTGGCATTAACAGAGGCCATTACACAGATTTCAACAAACTCAATTTCCGATCAGCTTTATGATTCGGTCAGGGAGCATTTCAATGAAAAAGATTTCGTTGATTTGGTTTACGCCATCAATACAATTAATAGCTGGAATCGGCTCGCCATAACCATGCGCGCAGTACCAGGCGACTATCAGGCTAAAAGATAATATTGACAAAAACCAGGCTGATGATAACAAGCCTTCTGAGTTCAATACACGACCAAGCGGTATACCAATAAGGCTGCTCCCAATAATGGAAGCAGCTCTTTTCTCACATCTATTTAATTTTAGCCACACCTATCGCCATGTGATCCCATAAAATTTCTTCAACCAATTCACCCTTGGTTTCCTCGCATTCAATGATTAAAATTACCTCGGCATGTTTTCCTTTTAGGCGTCTTCGCTTTTTAAATACCCCTTCTGTGAAAAGCCGAATAGCAACACCAATAACAAAACCAATAAATGCACTAATCAAGCCCCAATAAATAGGCCCCCACGCCAAATCAAATCCAATACTAGCACCAATAACGGAGAAGGCAGTCGCAAGTGCGAACCCAATATCGATAAGCGATGTACCATCCGACCGATGAATCGTATCAAATAACTTACGGTCCTCAGTCCGGTTATCAAGTGGAACCGCATAGATATTTTCCTGATTAATCCCACGTTTTTCCAATGTGGAAATAGCCATTTCTAAAAATATATTGCTATCAAAAGTAGAAAATAACTGCATGGTATCACATCACTTTTCAGACCGATTTAGTAATTTGAAATCAGGATTTTGATAATTATCCTTTAGAAACCTTCGTTGTTCTCTCTCAAACAGCTTATTATTTTCAACCGTATTCATATAGGAATCATACATGGAAAAAAAGTATAGGGAGGGCAGGAACAAGAACCATTGTGATTTTAAAACTGCGGTGGCCTGTTTAATATCTCCCAAAATAAAAAGAGTCGTGGCTTCTAGCACATGCGAAAAATAAAAGAATACGACACTCCATGAAATAACAAAAAAAGCTGTAATAAGTCTGTGTATATAAAGCTGGCCAAGGCCAGGAACAAATAGTGACCACATAACTGCCATTACAGGATTTCTTTTATCTAAATAGTTAATTTCCACCGCACCGAGGCTAAAAGAATTAAAACGATGCTCTTCCCGATTTGCTAATACAAAAACCTTGTTCATGTCTATTGTTGTCCGGTAGCTATCCCAAATTCCAAATAAATACACAGGCATATAGGCTAAGAGCCATCTGGTATCCAGCACTTCCACTACTTTGTCCATTTCACCCTGAAAAGAATAAACAATCCCTAAATTGATGTTCGCTTGCAGATTAACAACTACTTCCCAGATAAATAAAACAAACCCGCGCAGATATTTAGATAACAGTAAATGTCCACAACCTGGAAAAGCTGCACTCCACCAGGCAACTATATAAGGACTCCTTAAATGAATTTGCGTTGTACCGAAAATACTGACATGTGCAGTATAACGCCTGGCAGTATTATTATTTGTGTAGTTGTTCATTTAGATAACTCCTATTAACCACAATTGAAAGACTTCTCTGTATCATACATATACTTTCCTTAAACTTATTGCTTTATTCTATTTCCAGGTCAATCATGTATATATATTTGCTGGGAGACGAATCATATGGTTAATGCGCATGTAAAGGTGGGTTCGCCCAATGAGCCAAAGACTAATGGATGATATGATTAAATCACATAAGGAATACTCGGACTTTAAACAAAATTACTTTTTTGATGATGTTCTTTTTTCTTTTCAATGGTGGTTTCTCGTTTTATTATTTATCGTCCTTTGGATAATATGGATAATACTAGTGGACAAAAAACATTTCAAATCCATTATACTTGTCGGTCTAACTACAAGTTTACTTGCATTTATCCTTGACGATATCGGTTTAACGCTGGATTTCTGGGCATATTCCTATCAAATGACATATTTCGCAAGCCAGCTTTATACCGTTGATCTTGCCATTATCCCCGTATTTTATATGCTGCTTTATCAATACGCCCGGACGTGGAAAATCTATTCAATCATCCTGGTATTATTGACTTTTTTCGCAGTTTTAGTGGCAGAACCAGTTATGATTAAATTAAGCATTTACAATCTTTTAACTTGGAATATATGGTATTCCGCTCCCTTTTACATTCTGATTGGGATTTTCGCGAAATGGTTTGCTGACTGGGTCGATAGAAAAGGCGAATAAGCTTGCCGCACCAAAAAACCCCTTTCAAAAGAAGAAGGATGTTTACGTATAACATAACGGACCCTCCTACACCGCGAATGGAAGGTCCGTTATTCTTGATTCTGAACGCGTATAATAATTTTTTGAGCCGCTATTCCAACCAATGCCCCAAGTAAAATAAAGAGGATCGGTAACCAAATTGGCCCCCATAATACCCCTAATATTTTAAAAGACGATGAACAGACCACACCAACAGTCGCAATATAGGCTGCTGAAACAAACGGAAGAAAGGAGTATGGTTTCCTGCCACATCCATCGTCCCTGTATGCATCCCAAATTCCAAACAGGTAAACACAAGGATAAAACATCAGCCAGTTGTAATTGGCTAACTGGATTGCTTCTTCAATTTTCCCATGAAAGCTTAATACAATAAGCATGTTAAGGTGGCTTTGAACATTAATCAGAAATTCCAATAGGATCAATACAATTCCTTTGAGGTATTTACCATTTAAAAGTTGGCCCAAACCGGGAAGCGCAATGCTCCAAAATAATTTTTCCGTTGACCTCACCTCTCATCAGTAACCATCATAGGATTGCAAGCGAGCTAGGGTTACAAGCTTATATTTCCCAACACGTTTAAACGTATACAGCAAGCGTTATATGTACTAGGTATCCTGCTCATCCTCACCCTCTTCCTCCCCCAAATCAACATCCTCAATATCAAGCCAGGAAAGCATTTCTCCAACAAGCGTATTAATCTTGCTATTCACCATGTCATTGCCATATTTCTTCTTTGCCTTTGCAATGTTTGTTGCTACATCTTCCTTAAAATCAACAAGCGAAACATCATCCTCAAGCGCGTTAAATAAGTCTATCATCGCTTCGTTTCCTTGCTGTATCTGATCGATCGCATCACTATATATTTTATAATCTTTTTCATTAGCCTTCATATCATCACCCACCAACAGTATGTCCAAGAATAGGCAAATTAATGAAAGAAAGCTGGTTTCCGGTTGAAACCAGCTTTCAGAAGAGGAGGTATTTATATCTGAAGAGGAATTTAGAATTCGTTTGCTATAGGCAGTCTTGTAAATTAATAACCTCCGCCAAAGCCGCCTACATAACCGCCAGCTCCAACAATAATAAGCAAAATGAATAAAACAACGATTAAAGCGAATCCGCCACCGTTTCCTTCATAACCCATTTGAAATTCCTCCTTTCGCAATAGGAATAATACCATCTTATGAATGAAAAATGATTCTGTATGGACGACAATCTCGTCCCGGTGATAATTAATTTTAAAAAATAACAGGGTAATTCCAACCTTTGGTCAGAATTATCCTGTTATTTAAACTGTTAACATGGCAAATCGTTGATGGCGTTGCTAGCTAAATGTTTTTCAATCCCCTTATATTCTTCCAAATTGCCAGTCACCTCAGCAAGGTCATACATCTTTTCCAACAAAAGACTCCTATCCAAATCAAAAATAAATTCGGTGTAAATATGATCCAATGTATTTTTAGAAAACCGCCACAGATTGTCATGCCTTGAAGGATCAATTGACTTTGATAGACTGACTAAAGCACCGATGAGTTCAATAATGATTGGATAGTTCTTCTGGGCATAGTGCCGAATGGTTCCAAATCCTTGGTACAAATAATAGTCGAAATCCTCTATGCCAACAATCAGTCGAACCTGGTTATTGTTATCAGCCAAATAAGGAGTAAACGTTATATTATTATCCACTGTCAACAATAAATCGGCCAGTTGATGGATTGTATTTGTTGCTGTCTTAGGATCATCATTGCCAAGCGCCTTAATCGCAATTTCCGACAGCTTATTCATTGTCAGCTTCAAATCTTGAATTTCCGTTTCCTTATGCCCAATATTGATCATACGTACATATTTTTCTACATTAATGTCTTCCGCATTTGGCCCCCAGTAAGAAAACAATACATTATCTTTTAAAATAAAGCTGCCCACTCTCGTTTCCACCTTGATAATAATATTATCCCGCTTCGCTTCTTCCACCAAGTCATAAAAGTTAATTAATTGCACATAACCGGAATTCGGGGCATTAACCATTTTAATATGAGCTTGATAGGCTCGCATCAGATCCCCAGGTTCCTCAGTTCGATAGTCCTCCAAATCCCTTTTCAGTGACCCTTGAATAATATTCTCAGAGACCTTTTTCATACCATCAGTAATATTATGAACCTGCATCCAAGCAGTAGCATGATTGATAAAGTATATGAACGTTAAAATGTTGATAAACGCAATACCAGCTACCGAAAGCGGGACAGCGACAAAATTGTTTACCGGATGACTACTGATGAAAAGAAACATGATTAGGATAAACACGAAACTCCCATTAAAAATTCCTAAAATATGCTGTGTTTGCTTATCCTTTACAAAGTTCTGCAGCATTCTAGGTGAAAATTGGCCACTAAACGTTGTTAATACAACGAGCAGCGAGTTCAATGTAAAGGCGGCTAGCGTCAAAATACCGCCAATTAGCGCACTGATTAATAGCCTTGTTGTTTGAAAATCGGCTCGAAAAAACTTATTTGTATAACTGGCTAAACCAAGCCAAACATCAAGAAATAGTACCAATGCTGCCAAAATCAATGTAGCAATAATATAAAAAAACGGTGTACGCCACAATGTTAAACGCAATTCATGCTGCCGTTGACGTTTAGACATTTGAAAGTATTTTCTGATTGAACTTGGCAGTAAATTGAAAAACATAAACTTTAGCTCCTTTGGTCCAGATGACTGTTAAAATTCCCTGAATGGAAACGACTGAAACGTACCCGCTTTTCAGATTTAAAATGACGGTTTTCTAAAAAGATTGCTTTTTGACACAAAAACTAAGGCAACTCCGCCCACTAATTCTGTTAATAGCAAACAAGAGGTCTTGCTTACTTAATTCTTCTAGAGTTTTTTATACCTCCTAAACGCAAAAAAAATACAATCTCACATAGGAGCAACCCTCATGCAAGATTGTAAATTTAAACGTAAATTTAAACCAATTAATTAACCTTCTTAGGACCATCCCAATACATTTCCCTAAGACGAAACTTCTGCAATTTGCCCGTCGCTGTTTTTGGCAAAGATTCGACAAACTCAACAGCTTTTGGAGCCTTAAAGTGTGCCATATTTGCCCGGCAGTAATCGATAATTGCTTCTTCTGAAGTACTCGCATTAGGGTGCAATACAATGATCGCCTTTGGTACTTCACCCCATTTTTCATCAGGTACAGCAATAACAGCTGTTTCCATTACATCCGGATGTTTGTATAAAACGCCTTCAACCTCTGTTGAGGAAATGTTCTCGCCGCCGGAAATGATTAAATCCTTCGCCCGGTCGCGTATCTCAACAAATCCATCTGGATAGGTTACCGCCAAATCACCCGTGTGGAACCAGCCGTCCTTAATAGCAGCGGCGGTCTTTTCCGAATCCTTATAATACCCTTCCATGACAACATTGCCACGGGTAATTATTTCACCAAGCTCGGTTCCATCCCACGCAACTTCCTCGCCATCAGGATGAATAACCTTTGTTTCCCCATTAAAGGCAAGTTCAATCCCCTGTCTCGCTTTAATTGTTGCTTGCTCATCAGCTGATTTGTCATCAAACTCCTTCTTCCACTCACAATAGAGAATAAATGGGGATGTTTCCGTTAAACCATAAACATGAATCATATTTAGTCCCAGGATTTCCTGCGCTTTGTTGATCAGCGCCGCAGCTGGAGGAGCGCCTGCCGTTGCCATTCGTGGCTGGGTCTTGATATCTGTTTCCTTCGCTTTCGGATCATTGACAAGCATGTTGATGACAGTAGGTGCACCACATAATAAGGAGATCTTTTTATTTTCAAACAAATCGAGAATGCGCGGCGCCTCCACTTTCCGCAAGCAGACATGCGTACCACCCGCAGCCGTAATGGCCCAAACGCCGCCCCAGCCATTCGCATGAAACATCGGCAATGTATGAAGATAAACATCGTCGTGATTAACTCCGAGATGATGCATGAAATTGGCCGCATTAAGATAATTACTGCGGTGTGTCAGCATCACCCCTTTTGGCTTCGAGGTGGTGCCGCTCGTATAATTCAACGTGAGCAACTGATTTTCATCAATCTCAACATCAGGCGGTACTGCATCTTCTGGTGCATGCTGCAGAAAAGCTTCATAGTCCACTCCTGTTAAGGTAGTGTCCTGGCCCGCTACGGAAACGGTTACAATTTCATCCAAGGACAGGTCGTCAACGATTTCCTCAATTGGACCGCTGAATTCCTCATCAACTATCAGCATTTTGGCGTCGCTGTGATTGATAATATATTTCAGATCATCCGCTGTTAACCGGTAATTCAACGGCACCATTGTTGCTCCGAGCTGACAGATTCCATAGAAACATTCGAGCATATAATGAGTGTTTGGCAGCATTACTGCAACATGATCGCCCTGCCCAATACCAGCCTGCTGCAAGGCAATCGAAAGCCTGTCCGTTCGCGCACCAAATTCCTTGTAGGTAAATTGCTTGTCATCGTCAATAACGGCAACCTTATCCGGATAATACTTTACTGCCCTTCGTTTCCAGTCCAACGGGGTTAACGGAGAAAACATACGAATCCAACTCCTTCTTGTTTTTTAAAATGTCCAAATATTTTGCCTTATTATATAAAATAATTAAGCTTTCTGCAAGTGATAGGCCATCAAGAGACGGTTAGCTTTAAGTAATAGCGGATTTTTTTGATTGGTTATACGGGTTCAGCGATATACTGATGTTTGGCTGATATATCTGGAAATTGGCCGATTTATTTTAAATTTGGCTGATATATCCTGAGATTGGCCGATATATCCGAAATTTGGCAAATATATTCTGAGTTTGGCCGTCCCCTAATTTGGCCGATATCCGCAAGTTTTGGCTGTTATCTTCTTAACCTGCAACGCACGAATCCAATTTGATGTTTTAGAAATTGAAAAAGGGACAACCTAAGGTAAGCATAAAATCGAAAGGAGTAGAGAAATTGAAATATGTAACCGCATTGTTAATTAAATTCGTTCTGATGACAATTGTGTTATGGGCTATCCTTGGCGGATTATTTGATGTTTCCTTTACTAATATTATTATTACGAGCGTTGTGCTGACCGGGGCATCGTTTATCATTGGCGACCTGTATTTTCTGCCAAAAATGGGGAATGTCGGGGCCGCGATGGTCGACTTCGTTCTGGCTCTGGCCGGAGTCTGGGCTTTAGGCGCCTTTTTGTTTGATAATGCTGTCCCCCTTGGAACCGCTTCGCTCCTATCTGCATTTGGAATTGCACTTGGCGAATTGCTTGTTCATTGGTATATGAAAAAGCAATTTGTGACCGATGATACGAAAATGCCTGGATACTATAATCGGGATCTGCAGACTGAGTTCAGTTCGGAACTGGAGCCCGATACTAAAAAAGATCAGGGTAATGGTCCGGAAGAATAAGACACGGGCGCATTAAAAAAGCCAAGCATCCCACTTAGGTGCTTGGCTTGATTGTTTTATACAAGTTTATTACTTGTTTCCCGCTTTACCAGCTGGCCTTTATTTTTCCGGTATTTCAAAATCCCTTCTGCGGCACGATATGCTAAAGCGCCAACCGTACCCGTTGGATTGTACCCGCCATTATGGGCAAAAGCAGAAGCTCCGATAACGAACACATTGTCCACATCCCACATCTGCAAATAATTATTCAGTGCAGACGTCTCCGGGTCTGCGCCCATGATTACACCACCAGTGATATGGTCATTTTGTGCAGGAACGATATCAAAATGGTCTGTCAGCTCTTTCGGTTCAACAACCTCTGCACCCATTTCTTCTAAAATATCTGCACATCTGGCGGTGATATAGTCGTACAGTGCATGATCCTGTTCCGTGAAATCATATGTCATTCGAAGCAGCGGATTTCCGTATGCATCTTTATACGTTGGATCAAGACTCAAATAATTATTCTTATGCGGCATGGAGGCACCTTGTGAGGTAACCGGGATGGAACGATTGAACCATTTGATTGATTCTTTTTTAAATTCTTTCCCCCACCTGGGTGTTCCGCTTGGTGCCCCATTTTCGTTAATCGGCCGTTTCCCAAGCTGTTTCATTGTAATCGATCCACCATGGATAAAGTCCAAATCCGAATGGTCAAAATTGTCATTGTTATAGTCATCCAAGGTAGTACCCAGCGCCCCCGCTCCCATGGCAGCATTGAATCTATCCTTGAAAAATCCTGTAGCGACTGCAGTGATTTGATAACAGTAATTTTTGCCAATAACACCGGTTCCTGTTTTTGGATCATATGGCCGGCCAAGTTCAGATTGCAATAGTAGCCGTGTATTGTTCAGGGTGTAACTCGTTAAAACCACAATATCGGCTGGCTGGTCAAATTCCTCACCAGTCTGGGTATCCACGTATCTGACACCTGTAGCTTTATTGCCATCATGAATAATTCCAGTCACATTGGCATGGGTGCGCAGGTCAAAATTGCCGGTTTTTAATGCCGTCGGAACTACGGTAACGTTCGGCGATGATTTTGCCCCGTACTCACAGCCAAATTTTTCACAAAAACCGCAATACTGACATTGGTTTAATGTCTCTCCATCCGGATTCTTGTACACCTCGGAAATATTGGCGGATGGCTGGCGGAATGGATGAAGCCCCAATCTATTGGCGGCATCCATATAACTTTTAAGGATTGGCGTATCTTTCATTGGCGGGGTTGGGTACTTTTCAGTCCGTTCAGGCCTAAGCGGGTTAAGTTCCCCACTTGTCCCGGCCATTCGTTCAAATTGATGATAATACGGTGCCAATTCTTTGTACGTGATGCCCCAGTCCTGTAGCGTATATTCTTTTGGCAGCTTGTTTTTACCATATTTCTTATCGGTCATCGTTTTTATTTCAAAATCATAGGGTGAGAAAAACCATGTATCGCCGTTCCAGTGGGCTCCAGCGCCACCAACACCCGTTCCAATCAAAAATGCTCCAAACTGACGCATCGGTAATGCCTTTTCTCCGGGCTTATTTCGAAATGTAATGGTTTCTTTTGATAGATCCTGCATGAGTTCATAGCGAATCGCGTACCGATATTCATCATGCACCATTTGAAAATCTTCAGTGGACCGGTCGTTTCCCCGTTCGAGGCCAACGACTTTGACTCCTGCCTTCGCAAGCTCGGCAGCAATAATACCGCCGGCCCAGCCAACGCCAACCGTCACCGCTTCCACCTTATCTAATTTTTTCGCCACAGTAATCCTCCTTTATTCCACAAATTAAGATATGTGGTCATTTAATGATTTTGGTTTAATATCGATAAACTTTTCACTGCCGATTTTGTTTAAATACGTCATCTGACTGCCTGGGAAGTTCTTCATCTTCCACGCATCCATGTCTGCATTGCCGCCATACAACGGATCAGCATATGTACCTGAAATCGTAGCAGATCGCAGCATTTCAAAGAAATACGCAGAACTTACTTTGTGCAGTTTCACATCGTCATTCTCAAACTTTTTCAGTATTTTATCCTGCTGTTCTCCTTCTAAATCAACAAAAGAAGCATCATACGCGGATTTACTTTCACTTTCCAGTGCCCGGATACCGGTCATGAACACAGCATGACGCTTAAGCGGTGTCTGATATCCCTGGTATTCAGTACCTTCTAAAAATGGACCTTTCATATACTCACGTTCATTATGTCCATATGCCCCGGCCAGTTCATGGTCAATAAAGTAAGGAACACCTAGCTCAATTGCCCCAGGACCCTGATCATCCTTCGGGTAAATTCGTTCAGTTGCTGCGCTAAGTATTTGGAAATCCGATTGCCTTGTAAAAAACATCAAGGCCCGATTAAAATTTGATTCTTTTGAAGAACGTGTAGATGGTTGCTCCGTATCATTAAAATAATTCGTCCCAATTAACGATCCAATTATCCCGCCACCAATCAAGCCACCAGCAGCATAACTGGAATTCCGGATAAACTTCCGACGTGACATATTCGACTTCTTAGAATCCTCATCCACAATTTGTTCCCCCTTCCATAATTTTCTTACCCTTATTATTTCCAACATCAAAAATAATAAACGCGGGACATAGGGACAGGTCTCTTGTCCCTAAAAGTCCGGTACGAGAATTATGTTCTCTGCTCAAAAAATAAGCCTTCCATCAACACTGATAGAAGGTTTAACGCTTTGACATTTGGGTAATTCCTCTTAAAAATCCGATTTACATCTCATTTGGGCTGTAATTCCGGGTGCGCGGGTCAAGGGACCTGTCCCTCTGTCCCACCAAAATCAAGGAACCTCCGCCCCATAGGCGAATCAATCATTTATTGGTTGATTGTACCCGCTATTTGTTATGGGGAATAAACTGGGTGTATAGGAAGGGAGGTTTGCGGATGTCTTATTATGATCCATCTAGGCGGAGCTTTGGCCATCCTTATGAACATTATTATCAAAATCAGGGCTGGAACGGACAACGGGAGGGTTATCGGCAAAATGGCAACAACGGGGATCACGGAACAGGTATGGAATCTGAAACACATGGTGGTATGCCCGGGCCGAGTATGTACCCGGATATGGAACAGGACGCTATACAGGATTATCCCCCTTATCCCTCCATGCCGTATTCTGGTACACCGGATATGCAATCCATGGGCCGAATGATGATGAATATTGAGAACCAGCTTACCAGACTTAATCAGTTGATTGCCCAAAATAATCAACTGCTACAATCGATGCATGACCAGGAAGATACGAAATGTGTGCAAGGAAGTGGTGGCGGAGCAGTCATTGTACGGATGTAAGTTATGGAATTCAGGGTGGAAATGCGACTGCGCCAGTCGTACCCACCCTTTTAATAATTATTGCCATCCATTGTAGCAAGAGTATAAGTTGTGTCATTAAGGTTTTTCTAAAATTCCTTACAGAAAATCGCCGTATC
The DNA here is from genome assembly GCF_002216775.1 of Virgibacillus phasianinus. Taxonomy (GTDB): domain Bacteria; phylum Bacillota; class Bacilli; order Bacillales; family Amphibacillaceae; genus Virgibacillus_F; species Virgibacillus_F phasianinus. Next base: position 69,654 of record NZ_CP022315.1, read on the forward strand.
TAATTTTGTCCCGGCAATCCGTACATCTTTTGGGATAGACAAAGCCCTTTTGTTTATAAAACCGCTGCTCGCCCACTCTAAAAGTAAAACGTTCACCGCATTCCCAGCATTTTAGCAGGATATCTTGTGGTGCTTCTCCCTGCAACGCATCCTGAATAGAAACCTTTCTTTGTTCAGCAGACTCTAGATTAATCGGTTCGCTGGATTCGAGTGCCGAAATGATCTCACGAATTCTAGCCCTTACTTTCTTATAATCAATTTCTTCCCATGCTTTTAAATAAGGGATGTACTTCGTTTCGCCTGTTTCGCTAACCTTATCAAGTAGTAATAGTATCATTTCCCGGTTACGATCTTTTAAATAATTCATGTCAACAGTCTGTCTGTCATGTTCCAGCCACTCATCCCATTCATGCAATAGCTCATCCGTCAGCTGGTCAGACTCAATTTTCCAACCCCGCTCTGTAAAAACAATCATCGGTAACTTTCCCCTATATTTTGTGTCGAGAAAATCAAAGTCTATCATCCAATCAATTTTTTCGATAACATTTTCCAGCTTTTCTGAACGAAAAAATCCATATGATGGGCACTTGTCCAATTCTAATGCTAATACCTTTTTCTCACGGGATCCTTTTAGAATCTTTGCTAGAAGTGTCCGGCCGCCCGATGCAATAATAGTATCCGCTGCTCTCAAAATAACCCTAATCTCTTCTTCAGGTAATTGTCCTGCATTATACTTCATTTTATTTAAGCACCTCCCCAAACTTATCCTGATACAGGTCCCGTACCCATACCTTGACCGGCGCTTTCCATTGCTGCGAAGGAAAAGGAATATTTTTTATCAGACCCTTTGGTGTCATACCGAGCTCTTTTGCCATTTGTATATCATTTTGATTCAAACGACAGCGTTTTTTGGCTTCTGCCCAATCAGACTTCTTCTTATTTCTCCCCATCGGTTTCAAATCCTTTCCTATTAAGGGGCAAAGTTCATCCACCCCTTCCTTCTAAATTTCGTGTCAAACTTCTATTCTACTATTTTACCATCTAACTTAAAGATTGACTCCCTTCCGATATTTCATACCAGCACTTCAATCAGCAAAGCAGGAAAATAATAAACTTTGTCGAATCTATTGGTTAATACGTTTTGTGAAGGGATGATAATGATGGCACTACAAGCAGGTCAAACATTTATTAACCTACCCGTCAAAAACCTGGATAAGTCTGTGGAGTTTTTCTCGAAAATCGGCTTTGCTTTCAATCAATCGTATACTGATGACAACGGAACATGCATGATTATTAATGAGAACACATTTGTGATGCTACTGGTAGAGGAATTTTTTCAAACCTTTACAAAAAAGGAAATCTCAGAAGCTGCAAAAAGCACGGAAGCAATTATGGCAATCTCAGCTGACAGCAGGGAACAGGTTGATGAAATTGTAAATAAGGCACTTGCAGCTGGTGGAAAAGAATCAAATGACCCAGTAGACCATGGGTTTATGTATGGATGGAGTTTTCAAGATATCGACGGCCACCTTTGGGAAGTGTTGTTTATGGACGATGACGCAGCATGACCAAGTGCAAAATGGGAGGGAATGTAACATGAATGTATTAGTTAACCAGTATGACTTAATTCGTCTGACAAGGGAGAAATTGTTTCAGTACTGCGAAACATTATCCATAGAAGACTATACACATGAGCATGACAATTTCGGATGGGGCTCAATCCGAAACCTGCATGTACACGTCGCGGAATGTTATCAATCGTGGCTTGCAAACTTTGGTCTCAAAAAAGGACTGACACTGGTGACTCCTGAGCTAGTTCGTGATGTGCAGGATATGCGCCGCATTTTTGAAAAAGTGGACAAGCTAGTTTACGAGTTTCTTGAAAAGTTTGATGGTCAGTGGGATCTCGGCATTACCGGGCCTGTTTCCTGGCAGGACGAAGAAGAGGAATTAACAACCCTTTGGCTCTATACACATGTCATCACACATGAGTTTCATCACAAAGGCCAAATTGTCTCCATGAGCCGGCAATTGGGCTATACGCCGGATGATACCGATCTTATCGAGCCGGGGCATCTATAAAGTGAGCCTGGATTAACTCCCAGGCTCTTTCCCTTCATATAAAGAAACAGTATAATCAGAAGACCTTCTCAGTTCCGCTAAACCTAGTATATACTCACTATTTTCAACAATAATGCTCGGGTAAAGATGGAAAGTAAAAAATGGGAAGGAAAAAATTAAGCCTAATCAAAATAAACTTTACAAAATCATACCCACTTCTCTATCAACTTCGTCACATCAAAAGACCCGGATTCCTTATTCGAAGCCACAACAAGCTTAATATTCTGATCCGGGTAAACGGATGAACGGAAATTGACGCCAGGATCATAACCCATCACATGGTATTTAAAAATACGATCATTCCGTTTGTTTATCCATACCCCATAACCGTAGTAAACATCGTTTTTTACCATAATCTGAGGACTTAACAAAGCATCCGTATATTTTTTACTTAACAGCTGATGGCTGAACAGATCTTCCCATAATTTCAACATATCTGGGGCCGTAATAAAAGCTCCGCCATCAGGCCCTCCCTTAATCGGTATTGAAAATTGATTGGTTCTCCACGTTCCATCCTCTTTATCGATATATCCATTCGCTGTGTTTTCCGGAAGCCCGTCAAGTGAAAAATACCCAGAATTGTACATGCCACACTCTCGAAATATCGCTGACTCAACATAATCGGTAAAGCTGCGCCCCGTACATTGTTCAATAATTAGCCCTAATACAATATATCCGGCATTATTGTAATGAAACTTTTCCCCAGCCTGAAACATCCTATCTTTATCCTGAAACATTGGCAAAAAGTCCGTCGTCTTTTTCAATAGATAGCTAGGCTGGTTTTTCCAGAGCTCTTCAAAATCATCCATTTCTTCCTCATCAAAATAATCTGCAATGCCAGAGCTATGTGTTAAAAGATGATGAATGGTTACTGACTCATCTAAATTTGGAAAATCTATAGTTAGGCAGTCTTTCAGGCGTGTGTGAAAAGAAAGCCTTCCCTGTTCTACTAGCTGACAAATTGCTATAGCCGTGAACAATTTACAGCCGGATGCAACCCCAAACCTCGTATCCACGTTATTTGCAATCCGCTCTGCCCTGTTTGCATAACCATATGCCGATTGATGAATGACATTGTTTCCCTTTTTCATGTATACAGTTCCTGAAAAGTCGGTGTCCATCGCAGCATTTTCTATCGCGTGATCCATTTTACCTTTGTGCATCTTGCCCCACCTTCCTGAATTCTTTGCGCAATACCCCCATCAATATGGAATCGTGGAACTTCCCGTCATAAAACAGCTCATCCCGGATGACTCCTTCTTCTTGAAATCCCAGTTTTTTGTATGCTTTAATGGCCCGAGCGTTGTACTCAAACACATCCAGTCCAATCCTGTGCAAATTTAAAATGCCAAACCCGAATTCCAGTAGTAAGGACATCGCCTCCGTCCCGAATCCATCCCCCAGCAATCCTGATCAAATATTGATATTCTGACTACGGATCGTTGATTTTGATGGTCGATATCAAGCATTGCTATATCCCCAATCGGCCGGTTGTTTTCCTGCAAACAAATAAGCAAATCGATTCTGTTTGGATTTGCCGAGATTTTATCAAACCAGCTTTGAACGCCAGAGCGACTGAATACAGCCTGTGTTCCCGTCAATCTTCTTCCCTCTTTATCCCAAAGCGCCTTCGTATAAAACAAATCCAAATCATCATTTTCAAGGGGTCTAAGATATACCCTTTCACCCGTTAAAAACTTTGTTACATGTTGTTCCACTAATTTTCAGCTCCATTCCAACTTGTTAGTTTAAATATTAGCGGATTTACCAGGTTTTTGATATGGGGAAAATAATTAAGAATCAACATTGCCCTAGGGTGTAAAAAAACTGATCATCCCATGATAAAGATGACCAGTGCGTCGAAACTATTTTTTAACGTATACAATTTTTTTAACAGTCTCCGGTGAAAGAAAATAATCGTCGGCTAATTGACCAATCGTTTTGCCCCTTTTGAAGTCGTCCTTCATAGATGCATTTCGTTCATCAATTGCCTTCCTTCCACCAGAACGGGTGCCCCACTTCTGATAATGCTTTTTCGGAATGTACAAGGTTTCCCCATCAACATATTTTTGAAGTTCTTTAATCAATTCTTCCGGTAAAATATTTATTGCTTTTACATAGCTCATTTCTGCCAGCCCCTTATTATATTTCAACTATCAATAAGGTGCAAAGCCACTATACTAGAAATGATGTCGTTTTGCTCAGGCGATAGAATCATCCTAAACCACCCCATGCAAAGTATCGCCCCCAGTAACAGGCTTTGCATGAGATGCTGCCGATTTGGCATATGAAATAATACGTTTCATACCGTTTCTCAGCTCCTTTCTTTTTTTCAAGGCTGTTTTCTAAAAGATTGTTGCATTTGAAACATAACATATAACAGCGACATAACAGCAACCTGATTTCCGCTGCGGGTAGTCGCTTTCCGCGGGCGGCTGGTGAGCCTCCTTGTGCTTGTCGTGTTACAAGTAAATTCAGTGTCGCTGCACTCCTCGCAGAAAAATTGCTGTCGCACAAGGTCACTGAAAAAGGTAAATAAAGTACTAAATATGTGGATCTATCATCGTATCTTGAATATACGTCGCTTTCCGCGGGCGAGTGACGAGCCTCCTTGCCCCGGCAAGGGGTAGCCGACGTTGCCCGCAAAGGGCGGTTTTAGTCGGGCTTCATTAACTGCCGTCCTCCGGGGTCTCGCCGATCTCTCACTTCCCGCAGGAGTCTCCGTATATTCAAGATGCTAGGTAAAGGTGAAAAGCTAAATTTGTAAAATCCACCACTTTTTCAGTGGCCTTCTGACGTCCTCCGGGGTCTCACCTATGCCTATCAATACCGAAGGAGTCGACTACCCGCAGCTCCAATCACTGAAAAGTGCGAGATGAATGACATAGTTTACCCGCTATTACAATAGTTGTTTAGAGCGGAGGACCGTTGACTCCTGCTTAGAACAGCATGAGTCTGAAGACCCCGCAGAGTGAGTTGATAATGAAGCCGTTCCCGCTAAAAAGCAACGGTCCGCAGTGGAAAATAACCTACCGCATACGTCATGAGGTGCTATTAGCTACTAACTATGCGAAAACAGCTTTTCAAAAAACCCGACAAACTTCTAATCCACAATCGTCGCCATATCCGGATTTCGCTTATATTCAAAAAGCATTCTAATTTGCGTCTCCGTATTTCGCTTAGTAGAAAGCTTTGGCAAATTGGTTTCAGCGAAAAACTCCACACCGTTTGTTTCCATTCCGCTGCTTGCCTCTCCGCCAACTATTTCGCAGTGAACGAACAATTTATAATAATCATAAGGTAGTGGCGGATGGCCATGTTTATTCGTATCCAATAAGGCAATCAGCTTTTTATATGCAGCATCATAGCCGGATTCCTCTTTTATTTCTTTTACAATATTTTCGGCAGGCGACAAACCAATATCACAAAATCCCCCAGGTAAGGACCAGCGATCATCCACCTTTTCCCTGACCATCAATAGTTTATCATCTTTAAAAACAGCCCCGCGTACATCAACCTTGGGCGTTTGATATCCCGTTTCATTTGTGAATAGCTCCTCAACCTTTTCCATTTCAAGTCCCGTATACCCCTCCATAATTTCCACACTAATAGCGCGCAGTTCCTCGTATCGCTCTATATCATATACATCCTTCGAAAATGCTAACCCAGCTTGAGACAAAGACTGAATCCGTTTTTCCCATTCCAGCCATTGATAACTCATTTAAAACACCTAATTTCCTAGAGTATTAAAACCTATCTGAAATTCCTTGGTTTCTCTGCATAGCTTTCCGCAATAAAACCACAATTCGTACAAATCCGATGTATTATATTTGAACCTAAGTTGAAACGACCCGAGCTCATTTTTGCATAACCTTTTTGCTTTCCAATTCCAAAATCCCTGCCGCCACATTTGGGGCATTCGATTTCACCCTTTATTCTGTTCATCAACTACACCCCCTCAATCAATAAACCGCAGTAAATCTCCAAGTATAATATTGTCGGACAGCTCTAATTGCTTTCGGGCTGTATCTAAATAGGGGGCGCAGTTACCATAACCCACTGCTTTCCTGGAACTCCTGTCATAGCAGACGTTATTCAAATACGCATAATCCTTGCTGATCATACCTCCATCCCGCAGTACGACTGGCTTATCACTATCTCTTGTAAACAGACTTTGACTAAACGCCATTTGATTTTCGGTTGAAATCCCTAATAGGTGAAGCAATGTGGCCCGAATATCGACTTCCCCGCCAATTTTATTGATTGTCCTGCCATCTTGGCCAGGGATATGTATAATCAAGGGAACCTGCTGTAATTCCAGGTGGTTCAGCGGTGTTTCTTCTTGCCCAAGTAATTCATGAACACCCGCTTCATATTTTTTTGAAATTCCATAATGATCACCATAGATAACAAATATAGTGTCCTTATACATGTTCTGTTCCTTCATTAACTGGAAGAATCGCTTTATTGCCTGATCTTCGTATCGGACAGTCGTGACGTACCGATTCACAACGTCTACCTCCGTATTGGCCGGTTCAATGGTGCGGTCCGCTTCATCTATCAAAAAAGGAAAATGATTTGATAACGTAATGAACTTTGCCATAAACGGTTCAGGTAACTCTGTAAGATTTTCCATTGATTGCTCAAAGAAAGGAATATCCTTAATTCCATAGTTAATTGAGTTTTCCTTTGTTACGTCGTAATATTTTTTTGAAAAGAAATGATCATAGCCTAGGTTCTCGTACATCTGTGCCCGATTCCAAAAATCTCGGTCATTGCCATGGAATGAAGCCGTTGTGTAGCCGCCATTTTCCTTTAAAAGATATTCGAGTGATTCAAATGTATTTTCAGGGCGCCGGACGAAAACAGAACCACTTGGCAGCGGGTACAATCCCGTATCAATCATAAACTCCGCGTCTGACGTTTTACCTTGAGCGGTTTGGTCATAGATATTGGAAAAATAAAAACTTTTCTTAATCAAATCATTGAGAAATGGTGTTATTTCTTCCCCGTTTACCTTTTGATTAATGACAAAATTCTGCGTGGACTCCAGGCTAATCAAGACGACATTTTTCCCTTTTGCCAGCCCAAATAAGTCCGTCTGTTCATGTGGCTTACTTTGAATATATTCGCTAACATTTCCGGCATCCGACTTATCCGATAATGCCTTTTCAATCGGCGCCTTTATGCCATATCCAATATTTACGAGCTGATAATTGTACAGACCAAGCGACTCGACAAGCTGTTCGCGATCATACCCTGTTTTAAGCAAATGCGGGTATTGGAAAACTCCAATGCAAAAGGTAAGCACAATTAAACTAATACTTGTGGCTAAATATTTTTTTCGAGCTGGTTTGTTAATTTGCTTCCTTCTTTTTTTCATGGAATAGACCAGATAACCCACAACAAAGATATCGATAAACAACAGAATATCGAAGGGCGAAAGCAACTCAAGTGTGCTTGGCCCTAGACCGCCAACATTGTTCAGTTGAAACAATACAGAGACCGTTACAAAATCGATATAAAAACGAAAGTACAGTAAATTGGCGTACAGCAGCCCGGTAATCAGGATGTCAATCACGATTAGACTGATTGGATGAACCCGCTTGCCAAACAAAAAGCTGATGCCAATAAACAACATTAACGTACCTATTGGACTAATGATGAGCAATAGGATATCCATGAAAGAGACAATTGTTAAGTCAAAACAGAAGTAAGTAACAATCACTGTTTTCAGCCATAGTAAAATGACCGTTGTAGCGATTAAATGATTCGATAAATAGGCCGTTAGCTTTTTCATGTATTCATTTCCTTTTCCTTATGCAACTGATTAAACAGCTTCGTAATCAGTTGAATCGCTTTATTGGCACTCGGCTGATTCTGTTCTCCCATCAGTGCAACCTGAAACCAGTTTCTTTTCAGTAAATAGGCGCTCTCATAGCTTGTATATACACCAGCCGATTTTAACCGGTCTCCGAATACCCTGGAATCTATTTCTTCTGGTAACTGAACGGTAATGATTCCCGGTGAATAATTATTGCCCCGAAGAACATCCATTCCCGCTTCCATGAAGGTATGACATATTTCCTCAGCAAGACTTTCCCTAGTCGGCTGCGGATTACTTAATGCAGCCTGCAGGGCCATCAAGCCGTTTGAAGAATGGGTATACGGAACACTATCGTATACCTGATATGTCCCAATATCCAGGTAGTTCGGAACCTGCGCATTTGGCATCATACTTTCCTGATGGAATACCAACGCAAGCCCTGGATAGGATGCAAGTCCCTTTCCACTGACCGCAGTTGCCAAATACACATCCGACAAATCAACTGGAAGCACGCCAATCGAACTGCAGGCATCCAAGCAAAGATGCACTTGGTACTTCTGACAAACCTCCGTCAATTGCTTTAACGGGCTAACATATCCCGTTGATGTTTCGCAATGAACGGCCCAAAGCCATCTGATATCAGGATCATCTTTTAAAGCACGGTCAACTTCCTCAATTGAAATGGATGTGTTCCAAGGATTATGCACCATTGCAAAGGATAGATTCCATCTCCTGCCATGATCCTTTAAGCGCTCGCCAAACTCACCATTAGCCAAAATTAACCCCCTGCCAGGAAGCGACGACAAGTGCGCGGCAACCATATCATTAGCAAGCGTTCCAGTTCCTACAGCTAGTTCAACATGATTGGCGTTCACTAGCTTACCTAACTTGCTTTGGATGTCACGGACTACATTCAATAATGTAGTTGACCGGTGTGAGATTGCTGGTTTTTGCCATGCTTCCCTTACCTTTTTTGTTACCTCAACCGGGCCTGGTAGAAAGTTATGATAAAAAGGTTTTTCTTTTCGCTTCAGCAGCCTTTGAAAAACCCTTGAAGCCAGCTCAAAATTTTTCTTCGTTAAGTACATTGGCTGATATGGCGCTTCCTTTGTGCCAACAAGCGGGCCAAAATGCAGAAAGCCAAGATGTTTATACAGCTTAGCCTGCCTGGTCGTTCCAGAAATCAGGGCCATCGTGTATCCTTTTTCCAAGCAGTAGGACACCAATTGCTCACACAACCCGTAGAAAACCCGTCCACCACGAAAGGCCTCTTTCACCGACAATAACCGTACTTCGCATGGTACAGCGTTTTCCGGTAAATAACTGTCCAGATTTTCAAGCTTTTGATCCAGTGAAAATGGCCGATGCCCCCTGACAGCAATCATGCCGATTACTTCTTCATTTCTTTTTGCGACGATATATGTATTTTCATCATTAAAGCGATCAATTAATTTTCCTGTTTTATTCGCGTGATGCTGTGGAATTTCCTTTACAAACGTTTGGTAATTTAAACTGTGTATTTGTTCAAGTTCCTCCACGTCATCTGCTATTTTGTATAAGATTGATGTAGTATGTTTCACGTTAACCCTCTTTTCTATGCACGAATATAACAATTACCAGCATCAACAAAAATAATCCCGCAAAGATAGGTTCAGATAGGATTATTAGTGTAATTGGAATCGTGGCAAGCGCAATTAAACCTGCTATTGTAAAACTCCGCTTAAACTGCAAAACAATTAACAGCGTTAAACCAACTACAACAAGCGTTAGCGGAGCAAGCACTAGAGCAACCGCCAAATACACAACCACACCTTTGCCCCCGCGAAATTGCAGTTGAACCGGCCAAATATGGCCGATTAACACAGCAAGTGCCATGCACCCTAATAAGACCCCGGTAACATTTATTAAATAGGCCGCAATTGCCAATGGGATGATTGTTTTTAACGCATCGATAATAACCGTATAAATAAATGCAGAACGGCCAAACACCCTGCCCGCATTTCTAGCCCCAGCATTTGAACTTCCAAGTTCCCTAATATCCTGATTTGCGACAACCGTTCCAAGATAATAGGCACCATTCAAGCACCCGCACAGATAGGATACGACGATAAAAACAAATGTCAACATAGTCCCACCCCTTAGTAATTCTATTTGTATATTCTTACAATATTATCAATCTAACAAATTATAACACTGACTTAAAAAATTTTAAACGAACAAAAGGACCCTTTACCGCCGGAGACGGAAAAGGATCCTGTATTTCATCAAAAATATTTCTAACACAAACGCGCCGAGCTTTTCTAATTTTCACGTTTCTGCCCGAAATGTTTTCCCTAATTCCTTGCCAAGTCCAAAATAATGACGAAAATTATAAATTAACGGGCTCCACTTGACTGGATCAACATGATGCTCATCAATCACAATGTGCTGATGCGCATGGACATGAAGTGCCTGTACCTCGACAATAGCAAAAACAGAACTATACTCCGGAATGCGAATGTTGTTTACCTTCGCCTCAATTTGCAGGGGACATTCCGCGATTCGCGCTGGCTTCACTGTTTTAGAAGGCTTAGGTGTGAGTCCCGACGCACCGAACTTATCCTTTTGGCAGCTGAATCCTTCTGCTAATTTATAGTCTGGAACAGGATTACTGCCAGTAAATGGTGCCAGTGCCTCAACATTTTTCCATAACGACGGATCTGGAATATTCACCACACAATCAGACCCATTCTGGATATTTTCAATTGCCTTACCGCCTAATCCAAGCCCTAATACAATAGTATCTCCTAGTCCCCACGATGAGGAAATTGGTGAAATATTTGTCGTACCATCTTCGTTAAGGGTGTTAAGCAACACTACTGGCGTCCCATAATATAAAATTTTTGGCTTGATTTCCTGATCCTTTGTAGTACCTTGAGTCATTTTGTGACCTCCTTTTTCTATTCTAAACCTAGTATACTTCCATAAAACTTCAACATGGATCGAAATATGAATGTTTTATTTCCAATTGTAAAACAAATACATTTCCATTATGATCGAAGTATGATTACGAAGGGAGGAAACTAAAAATGAACGCTAATCCTAACGTTGCCGAAATTGCTGCTATTCTTGGTGAACCTTCCCGAGCCTTAATACTAACCAGTCTGATGGACGGCAGGTTTCACACCGCTTCCGAATTAGCATATATGGCTGGAATTAAACAGCAAACAGCAAGTTTCCATTTAGCAAAACTGACCGATGCTCATTTAATTACCAAGGAAAAACATGGCCGTCACAGGTATTATCAACTTGTCGATGGGGACGTTGCGCAAGTAGTAGAGTCGTTTCTTTCCATTGCACGCCCGCCGGAAATACGCTCACTGAAACAGTCAGCACAAATGAAATCCCTCAAATCGGGACGGACCTGCTACGACCATTTAGCGGGCGAACTCGGAGTGAAATTAACCCAGCACATGCTTCAGGAAGGAATTATTGAGAAAACGGAAAAAGAATTCATGGTTACAGCAAAAGGGGAATTGTTCTTTGAGGAATTTGGCTTAGACATTGCTACCCTTCGTCAAAAACGCCGTTCCTTCTCCCGTACCTGCCTGGATTGGAGTGAACGGCAGCATCATCTTGCGGGTGCCTTGGGGCAAGCAATTACAGCTAAGTTTTTTGATTTAAACTGGATTGAAAGACATTCTTCCAGCCGTGCGGTAAAGCTGACAAAAGAGGGAGAAACCGGGTTGAAAAACGTTTTTCATTTGAGTTTGTGAGGTATGGACTGAAACAGCCATCCTGCAAAAAAAATCATCAGGATGGCCCACTTTCCTTTTAATCCGAATGGCTATATGCCACAATTTCGGCCTTGTCACCAGCCGATATTTTCCCAGGTTGCTCCACAATACCGACAATTCCCCTCAACCCTAATGATGATTTTATAAAACGTGTTGAAAGCTTTCGTTCATTCGGATAATTTTCCTGAAGCACTTTACCAGGACCTAAACACGGAAGGTTCTCCCCCTCACACAAAATTCCCGCACCACTTGGAAAAATAATTCTGCTTCCCGGCGTCAATCCTGTCAGGCCCTCAAAGCCTTCCAGTACGATATTGGCTCCTAACCATTCAGGCAATACCTGGTGGACTCCAAGCTTTTCAGCGATTATTGCACATTCCTCAACCGATACAATTGATACCTGCCTACGATTGAAAATTTCCGATCCGCGTTCGTACATCAATTCTCTGGTACCAGCTAATTTAGTCAGGCCAAAATGCAGATCACCTGGAACCCCACCATATTCTAAATTTGTCTCCGATATTTTTCTAGTCACAAAGCTATCTTGCCGATCCGCAACTAGAATAGATGTAACCACTGTAGAATAACGTTTCCACATATTATCTCCTCATCTCTCAAAATACTTATAGATAAGCTACTAAAATGGTTCCGGGGAATATCATTAACTGGAGTTAAGGTTTATTACTATTTGTTTCTACGTTCTCATGATAATTAAAACCACATAATCTATAAAAGGACCTTATACCAAGAACCAAGACGGGTTGTGTGCATATGAATCGAGAAACCCTAAATCTACTGCTACTTGTATTCCCCATGGTTTACGTGATATGTATCTTTATTACTGCATTCCTTAAAAAGAAAGACATCGTCCGGGCCAAGAATGGATTGATCCGATTTTTAAATAGATTAAGAATGCTGTGGCCCGTTAATCTGTTTTTCATTTTGCTGCTCATTTCATTATTGCTGGCAAACTATATGTTCCATGACTTTCATGCTGAAAGTTACCTGATATCATACGGAAGCTTGATTGTTACCGTATACTTTCTGGATTTCCTATATTCTGAGCACTCCCGCAAAAGCACTGCCAATAAACGATATATGATAGATGCTGATGTAAATCAAATCATTCAGGATTTCAAATTTGGCATAGCAGATTTATTCTATTATGCAAATCCCGATGAAAATGGCGTATACGACACTGCAAGGATATACCAATTAGCTGAAAAAGATATTCATAAGATGATAACAAGCCCGTTTTTCTGGGAAATTAAACTAAATTTAAAACACATAAAAGGGTTTGATTACCTCATTAATAAGAATGATTTCCTCAATGAATTGCTAGAACGAAAAAGGAATGAATTAAACACGATTTTAATGCGTTACAGCAACTTGATCCTATATGAGGATTTTAAACGAGTACACGCCTTAAACGAACTGATACACAGTTTTTATTTCAAGCAGGGATCAAAGTTTCACCAAATGGATCAGCGAATGCTGGCACATCAATTAAAAACACTTATTCAAAGTATAAACGATGGATTCAATATTTTTGCTAAATGGGAATAGCTGAAGCACGCCACAATGGGTTATAGGAAACACAAAGCAAAGCTGTGATGATGACTTAAAACCATGCTATTTAAAAACTCGGGCGGGAATCTAGACAATTCGGGAGGCATCAAGCTGCACTCGGTCCAATAACAACATCGACTTGGGAGACAGCCATTTCTCTCCCGAGTTTGACTTGCCCTCTCCCAAGTTCCACCTATTCCCCCGAGTTCAACCTGCTAGTCTTCAAACAGAACTTATGACGACAGCCTTAAACTTTATACATCACAGATTACAAGAAAACACTAAAAACAGCGGAATCCGCTTCCTCCTCTGGTATTCCTCTTTACTATCAAAGAGTTCGCTTCTTGGTGTGCACTCACTGATGTATTCAATCGTAAAGCCAGCTTGAACCAATAACCTGAAATATTCTTCAATGGTCCGGTGATATTTAACCACCTGCTGATCAATCCAAGGTTCCACTCGTTTGCCAGTTGCAAAATAATCATCCACAATCCAATCTGTCTTTTTACCCGAATTTACCGCGCTCTTTATCGACGATGTCAGAACAGGATGCTGAACACTGAAAACAAAACTGCCATCACATTGGAGTGAATCGTATACCTTTTTGAAAATAGGAAGCAACTCCTCGATATAATGCAGTGCTAAACGGGAAATGACCAGGTCGTACCTTTCAGTTGGATAATCCCACTTTTCCATCGTGGAATGATAAACATTACCGCAAGTCCCAGCCAAAGTTTCCCTAGCCTTACCAACCATATTCGTCGATCCTTCAACTCCATCATACACGCTGCACCCCTGGTCAATAAGTTCATAGCCGAATTTGCCATCGCCACATCCCAGATCCAGCACCCGCTTGTCCGTTACGTCACCAATAAGCTCAAGTAAGGCGGGCTTTTCAATGCTATTATTTGGGCTTGTCTCACGATTCCTCCTTGTTAGATAGTTTTCAAAAAATGCATCATTATCGTAAGCCATTGAACCTTTGTATTCCATGGATTTCCCCCTAAAAGGTAATGATAATTGCTGCTTTATCATCGGATTTTTTAAATCTTGGATAAGCGATACATTCAGGATCGGACTCTTCGATATTTACTAAATCATTCACATACTGATCCAATCCCTTTGTGTTCAATGTGGAAGTGATAAATTTCCAGTAATCCATGCCTCCTGGAACAACTTCCTCAGGATAAAACATCCCATCCGTCATCAGGATTAGTTGTTTTATTCCAATCTTATTAATAGAACCTATCTCCACGTAATCCATCGCATTTTGTTCTCCGTTTAAAACGCCATACCCGTCTTCCGTATTACTTTTATGCCGGTTGGAAATTAAAATATCCTTGACCCGCTTCGTTAACTCACTTTTGGATTTAACCCCTTGCTCGATACCTTCTTTCCATTTTTGGATGGCCGAACTTTCCAAATGTTCCACCTGCAGCCTTGTCAGTACACGAGTCTCATCATTGTTATAAACAGCAATGAGCATGCAATCACCAGTTTGTATGTATTCGATGCTTGTATCCGTAATCTTTAGAAGTGCCAGAGCCGTACCCCATAACGTTTCCTTTTTTGAAATATCAATATCGTATTTCTTCATTTCATCCTGAATCCTTTGATTAACCCTTGATACTCCACTAAAAAGATCGCCATGCTTTTTATTGGATTCAAAATGCTGCTTAACCTCATTCGATGCAATGTAACCACCTGTCAGGTTTTTCCTGCTTGTAAATGGAACCAAGGAGGACACACCATCCGCGACACCATAAACTAACTCGTCTTTATTGATAATTAATGAATCCTCATTTAACCTGCTTACTCCCTTAGCTGTTTTATACTCGACTTTCATGCTTTCCCTTCTTTCATCATTCGGTAGTGAATTTATCGATTTCATTCAGTATTTCTTTTAGGCAATCAATTGACTTATACATTCCATCTTCATGTTCTAATGCATGATCAGTTCCTTTAATTAAAATAGGTTTCATTTTATCCTTCCCGGCCAACTGATCGAAACGTTCCTCCAAATAGCACCGGTCATTATCACCCATAATAATCAGACCTTCTTGAAGGTTACGATTAATGAGATGGTCAAATATATAATCATTCTGTAGTAAAGGGGTCAACCATATCGCTTTAGCATTTCTTAATTTATTTCGGTTGGCCAGTTCACTAGCTAGTGCCACCGTTCCAATTGATTTAGCAATCACATAAACATCGTTTTCCTCAGGTAAAAGTTGATCTAGCGTCAATTCAACATCTTCTTTAATAACCTTATCCCGTCAACATGTTCAGAGGAAGCCCTTTTCACTTCAATCATATTGTTTTCTCCAACTCCTCTTTATTTTTCTGCTTTAAGGATTACAACTGCTTAAACAAACCGATACATCAGAATGACATCAGCATATTTAGTTTTATCTAGTTTAATTTCACGCACTTTCCTGCCCTCTTCTTTGAAGCCAAAACTTTCGTATAATGCTATTGCCCGTTGATTGGTTGAGATAACCCATAAACTCACCTTTTCAATTAAAGGATTTTTTTCGGCCCAATCCAATAATGCGTTGATCAGCATTTTGCCAATACCTATTCCTCTGTATTCCTGAGCAATCATCATTCCAAACGTACCAGCATGGGCTAATCGTTTAGGATTACGCGTTTGAAAAACAATCCAGCCTACAACGATACTGTCTACTTCAGCAACCATCATTGTTTCTCTTTTGTTATCCAATAATTTCTGAATCCAGTCCCTCTGCTGCGGGATTGTCTGATTAAATTCTTCTGGAACTGTGATCAAATAATCGTTTTCCAAAATAGTTTGCCACTGAATATTCAAAACTACCTGGGCATCCGCTAGTTCAGCTTTACGGATGGAAACCTGTTCTCCATTTTTCGCTGGCACCATCACTCCCCCTCTACTATCACTTCTGTTATCCATGGTACCACCAATTCTAGAAATAGTCTTACTATTTCAACTCGAACCCTATGCTAAACCCATAAAAATAACGGCTGAAAAAAGAGCAGCCGCTACCAAGTATTTTTATTATTTTACTTTTCTGTCAGATTCAGTGTTTGTATTTCCTCACTATCTATAATAGATGCTTTTCCATACCCACACTAAGAATACATACCACAGCACATAACGTGACATACTAACCCCAAAATACAAAGGAGGAACAAATCATGCCAAAACCAGACGATCGTTCAAATAACCCTGAAAGAATTAAAAATAATATCAGTAATACGGAACAAAGTATGGATGAAGCTCAAGACTATGTGAATGCGCACGCTGATGAAATAAGTGAAGAGCAAAAGCAGCAAATTAAACAAAAGAATCATCGCCGCGAGGAAAGCATTGACAGCCTGCGGTCAGAATTGAAGGATGAAATAGAAGATCAGCAAAACAACTAAAATTTTAAACATAAATACAGGCATGGAGCGTTTTCCGTATCCATGCCTGTATTATTTTTATGTTGAAGGGCGGTTCGGCCCATTTAATTTTTTATTCCCAGTTTTAAGTGATCGATTGTTCAGTTCTTCTTTACTTTTATTTTTTGACTTATCCTTTTCCTTCATTTAATACCCTCCTTTTCCCCCTAGTTTGGCTGACTTTGGATATTCCTAAACTTCCAGATATTTCTTTCCATATAATGATCAATTTTCCCTCGTTTAATTAATCCCACTGCATATGCCGTAACAGCTGTCCGATACAATAACCAGGATGACAGCATGGAATTTTCAACTGCAAAATGCGCACACATGTCCGATACCATTGTCTCATGTGTCACCCCTGCCTTTGCATTCGTAATATATTTCACAAGCCATCCCATTATTTCTTCATGGCAGGCAATATTTTTTTCAACAGTTTGGTTAAAATCTTTTTCAAAAGTACCATGACCCGGAACGGCACCATCGCAGTCTATGGATAACAGACGCAGTAAGCTTTCGAGCGTTAAATCAGCATCAGTGATATACGGAATTTTATGCTTTTCAAGCTGCGCCTCGCTGAAGTAGCTATCTCCTGCAAATAAGATATTGTCGATTTGCATTGCTAGCTGATGATAGCTGTGCCCCGGTAATAAATGGGCCGTAAAGGTGAAGCCATCAATGGTATGTTCGCCTTCCCCAATGACCCGGTCCACCTGAATCGGTTTACCCTCAAGAAATTTATTATGCAGTTCCGGCAATGGATCATTTCCCTGGAACAAATATAGAGGTTCAATCGTCGGGTGCTGCAAAATAGCCGATTCAAATTTTCCCGCAATGGTTGTGATGTCGTGTTTTTTTTGCAAAAAATGGGCACCACCGTAATGATCCGCATGAGCATGTGTAATGAACAAATGGGTGATTGGCAGCTCATTTGCTTTTAATTCTTTAAGAACCTTGCGCATAATTGAATCGTCTATCCCAGCATCAATCAGCATGCCCTGATCTCCATGATGGACATAGCCAATATTTACGACCGCATCAAAGTAATAGCATGTCTCATTTAATGGTGTAAATTTCATTTGAATCAACTCCCTTACCTATACTTTTCGCTAAAGTATTGCCCATTTCCTGTTTTACTAACACAAATCTTCACTTTTCTCGCGCAATATGTAAAAGGCTTTTTTCGCATAGGTTGCATTAGTATCGCCACAGTTGATAAAAATTGCGAAGTAACAGCAACGTGCGAAAACAACAATCTTTCGGAAAACAGCCATGTAACCATGTAAAAAGACAGCTGTGTAAGCTGCCTATTATTGACTCGGATCAATTAAAACCAGAAAGGTCGACGGTGCCTTCTTTTATCCTTTTCCTCATCTTCCTCATCACGATCGTGTTTCTTTTCTTCATGATCGTGGTGGTCATATTCGTTCTCCGCTTCATTATGATCATGCTTCCCGCCAAAAAATGGATTACGGCGATGATGGTCGTCACGCTCAACATAAACATTATCCGCCTTTATAATTAAATCCTTTACATGGTACACCTTTTTGTTTTCTGACATGAAATTCACCCCTTTATAACCTTTATCGTTAATAGCCTATGTATAATTTTTCACTTTGGCATAGTCATTCGCCCTTTTCTGTTCGACTTTTAATTAAAAAATAAATTCTTATACTCGCCCACACCATGTGGTCTTTTGTACATATTCTAGTATAGACAATAAGTCAATAAATTTTAGGAAGGGGTATTCATTTATGGGTTGTTGTGGAAAAGATTTCGAAACAGGTAACTGTGTGTGCGATATATTAAAAGAAATTGCAGATGCACAAAACGATGTAGTTGAGAATTGCTGTGATACTAGCTGCGAACGCTCTATTAGCGATTTACTTGGAGACACCGATAACGGAAATGGTCTAGATACAGTTCCAGTTCTTTTATATTGTAAGGGGGACTGCGAGCCATTTAAAGGTTTTGGTGTGCACCCTGATGATATGGGTAATGTAGTATCAAGTTTCTTCTTCAGGGTTAAACGTGTAGATGACGATTGCTGTGCAACATTGGAATTATTGCGCAGTGAAGAGGAACATCATCACCATCACCATCATCACGATCATGATAATGAAGGCGAGTGGGATCGCCGCGGTAACTGTTGCGATCCAGAGTGTCCTGCAGATCAAGACACTGAAAACCTACGCACTACCGGCATTTGTATAACAGCTAATTTAGACTGCTTCTGCATTGTAACTTGCTTACCTGCAATTAATGCATTTAACTAATCAGTTAGCTAACAACACCAAAAAATAGCACAGATGAGCGGGTAATCTTCCCGCCCATCTGTGCTTTTCATTATGTTTAGTTCCAGCACAAAAGCGACTAATGAACCTGTACGCCCTGTGGGCGCGGTCCACTAGTCGCTAAGCGGGCACTTACGCTTTTTTTAAAATCCAATCAGTCTGATGTCGGTGATTGATTCGATTGCAATTTTTGTTGTACTAGTTCGTCTGCCAACACGCATTAAAATTTGATCTTCTTCATCTTCTACAGAAAGAATAATACCTCGATAATTTCGTTCTTCTGTTTTCACTTCACACTTCATGATTGGCATATTCTTGGGTTTTGAAATAAAATAATCAATTTTTTCCGGTATTGTCATTTCTGTAAACTTTTTACTTGATTGAGGTTTCGCTTGTTCTTGCTCTTCTGCCTCTTCTTTTAATTCAGCTCTTTCAGGTGGCTTTCCACTTTTCTTATCCGTCTTTTGTTTACCAGACTTTTTTGTGAAAATATCCCGATTCAGCGGCCGAACGTTTTTGGCTTGGGGTTTCTGAGCAACAGGTTCCTCCTGCTTCTTGTTCCTGGGGGTAGAATAATTGGACTGCATCGGAGCTTTTGGATTAGAAATATCCGGTTGATGTATATATAAGAGTGGTGATCTGGCATATTTCTTTTTTTTAGCCATCGTGCTGGTCTCCTTTCGTTTGCCATAGTCACCACATTATATGAATGGCTATTTATAAACGTGACCTCTGCCTATATTGGTCATTTAGGAACACAATGCAGAGAAAATAGAACATAATTACATTGATAATTTGAAACTTAACCACATATAAATGCTGTCAATTTTCTGTAAACTGCGACATAACTAAAAATCATGTTTGTGGCCTAGCGACCGCTACGGAAAAACACTGCGCTTTCCGTGGGCAGCTGATGAGCCTCCTCGAGCTTTCGCTCTCCGGGGTCTCATCTAGGCTTCTGCTCCCACAGGAGTCTCCGTGTTTTTCCTCCGCTAAGACGGGACTTGGTAACGATATCTACTTATCCACTAATACGATGGTGTCTTGCGCTCCTGACCGTTGGCTCCCTGCTTAGAACAGCACAGGCTGAAGACCCCGCGGATTGGGTTTAAGGGCACTGAAAAAGTGGTGGATTTTAAAAATATAGCTTTTCACCTTTACTTAGCATCTTGAATATACGGAGACTCCTCGAAAAAGAAAAGCACTTTTTCTTCGTGCGATGCCTTTCGGAGGAGCTTTCCTTGTCCTGCGGGAAGTGAGAGATTGGCGAGACCCCGCAGGACGGCAGTTAATGAAGCCCGACTAAAACCGCCCTTTGCGGTCAACATCGGCTACCCCTTGCCGGGGCAAGGAGGCTCGTCACTCGCCCTAAGGTGCGCGCAGTATATTCAAGATGCGATGATAGATCCACCTATTTGTGTATTAACGTTACCTTTTTCAGTGCCCTCAGCGTAAGCTCGAGGAGGCCATGAAAGCGAGTGTTTTTTAGCAGCGGCAATCGAGGTGCCAAACATAATTTTAGTCGTCGCAATTTATATCCACTACGAATTATTATCGCTTGAAAAAGTAACGTTCTAAATTTCCTACCCTGTAATCGTTTGTATTCCCGAGTCAAATATTTAGTTATGTCCCAGTCTCCTTCGTGTTATTCGTATGCTTTTCCATGTTATTTTGTTATTTTACAATGAGTTCTATTCTATCATCATATTAGGAATCCCATGAACGCGGTTGCCATACCAAAGTATATTAAAATAGAAATTATATCATTGATGGTGGTGATAAATGGTCCTGAAGCTACTGCTGGATCAATGTTAAGCCGGTCCATAATCAATGGCACGAGCGAGCCTGCAAGTGTCGCAACAACGAGTGTAGCCATAATCGAGATTCCGACAAGCAATCCTAGGAAAATATCGCCTTGCCATAAATAAATGACCAATGTAATGACGATGCCACAAACTGTTCCCGTTATCAATCCTGTTGCTGCTTCACGCAAAATTAGTTTGAATTTACCCTGCTTCCCATATTCACCAGTGGCTAAACCACGAACAGCAACTGCCAATGCCTGGGTTCCAGTATTTCCGGCCATACCCGCAATCAATGGGATAAAGATAGCCAAGATTGCCACCTGATCAAGCGTATTTTCAAAGCGACCGATTAAGCTCGCTGTTAACATGCCAAGAAACAAGAGAATGATTAACCATGGCAATCGTTTTTTTGCTGAAATAAGCGCATTCTCATTTGGCCGCTCATTATCAGTGATTGCTGCGAATTTAGAGTAATCATCACTTGCCTCTTCTTCCATGACATCCAAGATATCATCGACTGTAATAATTCCAAGTAAATGATCCTGAAAATCAACGACTGGTACAGCTAAAAAGTCATAATCACGCATCATTTTTGCGACTTCTTCCTGATCCTCGGCAACAGACACGGACACAACTTTTTCACTCAAAATTTCCTCTATCAGGGTATCCTCTTCCGATATGATTAAATCACGTAAAGAAAGTACCCCGACCAGCCGCTTATCTTCGTCAACGACGTACAAATAATAAATGGTCTCCGCATCCGGTCCCTCTTTTTTTAATTGAGCCATGGTAGCTTTTACCGTTTGCTCTTTAAAAATAGAAATAAACTCGGTTGTCATAATACTTCCGGCTGTTTTTTCCTCATAATGCAGCAGCTGTTTAATTTCATCAGAAGCATCGTTTTCCATAATCGTCAGAAAGCTTGCAACCTTGTCTTTGCTTAATTCATTTAGTATATCAACCGCATCATCCGTCGACATATCTGCGAAAACCATTGCAGCAAACCGCGGATCCATTTCCGAGAAAAATGGTTCGATATCTTCAATTTCAATATTCTCCATAATCTCTGCAACTTCTTCAGGTGACAGGTAACCGTAGATTAATAACCGCTCGTCTCGGCCTTGCTCCTGGAAAAATTGCGCTTGGTCATATGGATGCATATCAAGGTACTCTGTGCGGAATGCATTTATATCTTCTTTTTTTAATTGATCGAGCAGCATACCCCATTGGTGTTCATTTTTGGCTGTCTCTTCCATAGGGAACACTTCCTTTCACGAAGGTTACAAGTGAAAGATAACCCCATAGCGTGGCCACTGAAAAAGGTAAAGTATGGTACAAAATAATGAATCCATCATCGCATCTTGAATATACTTCGCTTTCCGCGGGCGAGTGTCGAGTCTCCTCGGACTGCCGTCCTCCGGGGTCTCGCCGATCTCTTACTTCCCGCAGGAGTCTCCGTATATTCAAGATGCTAAGTAAAGGTGGAAAACTAAAGTTTAAAATCCACCACTTTTTCAGTGCTCTTCACAATAGCCACAGGGTTACCCATTACCTTCCAAACATGTATCCTTCACTGTTTGTAATTTCCTCACTGACTCGGTATATTACTCCGAATCCAATTAATGTTGCCAATACGGAACTGCCGCCATAACTTATGAGTAAAAGCGGAATCCCCGTAATTGGCATAATACCAATCGTCATCCCTATATTCTGAAAGGTGTGTACGGCAATCATTGCCATGTAACCAAAACAAAAATAGGCTCCAAATGGGCTTGTTCCATATATTTTCAATCCAATACTGACGAGCTTATAGATCAGAAAGAAATAAAGAAAGATAACAAAACTGCTGCCAACAAATCCAAAGCTCTCCCCAATAATGGAAAAGATAAAGTCTGTCTGCGCCTCTGGAATAAAAACCTGTAATTCGTTCAATCCTTTACCAAATAATTGGCCGGAACCAATTGCAGAAAATGATTTGGTTATTTGATAGCTTTCTGCTGTTGTTTCCTCCTCAGGTCCAAACCAGGTCATAATCCTGTCCACTTGGTATTCTTTTATCGGCAGAATCTCTTTAGCTTGATCGGGATACTTAACAATAAGAGCTAAGGATCCTCCCGCAATAATTGCAAGTGAAGCAATAATCGTGAACAATATTTTCCAGTTTATTCCTGACAGCAGCACCATAAAGCTGAAAATAACCAGGTATACCATTGAGGTACCGAAGTCAGGCTGCAGCATAATCAAACCTACTGGAACCGCCACGATTACAATGAGTTTAAACAAAAGTATAAAGTCACTCTTTACATCTTTGTTGACATACTTTTCCTTGTGCCTGGAAATTGCTGATGCCAAGCACATGATGGTCGTTATCTTAGTAAATTCGGAAGGCTGCAAGGTCCCAAAACCTGGCAATGTAAACCAGCTTTTTGCACCGTATATCGTTTTTGCAATACCTTCTGGGCTTACCAGCAAAATCGCCAGCACGAATACACCAAAGAGATAAGCATAAAAGCTGATCATATACATTTGATTGAGATCGAACACCCTGATCAAGGCAATCAGTACTGCACCAACCGCATACCAAACCAGCTGCTTAACTAAAAAATCCTCGTCCCCAGGAGAAAAATTTTGCATATTATAAAGTGAAACTAAACTCGTCCCCATGAACAACAGGAAAATAAAGATTAAATCAACTTGTAATCTCCCTGAGTTTCCCTTTTCCATTAAAAATCACCTATGTCCCTAAATTAAAATTCCAAACGTAAAAATGCTGTATTATTTTCAAATTATGTTTACACTAGAATATATACTTTAAAATTACTTTCCTTAGAAAATCTTGGCTTGTCGCCAAGAACTAATGGCGAAAGCCTTAGATTTTTTTATACTTTATACCGATAAAGATTTATGCTTTCTTAAAGTGTAAAGAAAAAACAACGACAAAATTTGTCGGTTTATTTTGCGTAATTTGCAGTGCTTTGTAAGTTTACTGCCATTAAATAATCTTACCACAAATCAATTTGCCCTTCCATATTTAAATTGTGTCATTTCAATTGATTTTAAAAGGAAAATAACTAGGTATTCAAGATACCATTAAGGTGGAAAAAGTAGAATGAAAATTGATGTAATCGGTGACATACACGGCTGTTTTGATGAATTATTGGAGCTTCTGTATTTGCTCGGCTATCAAAAAAAGCAAGATATATTCGTTCATCCTACTAATCGCAAGCCGATTTTTGCCGGGGATATAACAGACCGCGGCCCAAATTCTCTTGCGGTCATCAGGCTGGTTTACAATATGGTGGTAAAACACCGCGTGGCAGGCTATGTACCGGGAAATCATTGTAATAAGCTGTACCGCTATTTCTTGGGAAATAATGTCCGGATTAATCATGGTCTGGAAACTACCGTAGATGAATATCTTTCCTTGGGGCAGCGGGAGCAAAAGAAAATAAGGCATCAGTTTATGACTTTATATGAAGCGGCACCATTATATTTGCAGCTCCCGGAAGCAAACGCGATTGTTGCCCATGCCGGTATCAAAGAAGCCTATATCGGCCGTACAGATAAAAAGGTAAAAACGTTTGTCTTGTATGGTGATATTACCGGAGCCTCAAACGCAGATGGCACACCAATTCGCGGGGACTTTGCACAGGATTACCATGGGGATCCATGGATTGTGTATGGACACACACCTGTTCTTGAGCCTCGACAGGTTAACCACAGCCTAAACATTGATACCGGTTGCGTTTTTGGGAATAAATTAACCGCCTTTCGCATGCCTGAGAATGAAACTGTTTCTGTTCAGTCACGGCAGCATTTCCTATCAGAGAAATTCAGGACTTTTCCATAAGCCCGGCGATTTTCTTTGGTGGAGCTGAATTAAAATGCATCCTCTTTTTGGTAAATGGATGGCGAAATTGCAATTCCATGCAATGCAAAGCCTGATGATCAATGTTCTCAGTTGAACCACCATATAAATCATCACCAGCCAGACTGTGTCCTATATGAGAAAAATGAACCCTAATTTGATGAGTTCTCCCTGTATCAAGCTTGATTTTAACCATTGTATAGGCGCTTGACCGCTTCTCCACCTGGTAATGTGTGACCGCTCGTTTCCCTTTTTCCCCAACCACGCGCTCGATAATTGAACCTTCTTTTCGAGCTATATCTGCATCAATGGTCCCTTTTGTCTGCGAAATAGCGCCTTCCACCACCGCACAATACGTCCTGTCTACTTGATTCGCTTGTTGCTCCTTAGCCAGTAATGAATGACTGTACTGATGCTTAGCAATCAGCAGAAGTCCTGATGTATCACGGTCCAGTCTAGTTACGACATGAATCGTGTATGGAATTTGCTGCTTCTGGTAATAACCAAGTACGGCATTTCCGATGGTTCCGCTTCGATGATTAAATGACGGGATTGTTGCCACTCCTGCAGGTTTATCGATAACCAGTACCGCTTCATCCTCGTACACAATCGATAGCGGGATGTCTTCAGGTACAAGCCCGGGTCCTATCGTTTCTGGTGGAAAAGCTGCCTCAAGCACATCACCGGCTGTTAATTCGTACCTGACAATCTGGCATCTTCCATTCACTTTCAGCAGACCTTTTGTCTCCTTTACACGCTTCACGATCCGGTGTGAGAAATCCTGAACAGTACGGAGATAATCATAGATGGACATTCCCTCATGTTCCGTTGTAATGACCCATTTCACGTTCACAAACACACACCTTCTCTATCGTTATTTCTCATCATCAGCTACAAATGAATCACGCACGCGGTTCCAGAATGGGAATGGCCTGAACCGGGCAAAACGCACTTTTTCCTTTGCGACACGGCACTGAATGGATTTCACATTTGTATAGGTCTCGGTAAAATGATCAATTGTGATTAAAAAACTGCGATCCACAAGCGGCTTTAATAGGCATGTATGATGCTTTGGCAAAATTAACGGCGAGCCAATTGTACGGAATACCCGGTTGTTAATGGACGCCATCTCAGTCAACTGGAATGCCTCCAGCGATGGATGGATAATACCGCCGCCAAGTGCTTTGTTGTATGCAGTACTGCCTGAAGGAGTCGATAAACATAATCCATCACCACGAAATGTTTCAAAGTGCTCGCCTTTTATTTCCACGTCAAAAACAACCGAACCATCGGCCGTTTTAATTGTCGCTTCATTCAAAGCTAGAAATGTGTCTTCACTGCGCCCGGATTTGGATCTTATATTTACTTCAAGCAGTGGATATTCCACAACCTGGAACGGTGTTTTGGCTATTTCAATGATTAACTTTTCAACCTCTTCCGGGACCCAATCTGCATAAAAACCGAGATGGCCAGTATGTACCCCAATAAACGCCGTCTCATTTAAACGGTGAATGTAACGGTGGAATGCCTCAAGCAGTGTCCCATCCCCACCCACGGAGATGACGAGCTCGGGACTTTCTTTATCGTACTCTAAATCAAACTCCGTTAAATATTGCCTCATTGTTGCCATTATATTGTTTGAACGATCGTCGCCCTTTGATACAATTGCAAATCTCATGTAAAGTCATCTCCTTTTTCAGACGAATTTCGGTTAGTGTATACAGAACCCAGTTACTTCCTATGAAAAATCCGCTGTGCTTCCTGTACCTCATTTTTTATTTTTGACATTTCCTCATCAAGCTTAAACGCAGCTTCCGAAGCTCGTTTCAACCTGTTCTTTATATCACTTGGAATGCTGCCTTTATATTTATAATTAAGAGAGTGCTCATTCGTTGCCCAAAAGTTCATAGCAAGCGTTCGAATCTGAATTTCCGCAATTAACTTTTTCTCCCCATGAATCGTTTCAACCGGGTATTCAATAATAATGTGGAACGACCGGTATCCACTGTCCTTTTTTTCAGATATATAATCCTTCTCCTCAATTATGGCAAAGTCATTCCTGGAGCGAAGCATGTCAACAATATTATAGATATCATCAACAAACTGACAAACGACGCGCACACCGGCGATATCCTGCATCTCCTGTTCAATCCGCTCAAGCGGGATATGCTTCGTTTCTGCTTTATCTAAAATACTTGTAACAGGCTTAACCCGACCAGTAATAAATTCAATTGGGGAATGCCTTGACTCATATTCAAACTGCGACCGCATTCCTTTAAGCTTTACTTTTAATTCCTCAACCACCTGTGAATACGGTGCGAGTAATGCTTTCCAATTCATAGTATGTACCACCTTTATCATCAAACCCTAGCTTCAGCCAATAATTATTAGAAAATCTTGGGTTATCGCCAATAACTAATGGCGAAAGTCTTAGGAATTTTAACTTAAGTCCTTTAAATCTTATCATAACACAATTTAATGGATAATCTTTGCAAAAACATCGCTGATTAGCGATAATCAATGGTAATCCTACCTAAAATTATGGAGGTAAACAATGACACAGGAAATTGAAATTGAATATAAAAATCTGCTAACAAAAGACGAATATAACCGTTTATTGCACGCGTTTCCTTTTCCCGAAACCGGAACCCGTCAAACCAATTACTATTTTGAAACAAGCGATTTTTCATTAAAAGCAAAAGGTGCTGCACTCCGAATCCGGGAGAAAAACGAAAAATATGTTTTAACCTTAAAAGAACCGCATCCTGATGGGCTGCTTGAGTCACATGATTCGTTAACAGCGGCTGAAGCAGAAAGCTGGATCACCGGTATGCCTATTGAGAAGGAACAGGTTTCCAATCAACTTAAATACTTAGGCATCAAAGTAAATGACCTGATTTATTATGGAAGCCTTCAAACAGAACGGCATGAATTAAAGCACCAGGGAACACTATTGGTACTTGATTATAGTACCTATAATGGGATTTCTGATTATGAACTGGAAATCGAGGCGGGTTCCAGAACCGATGGACTAAATATGCTTCACACTATTCTTGATGATTATGCGGTTACCAAAAAACAGACACCGAATAAAATTAAACGATTTTTCACATCATTGACGCTTGACTGAATCAGATGATTTGCTCAAGCATTCGTACGTTGCTACAATATAAACAAACCTGTTAGGAGAGAAAGTGAATGACAAGACCCGGCACAATGTTTGAAGCCATTGGTGGTTTCGATTCCATAGATAAACTTGTAACAGCCTTCTATCGGCGCGTTTCCATGCATCCCGATCTTATACCAATTTTCCCTGAAGATTTAACGGAAACCGCTAGAAAACAACGCCTATTCCTGACCCAATTTTTTGGTGGGCCAATGATTTATTCAGAAGAGCGCGGTAGCCCCATGCTCAGGCGTCGTCACCTGCCATTTGAAATAACGCCAACAAGAAGAAATGCGTGGCTTGCGTGTATGAGTGAAGCACTTATAGAAGCGGAAATCGAAGAACCCTATCGCACGGCAATTTTTGAGAAACTTAGCATGACTGCAAATCATATGATGAACACACCCGAGTAGTAAAGTTGCTAGTAAGAAGCCAGTAGTAGAAAGGAGAATCGATGTGAGTTGGCAAAACGCTGAACTTGATGGCCCGAATCAATCAAACACATCGGCGAAATCTAATGTAACAGATTTTGTACAAAAACCAATTGAAATTTATGTTTTTGTAGATCCTCTTTGCCCTGAGTGTTGGTCTTTAGAGCCTTATCTTAAAAAGCTTTCGGTTGAATACGGACGCTTTTTTACCATACGACCTATAATTAGCGGACACTTAAATACATTAAACAAAGATAAATTCGATAAACCAAGAAAACTCAAGGACATTTGGGATCGAACAGCGAAACGAACTGGCATGAGTTGTGACGGAGATATATGGACCGATAATCCCGTGTCATCACCATGGATTGCTTCACTTGCAATCAAAGCCGCTGAATTACAAGGTAAAAAAGCAGGCAAACTGTTTTTACGAAAAATTCAGGAAAGCCTATTTCTGCAAAAACGGAATATTTCCGATGAAGACGTTCTATTTGAAGTTGCCAAACAAGCAAATGTAGATTTACAGGAATTCAAAAACGATTTATATTCATCCTCAGCAAAAAAGGCTTTTCAATGTGATCTTAAACTGACCAAGGAAATGGAAGTCGATTATATACCAACCATTGTCTTCTTTAACCAGGTAGTCGAGGAACAAGGTATTAAAATTTCCGGACTTTATCCATATGATATTTATGTAAAGGTTCTAAAACAAATGCTTCAGCAAGAGCCTGAACCTGCAGAAAGACCATCATTAGAAAAATTCATGGCATTTTACGGAATCGTCGGCAATAAAGAAATATCGGTTGTATATGACTGGACACTTGCACAGACAGACAAAGAAATGAAGAAGCTGCAGTTAAAGCAAATAGTTAAAAAGATCCCTGTAAAATACGGATCCTTTTGGAAGTATATAAACGATTGAAATATAAAACGGTTGCCTGTTGGCGGCCGTTTTTTGTTTGATCGTTATTTTTGAAGTGGCAAATTCATCTTCAGATTGGCCGATATTCTAATAACAGCCGATAAAATCCCGGAATAGCCGATATAATATAAATTTGGCCAATATATTTCCAGAACGGCGATTATATTCCAGGATTGGCCGTTAAAATTCCAGAATGGCCGTTATATTATTATATTGGCTGATACTAGCCCGAATTGGCCGATATTTTACGCTTTTCACCTGTTTAGAAAATCTTGGCTTGTCGCCAAGAACTAATGGCGAAAGCCTTAGATTTTTTTATACTTTATACGTGTAAATAAAAAGGATATACGGGGCAGCGTATATCCTTTTTGGTCTTTTATTTTCTTTGTATCAAACAAAGGGGATGGGAGAAAGTTAAGTTCAAACAAAGGGGTTTGTTTGCTTGTTATCTCGCACTATTACTATACCAACTATAAAGCTGGTTAGCAATATGTTTGTGCATCCTTTCACAAAAATGTCAAACTTCTATTCCAACACCCTTCTTCATATAATGTAAAAAAGTAGTTTTGGAGGTTATGATCATGCATAATCTAATGCCATACCTGTTTCTGGTTCTCACAATCTTTGCTTTCTTATTAAATTTTTTGGCGTTTATGACGCTCATTCCGCTTTATATTACACTTCCACTACTGTTTATTTCGATCTATCTAACGATTTTTTCCTTTACTCATCGCCGTTCATTCCGCAGGCTAAGGTAAGCTGCATCTACATATAGCACCCACATCCATATACGTTCCCCTCCTAAGTAAAAGAGGATGTTCCCTAGTGGAACATCCTCCCTTTTGTTTTAAGTAGAAGAAAATTTGACTTTATTAAGCTTACGTAACGGGCGGCCATGTCCAGTTTCAGCTCCCAGAAGCTGCCGTCATAAGCATTGGACACTACGAACGCCAAACCCATGCGTTCTTCGGTCCCTTGCTTATGCGTCCGCTTCTAAACGGGCGCTTTCACTTTTCTTGTCCAGTTCCAGCTCCCAGAAGCTTCACTTTTCCTACTTCAACAACATTTCTTCCATTTCATTTAACTTTTCTTCAAAAACATCCAGTGCTTCAAGGATCGGCTGTTTTGAAGTCATGTCAACTCCAGCCTTTTTCAGCACTTCAATTGGGAAATCACTGCTTCCGGCTTTTAAAAAGTTTAAATAGCGCTCAACTGCTGAGCCATCTTCATCGGTTAGGATTTGGTTGGCCAAAGCAGTTGCGGCGGAATATCCGGTTGCATATTGGAACACATAATAATTGTAGTAAAAATGCGGGATACGGGACCATTCGAGTCCAATCTCCTCATCGGATATAACTTCATCACCAAAATACTTTTTATTTAATGCATAATAAATCTCAGTAAGTTTTTCTGCAGTTAATGCTTCACCTTCCTGCATCCGCTTGTGAATATCATGTTCAAACTCAGCGAACATGGTCTGACGGAAAACAGTACCACGGAAGCCTTCAAGAAAATGATTCAATAAGAATAGCTTCTCTTTCTCATCTTCTAAATGGTTCAGCATATATTCGTTCAATAGTGCCTCATTACAGGTTGACGCCACTTCAGCCACGAAAATGGAATAATTTCCATAACGGAATGGCTGTGACTTTCTTGTGTAATAGCTGTGCAGGGAATGACCAAGTTCATGTGCGAGTGTAAACAAATCATTGACATTATCCTGCCAGTTCAGCAGCACATATGGATTGGTTCCATACGCTCCTGATGAGTAGGCGCCACTGCGCTTGCCTTTATTCTCTTCAACATCAATCCACCTGCTTTGGTATCCTTCTTTGATCGTGTTAACGTAATCTTCACCAAGCGGCTGCAGTGCATCAACCACATATTCCTGAGCTTTTTCATATGGGATTTTCATCTCTACATTCTGAACAAGCGGTGTGTACATGTCATACATATGCAGTTCTTCCAATTCAAGAACTTTTTTACGTAATGCTGTATAACGATGCAATAGGTGGATCTTTTCATTTACCGCTTCTACTAAATTTTCGTAAACTTGCTCCGGAATATTGTCTCCATCAAGTGCAGCGTGTCTAGCTGAATCATAGTTCCGCACCTTCGCATAGAAGTTATCTTTTTTGATTGTTCCGGTTAAAGTAGATGAGAACGTATTTTTAAAGCTGCCATACGTATCATACATTGCTTTAAAAGCAGCTTCGCGAACACTGCGGTCTTTTGATTCCAAAAAACCAATATAACGCCCGTGTGTTAAGTCTACCTCTTCTCCGTCCTCGTTGGTAATTGCCGGGAAAGTCAGATCGGCGTTGTTTAACAAACCAAATGTTTGGGAAGCATTTTCCATAGGTTCCGATGCTTCAGCAAGCAGCGCTTCTTCTTTTTGGCTTAACACGTGCGCACGCTGGCGGGCAATTTCATCCAATGTTTGCTTGTATAATGCTAATTCTTCTTTTTCAGCTTGAAATTCCTTCAACTTAGCTTCGTCAATAGTTAGGATTTCGGGCACAATATAACTCATGGAACTTGATGCAAGGGTTAATACATTTTCCGCTTTTGCATTCAGCTCCTGATAAAATGAATTGGTTGTATCTTCATCATTACGCATATGGGAATATGTAAAAAGCTTACCTAGTCGCTCTGATAAGTCATCCTGAAGCTTTAATACATCATATAATGTTTGTGCCGAATCAGCCAGTTTGCCGGCATATTCCTCAATCTTTGGAATGTCCTGCTTTAAACTATTTAATTCTTTCTCCCATTCCTCATCTGTAGCAAAAATATCTTCTAAATCCCAAGTTAATTCCTTTGGTAACTCACTTCTTTTAGGTAATTCCTTTGTTCCTTTAGCCAATTGAACGTCCTCCTTTTAATCCACTACAATACTTATTCGGTAAATTTTCCTAAATTCCTTTAAATAATCTAAGCTGTCGCAAGAAAACTGCTGCGATGACCTTGGATCCTTCTATACCTGATACATAAGGACTTAAACTTAAGTTAATATCTTCCTTAGTATGCTGATTTACCCTGTAATCATGCACTATCCTATTGTACTACAATGAAGAAGTTGATTCATTATTCGTGCATCTCCCTCTAGAGATGCTTCAATGTTTTTATGAAGGTGGATGTCCTGGACTTTTTGAAAAATATTCGTATCGAGTTCTTCGATGATCCCAAGTTTTTTCAATAACATGAGATAGTTATGGACCGGATTGTCCATGCCCCTGATTAATGAGAAAAGATGATGCTGTGGCTGATAATGAAGGATTCTGTAACATCGGTCCAGTGAAAAAACGGCTCCAATTGGCAGGGGAAGTAATAGTTCAAGACATAACCTGCTTTGCCAGTTCCATAGCGGTGTCTTCATGAGGTATTGAGATTGAATCGGTAAATACACAATAGAAGGCAATGTTTCCTTATGCGCGCCTTTCTTATATAACCATTGATGCCAAGTTCGTTCAGATCCATATTTATTTTTAGCTGGCCGTAAACGAAAAGCCTTCTTTTCCTGGTTCCATTGGTGGTACAACCATGTGTCATTTCGGTTCTGTTGGAAAAAGATATTGGGAAATTTCAGATCGCGAATAGGAATAAACCGGAATAATCCCATAGCATAACGCGGAGATAGTACATGGATGTGCTGAACGATAATAAAGTAAAGGGTTTGTGGACAAAAGAAGTAAAGGGTTGAAGGGAATTCTGCCGAAAACTTGTGGATGAATGAAAGGAGAAATTGATCAATTTTGAAATGATACTTGCGAATACGCTGAAAATGCTTGGCTCCAAGTATCCATATTGGGGTTATTCCCATCCCTTTGTACCCTTCGTTTCGCTGACTTAACAGTTCAATCGGGATCCTTGCGCACTGATATTCGATTGCGATTTTCCTGTTCCTGAGTTCTGCATAAAGATCCGGCCGCTGACCGATTTCCTGTATATACGGTTCAAGTCTGACATCGACTTGCTGCATCCTCAGCCAGTTATACAATACTAACTTCCCTTGTTCATGATACGGCCCCTCGCCATAATCATTGGACGCACACTCTAGTCTTTGGCGGTGGGCAAAATGCGGAATCATTGTCATTCCCGCCTTTACCAACACGGGTTCCTCACAAGTTGGACAAAAAAATTCATCTTGCTTTGCCTTTATAATTTCTTGTTTAGGTAGGCTCGCAAGTGTGATCAGTTTACCATTTTTTAATTTTGCTTGCAGCATGAATGGGTGTCACCTCCACCCCTATAAATTCGACAGCAATCACCAAATTCCTGCTTTTAAATAAAGGCTGTTTTCTAAAAAATTTTTTTGACGCAAAAACCTATAAACTGCGGTTACTGCTAAAAATAAAAAACAAAAAAGGCACCCGCTTTCGGATGCCTTACAATTGTGCAGGAAAATAGTTTCTTACTTGTTCGAAAGTATCATCAGTGAATACCTTTTTCCCATATTCTTCTAAATAATGAATGGTTACATCTGTGTCCTTGCCAAATTCAAATATCTTGCTAATGACATCTTCTCGTTCATCACCATCCAATGATTCGTCAATAAATTCCAGATAAAAATAGTACTTGTTGTTGAAGAAAAACAGACTGTCTTGGAATGCGTTCGTATCTTCCTGGAAGTAATGACTCAGCTGTATGACATCTTCAAAATCATCAAATCGCAGGACTAGTGACAAAATACCGCCTTCATCTTCTGCGTTTTTATTGCTTGATTTACCAAATTTGCTTTCCAGCATATATTCAATATCTTCATCTACGGATAAATCGATGGTCTTTCCATTCTCAGTGGACAACTCAATATTCTCACCGTCTTTGGAAACCTGCGCCTTCGTTACAATAATTTCCAGGCCTTTATCCAATGCCTGAACTTGTATCCAAAGTGGTCCATCAACAATAAAGTCTTCTTTATAGTGTACTTCGTCCATCATTTGCCAGAATAATTGCTCACTGCGCTCCCGGTTGTACCAGATTTCCTCGCGTTCAAAGCCACGATCCTCGATATCAGCGTAGGATATATAAAACTTCACGGTATTATCATTAATACGTTCTATTTCCATGGTATTTCTCTCCCTTCTATTAAATAGTCACAGGTGGGAGACTAAACTTCACCCCGTATCAATACTTAGAATGATACGTATTTACTATTTAAATACCCGATTTCCTGCTTGTTTAACCATTCTTATGGCTATATTGCTTTCTATAGTTCCATTGTATGCTACAACGGAACCTTTTGAAAATTAAAATGCCTATAAAAAGCTAATTTAATATACTAATTTATGGGGTTCGTGAGAATATGTCACGACATCCAATTTTATTTTATTATCTCTAAGATACAACAAAAACGCAGAACCTTCAATATAGGTCTGCGTTTTTTAAAAATCATTTTCCCGCTAACTTCAATTAGGAAGTTAGTTTACCATTCGTTGAGCCTCGCGTAGTTGAAATGTACGTACCGTTCTAGGTAAAAATCGTCTTATTTCATCTTCATTGTAACCAACTTGTAGACGCTTTTCGTCCAATATAATTGGTCGTCTTAATAGCCCTGGATTTTTCTGGATCAAATGAAATAAATCTTTCAAAGGCAATTGGTCTATATTAACGTCCAATTTTTGAAAAACCTTGGAACGCGTTGAAATAATCTCATCGGTCCCATCCTCTGTCATCCGCAGAATTTCCTTGATTTCATCCAATGATAATGGTTCGGAAAATATATTTCGTTCTGTGAACGGTATATCGTGTTCTTCTAACCATGCTTTTGCTTTTCTGCACGAAGTACAACTTGGTGAGGTATAAAGTGTTACCATAAAAACTTCACTCCTCAATCTAATATGTTGGTTATCTCATGAACTTTGTAAAACTTATCAGATTAAAATAAGTTTAAATAACCTATATGTATAAGTATACTACAATTGTCAAGCGAAAGGTAGGGTATTCGCGAAAAAATTAGGTTTTTTTTATTGCTGTTCACGAAATGTTGATAATTATATATAACATACCCGTAATCATTTTCAATTAAACCCTTTTAGCCGAAATAATATTAAAAAACCTTGGCTTGTAGCCAGGAACTAATGGCGAAAACCTTGGATTTTTTTATACTTTTACCGATACGTATAAGAAAGAAATGGAGCAGCCTCAGAAAAAACAGGGAGGCTGCAAATTCATTATGCGTTCTCAGGCTTCTGCAGATTTTGTAAAATATCTTCGGATTCCCGATCAGCATCATAGCTTAACACTTCTTCTACCGGTTGATACGCCTTACCATAAATCTCTTCATCCTTATACGTATGAATATTATCGTACATATGCTTCATTTTTTCGTAAATTACATCTTCGGAATCGTCATTTGGAGACCAATATAATATTTCCATAGGAGTCTCTTCATTTGTAGCAAGTGAACGGCGATTATATCCAATGGATTTTGCGTGGGTGAATCCTTCTCTATGATAAAAGCGAAGTCGTTTTTCCGTGTCTGTATCATCATAATCAACGGGCTCTACTTCCAAGATAATTGGTTTCCCTTTTTCTTTTAGTTTTTCCATTATCTTGTGACCAGTGCCCTGGCCTCTGGTTTCTGTAGATACCCAAACATAGTCAATAAATATAAATGTGTCAAACTCAGCGAACATTAAAACATGATCAGGGCTTTCATCCTTGTAATAAACGTCCCCTTTTTCTTCCAAAAGCATGTCCATATGTTCCTTTGATTTCATTTCCTCAACAGGGAAATATTTGTTTAGCTTTTCATACCAATTCATAGATCTACTCCTTTAAGATTTATTGTCAAAAGGCATTCCAGCGATCAAATTTTTTGTGTTTTTCTTGGATGTATACTATATAGTATAACGAATATTTTGCGTTTTGTTAAATCGACGCCCTTAACAGACACTATTATTTGTTTACCCCAAATTCATCTTTTTAAACTCAAATTGAAGAAAAGACCCCATTTGGGATCTTTTCTCAGTTGACCAGTAGTAAAATTTGTCCAGTTGTATGCTTTTTTATTTATCCAAAGGGGTGTAATCCACATTGTTTGTGTATTCATTTCCCGCATTCCAAAGAAGGAATTCATTTATATTATGTTCTTTAAGTGCTTTAATTTGTGCTTCTACTTCTGCTTTCCCATATTGTTTTGTTGCCCCGCTATACAGCCAAGGGGCTTCAAAATCCTGAATCCATGGTCGTGATGTTGGCGGATCCTTCAGCTTGCTTAATACTTGATTTTCCACCTTTGCATACTCGGAAACCAATTTATATGGGTGCATATCCGGTTTTTCAATTCCAAAATAAGATGTCCAGTGACTTGGATAAATCATGGAAGAAATAACATCAACATTTTCAGAGATCTTCGAGAAGTTCTGTCCAATCCCGGGTGCCGCGGGAATAGTAGCCGCATACCCAAAAATATCAACACCAACTTTTACACCATAGCTTTCCAACTCTTCCTTTGCATATGATACAAAATCCGTAACAGCTTGGACGCGGCGATGCACATTGTCCTCCGCCTCGGTATAATCGCCTAAGTTATAATCAAGAACTTCATCATAGTCTTCAAATCCTTCTGGGAAACGGACGTAATCAAATTGAATTTCCTGAAAGCCTAGTTCCGCGGCCATCTTGGCAATTTCCACATTATGTTTCCAAACTTCCTTTTGAAATGGGCTAACAAATGCGTCCCCTTTTCCATTTGTCCATACCTTTCCATTTTCTTTAAAAGACCATTCCGGGTGCTTTTCGGCAAGGTCTGCATCTTTAAAAACAACAATTCTTGCAATGGGATAAATCCCTTTTTTCTCTAGCTGTTCAAGCATTTTACGTGGATCATCAATATAATTAACCCCAATATCTGCAAAAGGGGAACCTTCTTTTGGCTGGAACATCAAATGTCCGCTGCCATCTTTTATGTCAATAACCATCGAATTCAATTCCGTATTCTCCACTAGTCCAGTTAGTTTTTCAAATCTTTTCCCACCAGCAGATGGTCCTGTCACATAAATCCCGCGTACTGCTTCGGGATATTCAAAATTAAGTCCTGCATCATATGTAAACCGCTTCATTTGTATACTTAAATCAATTGGCTGTAAACTTGTTTGCAATTTCTGGTGACTATGTGCAATATGTACTTCCTTTTCATCGCTCGCAGATGTATTCATCGGCAAGCCCAGACCCAACAGGAGAATTCCCATTAGAGACATGATTCCGAATTGAGTTTTCCCCATAAAATATCAATCTCCCAATCTTTTCTTTTTCATTCTATTATATAAGAGATAATTGAAAAAATGAACGTTATTTTCGTATTTACTGTCGAAAAAAGGGATATTTTTATATAGTTTAAAATTCCTTCTTAAAAAACATGGTAAAAAGGGACACCTTACTATGATGTTTTCCGCTGTCCGTATGTCGCAGTTTGTAGAAAATCAGAGGTGAAGTTTACAAAAAATAGCCAAAAAACATCCGAACGAATACAAAAGTCTAACTGAGGAATTTTGTATTCGTTCGGATTTCCCTTTGGCTAAAATACTTTTGTTCCAGTCTTAATCCAACCGCTCCACAATGGTTGCATTTGCCATTCCGTGGCCTTCGCACATGGTCTGCAGCCCATAACGTCCTCCAGTTCGTTCCAATTCATGCAGCATGGTTGTCATGAGACGTCCTCCACTGGCACCAAGGGGATGCCCCAGCGCAATCGCGCCACCATTTGGATTCATTTTTTTCGGATCAGCACCAGTTTCCTTTAGCCAAGCAAGTGGTACCGATGCAAACGCCTCGTTCACTTCAAAAATATCAATATCCGCAATCGATAGTCCGGCTTTTTGCAATACTTTTTCTGTTGCTGGAATTGGTCCAGTCAGCATCAGTGTCGGGTCAGATCCAACTACGGTGCGTGCCACCACACGAAATCTTGGCTTTAGCCCAAGTTCTATTGCCTTTTCACGTGACATCAACAAGATCGCAACTGCACCATCACTAATTTGACTGGAATTGCCTGCTGTTATGCTTCCATTTTCCCGAAACGCCGCCTTAAGTCCACCAAGCTTTTCAAACGTAGTATTATCTCTAGGACCTTCATCATCTTTCACAATTGTTTTTGTCCCATCTGGAAGTGTTGCCTCCAAAGGCATAATTTCTTTGGCGAAGCGTCCTTCTTGGCGAGCCGTAACTGCCTTTCTGTGACTTTCCAACGAAAATTCATCCATTTGTTTACGACTGAAACCCCATTTATCCGCAATTCGATCGGCGGATAAGCCCTGATTGATAATTTCGTACTTTGACGTCAATGCCTCGTTAAGCTTTACACCTTGCATATTCGATCCCATTGGCACACGCGACATATTCTCGATCCCGCCAGCA
The DNA here is from genome assembly GCF_002216775.1 of Virgibacillus phasianinus. Taxonomy (GTDB): domain Bacteria; phylum Bacillota; class Bacilli; order Bacillales; family Amphibacillaceae; genus Virgibacillus_F; species Virgibacillus_F phasianinus. Next base: position 108,213 of record NZ_CP022315.1, read on the forward strand.
ATCACGACATCCATGTCTCCGCTAATAATCGCTTGTGAAGCAAAATGAACCGCCTGCTGACTGGACCCGCACTGTCGATCAATGGTTGTTCCAGGGACTTCCACTGGATAACCGGCAATCAATGCGGCTTGCCTGGCAATATCAAAGGCCTGTTCCCCCACTTGCGATACACAACCGAAAATGACGTCCTCCACTAATTCCGAAGAAACACCCGCTCTATTTAAAACTTCATGTAAAGGCATTGCCGCCAATTCCTCGGCACGTATTCCGCTTAACCCCCCGTTCCGTCTGCCAACCGGCGTCCTTACCGCCTCAACGATCACAGCTTCACGCATAACTATCTTCCTTTCTTATAAGCCCATATTTTTCGCAATGATTACTTTCATAATTTCATTCGAACCTGCATAAATCGATGCGACTGCCACATCGCGATATCGTCTCGCAATCTCATATTCTTCCATATAGCCATACCCACCATGCAACTGCATACATTCACCCACCACTTTCTTTGCCAGGTCAGTCGTCCACCATTTGGCCATCGAAACCTCATCCACTATTTCCTTTCCTGCAACATGGTCAACAATCAGCCTATCAACAAAAGTCCTGCCGATTTGAATTTCAGTTTTCATTTCGGCAAGTTTGAACTGCGTATTTTGAAACTGGCTGATACTCTGTCCAAAAGCATTCCGTTGTTTGACATAATCAACCGTTACTCCCAGCATTATTTCAGCTGCTGCTATACTTTGAATGGCAACCATCAACCGTTCCTGTTGCAGCTTCTCCATCAAATAATAAAAACCTTTTCCCTCTTCACCTAGTAAATTGCTTGAAGGAACCCGGACATCCTCAAAAATTAATTCACATGTATCATTTGCATGCTGACCAACTTTGTGAAGCTTTTTGTTTTTTGTAAATCCTTGGGTGCCTGCTTCCACAACAACAAGGCTGATCCCCTTGTGCGCCGGATTCGCATGTGGATCTGTTTTACAAACAACGACAGCTAAATCGGCAGTGTAGCCGTTCGTAATAAACGTCTTTTCCCCGTTTATGATGTAGTCGTCACCATCCTTGCTGGCAGTCGTCTTGATCGCTGCCAAGTCTGATCCAGCTACAGGTTCTGTCATGGCAATAGCGGAAATTAAATCACCGGTGATGGCGCCCGGAAGCCAAGCGGTTTTCTGTGAATCAGTACCATAGGAAGCAATATACGGCATGACAATATCATTATGGAGACCAAACCCAACCATGCCTGTGCCAACCCGTTCAAATTCCTCATTGAGTACAACCGAATAGCCAAAATCAGCTCGGAACGCTCCATATTTCTCACCAGCCCAGGGACAGAGATATCCCTGCTCCCCTGCCTTTTTCCAAAAAGATCTGGAAACCTGCTGCTCACGCTCCCATTGATCATAATAGGGATATGCTTCTTTTTCCAGAAACTTTCGTAATGAACGGCGGAAAATTTCATGTTCTTCACGTAAATATGATCGTTCCATGTTGTTAATCTCCTCCCTATATAAATGATAGTTATGAACAATTAGATGGCTAGGTTGCGTGATAAATAATCAAAACGATTAGGCAATTTCTGTCGCATCCCTTTTCATATTCCCTATGTTTAATTAAATATAATTTTAGGTGTTTACTTCTAAATGTCAAGATAGCTTTCTAAATTATTCAACTATTATTAAAGGCTGTCAACTAGGATTCATTTCCGCGAAAAAGCAAAGGGGCTGGGACAAAACTAAAATGTCCAACTCAAAAAACGAACGATCAAGGGGTAGGAAGTTTAGAATGTTTCTTTCCAACAATCGGATCTTAATAAGCAGTTGACATAAACTACTATCATGTTCGGTGCCTTGTCACCGCTGCGGAAAAACACTGCGCTTTCAGTGGCAGCTGATGAGCCTTCTCGAGCTTACGCTGAGGCCACTGAAAAAGGTAAATGTAGTACAAAATAGGTGGATCTCTGATCGCATCTTGAATATACTGCGCTTTCCGCGGGCGAGTGACGAGTCTCCTCGGACTGACGTCCTCCGGGGTCTCGTCGATCTCTCACTTCCCGCAGGAGTCTCCGTATATTCAAGATGCTAAGTTAAGGTGAATAGCTAAATTTATCAAATCCACCACTTTTTCAGTGCCTTCCTTACGCTCTCCCGGGGTCTCATCGAGGCTTCTGCTCCCACAGGAGTCTCCGTGTTTTTCCTCCGCTAATATGTCATTAGACAAAACAGTATTATATAGTAAGTCCACTATTACGTGATGTCTTACGCTCCGGACCGTTGACTCCTGCTTAGAACAGCGCGAGCTGAAGACCCCGCAGAGTGGTTAAATAATGAAGGCCGACTAAAACCGCCCTTTGCGGGCAACGTCGGCATACCCCTTGCCGGGGCAAGGAGGCTGAAGCCGTGCCCTAAGGTGCGCAACGGTCCGAAGCGGAAAACAATCTAGCGCATACTTTTTAGCTTTAAGTTTACAAAAACAGACAAGAAAAAATCCGAACTACTTCAAATTCTAATCAAAGAATTGAATCATAGTTCGGATTTCTCTCTGGCTAAAACACTTTTGTCCCAGCCTCTTGCTTTTTTTATTTAAACGCTCTTTACTTTTATAATCAGCTGCATACTTCGGTTTTACTGAATCGTTACTTTAACAGTGCGTACTCCCCACTCCAACGCTGCCTGTCGGGTCGGAACATACACATCAATTTTGTTACCATTAATTGCACTGCCAATATCGCCTGCTATCGCGTAACCATATCCTTCGACATGAACGACAGAACCTATTGGGATAACGCTTGGGTCAACTGCAATTACTTTAGCGTTAGGATTTTCCCTAAGATTGATTCCAGTGTACGTTACTCCAGATCCGCCAGCACTCTCCATTGTATAGGCTGTTGCAGTAACGGTAAATGATTTTTTGTCTGTATTGTCCTGTGGTTTCTTTTCTGGCTTTGGTGTTTCTGCGTCTTTTTCCTCTCTTGCAGCTGCTTCCGTTTTATTTTCATCTTCTTTATTTGCAACAGGCGTTACTTTATGTTCACTTTCTTCCTTAGATACAGCCTTCCCCTTACTTTCGGTTTCTTTCTCAGCTGCAGCTTTCATTTTATTTTTACGTTCTTTCACTTGTTCAGCTTGTTCAGCCTTCTTTGCTGCCTCTGCCATATTTTGTTTTACATCTCTTTCAAGTGAAGCAAGCTCTTTGTCTTCACTTTTCAATTTATCTATTACTGCAATAAACTCCTGCTGTTTCTTTTCTAGTGAATCTTTACGCTTTTCGTTTTGCAGCTTTTCTTCATTAATTTCTGCTAAGGTTTCTTCTTGTTTTGTTTTCATGGCGTTTAAATCGTCGAGCTTCTCTAATGCAAGCTTTTTCTTTTCGGCTACTTTATGTATATCACTGTCTAGCTTTTCTAATAAGGATGCATCAGAATCAGTAATTTTGTTCACCATGGAAACACGGCTGATAAAATCACCAAAACTTTGCGAACCAAAGATTACCTCTAAATAACTTACCGAACCACCGGCTTTTTGATAGGAGGCAATTCGATTCTTTAATAGTTCTTGACGTTTTTCAATATCCGTCTCTAGTTCCTTGATTTCATTTTGAAGCGTTCTAATTTCTTCAATAGTTTTTGAAATGGTTTGTTCCGTTTTTCCAATCATCTTTTGCTTTTCGTTTAATGATTGCGTTACACGTTCAATTTTTTTATTCATTTCTTCTATCTCGGACATGAAATTAGCAACTTGTTCATCCGCTTCGGATAAGTTTTCTTTAACGTCCTTGCGTTGATCCTGAATGTTTTCCAGGTCTTGTTTGGTTTCTGCATAGCTATTAATACCAAAGGATAAGCTCAAGATAAGTGCAGTGGCTAAGGTAAGTGCAGTTAATTTTCTTGTCAACATTTTCCCCCGCTTCCTGTTTCTATTAAAAGTTCCAGCATTTTGATTCTATAGTACCATCTGAAATTTACACCAAGATTAAGGCAATGTTACAACTATATTTCATGGTAGTTTTCCAAGACCACCCTTAGCTCTTTTTGTTTTTTTGTAAAAATTGCATATAAAAATTAATCTAGTAACAGTGATGACTTCCACCCGTACTTGCATTCTTTTTCATAAATCGGATATAATGATACTAAACTAATATTTGCGATGATAAGGATAGAGTACAATTACCCTCTGGACTGATAGAGAACTTGTGGCAGGTGAAAACAAGTGCCAAGGTAAATTGGAATTGGGCTTTGGAGCTGTAGAAGTATTAATAAAGTGATCTTGCAACTACTGCAGGATAATTAGGGTGGCACCGCGGTTCATTCGTCCCTTACGAGTGGAATTAGTGGGCTTTTTTTAATGCTCGAACATTCCTTTCACACTTTACTTTTAATGGAGGAAAACAGGATGAAAACAATTTTTTCAGGCATACAGCCAAGCGGAACATTAACGATTGGTAATTATATTGGGGCAATGAAGCATTTTGTAAACCTGCAGAATGACCATAATTGCTATTTCTGTATTGTGGATGAGCATGCAATCACTGTACCACAGGATCGGCTTAAGCTCCGCAACAATATTCGCTCACTTGCAGCATTATATCTTGCTGCTGGCATTGATCACGAAAAAGCAACATTATTTATTCAGTCCGAAGTCCCGGCACACACGCAACTAAGTTGGATCTTACAATCAATCAGTTACACCGGTGAGTTAGAAAGAATGACCCAATTTAAAGACAAATCCCAAGGCAAGGAGGCTGTATCAGCAGCACTTCTGACATATCCACCGTTAATGGCAGCGGACATTTTACTTTACAACACCGATCTTGTGCCTGTTGGAGATGATCAAAAGCAGCACCTTGAGCTTACTAGAAACCTGGCACAACGGTTCAACAACCGGTTTAATGATATATTTACCATCCCTGATATCAGTATGCCAGAGGTTGGTGCACGAATTATGTCGCTGCAGGAACCGACTAAAAAAATGAGTAAATCGGATGAAAACGAGAAGTCATTTATTTCCATGCTCGATGATCCGAAAAAAATAGAGAAAAAGGTTAAGAGTGCTGTCACAGACTCTGAAGGGGTAGTAAAATTCGATAAAGAAAACAAACCTGGTATTTCAAATCTGATGACGATCCTTGCCAGCTGTACCGACATGTCGATCAAGGAAATTGAATTAGAATTTGAAGGTAAAGGATATGGTGATTTTAAAGCGGCTGTTGCTACTGCAGTTATCGACGTATTGGCGCCAATCCAGGAACGCTATCACGAGCTGCTCAATTCAGATACGTTAGATGAGATTCTGGACAATGGGGCTGAACGCGCAGCAAAAGTTGCTAATAAAAATCTAGCCAAAGCGAAGAAAGCAGTCGGACTTGGCCGAGTAAAAAAGAAATAAAAAAAGCGCAAACTCGCCAGTATCTCTATTTATTACAGGGTGCCGGATTTGGACATGACTGAGTTAAACTGTTAAAAAACGAGACAGCGGTAAATTGATCGCCGCTGTCTCGTTTTTATTTTGTAACTATTATCGTCTAATCTATCAGCTGATAGAAAATAACTAATTCTGTTTAGATGGTTTACCTTCTTGCACCTGCTCAAGTTCCCATAGTCTTTCGAGAAATGGCTGGCCCTTTATTAACTTTCTGCATAGGTTTTCATGTTCCATGCTCCAGCCTTGACGCACACCGTCATAAAGTACCTGCCAGATTTTATCAGGGTCCATGAAGCGAATATACCGATATTTTTTCGGATCCCATTCTGTCAGCCAATAGCGCAGTTCTCCATGATTATTTGTCGTACGTAATTGGTCTAGTGCCATCATCAATAATTGTTTCAACTGACGTTCTCTTCGGGTCAATCCATAAATCAATTCTGGTTCCATGGATAAAATATGATATTCTTTTTCTTTCATTTTTTCATCAAGCTTGAAGTTTTGCGGTTTGATTCCGGAAATCATATCAAAAACTTGTTGTTCCTGTCTTGGAATTAATCTGCTTTTTCGAATAGGAATTTGATAACCGATTGTATCGAAGGCAATAATATCGGTACCGTCAGTTACAACACAAGCATAATCCAATACAATACGTTCCTGTCCCTTGCGAATATATGCACGTTTACAGATAATGTCTAATAATGCTTTAGGAAGATCATGCATATTATTCTCAATGTACCGGTACAGGTCCTTGTTTATGTATAGCAACGGTACTTGGTCCAATAGCTCAATTCCATCTTCTTTACGCCATTCATGGAAGTAGCAAACACTGTAACCATTCTCTTCTCCTTCAAACCAGTTAACCCAAACATCATGTAAATATAACATTGTAAACCCTCACTTTGTATGCCACCTTTTAAGATACATTATGACCAGGATGTTAGAAAAATATTCGATTAATCCTATAATTTTCCTATCAGTTTGGGTAGCGGTAAAGTGCAATTATTATTAAAATAAAGCCTATTGGTAAGAAATAACATTCGGGTCTTACAACGATGTAACTAAAGAAATCGGCCCAAGCTAACCCCGCTGGTATAAAATTCATATATGTAATCAGGACAACCCCACCCGCGACAGCTAGTCCAAACCCAAGTAAAAATAAAAAGATCGTGAACATCATTATTTTCCCCCACCTAAACTTGTCCATTTTTTCTATAATGTATGCAAAACTATTATGAAAAATGAGTAATTCTTCCAAATGATAGACATGGTCCGCGTAAAAAGGAATAAAAGCAATTCGGCTTCCGGTGGAGGGCAGGCGCATTCCAGCATTTCTCCCTGCGAGCATAGATAGGCATTTTGGTTCTGATAATATAAAATTTCTATTTTGGATGAAATCCTTTTTCCCTTGACAGCCTTAGTATGAAATAAAGGGAAGGGTAAAGCGATTAGTATTCGCCGGACCGTGCACAAAAAAAGCTTGCAGAAAAACCAAAGGGTTTCTCTACAAGCTGAGGTATGAAAGCAATTTAGCTTCATACCTTCCATTTACTTATTATATTTCTTAAAAATTAGTGCTGCGTTGTGACCGCCAAACCCAAGTGAATTACTCATCACAACATTAACATCCTTCTTCCTTGCTTCATTTGGAACATAATCCAAATCACATTCCTCGTCAGGTGTTTCATAGTTCGTTGTTGGTGGGACAATACTGTCGGTAATTGATTTAACAGCAATCACTGACTCAATTCCACCAGCAGCACCTAGTAAGTGTCCTGTCATTGATTTGGTGGATGAGATGGCAACCTTATAGGCATGATCACCAAATACTTCTTTGATGGCCATGGTTTCAAACTTATCGTTCAAATCTGTACTGGTACCGTGTGCATTAATATAATCAACTTCTGTGCCATCAATTCCGGCATCGTTGATTGCCTGCTGCATAGCACGTGCCGCACCTTCACCGCCCTGCGCAGGTGCTGTAATATGGTATGCATCTCCTGTAGAGCCATACCCAATAATTTCCCCATAGATATGTGCTCCACGCTCTAAGGCAGATTCCAGTGATTCTAGGATTAGGATTCCAGCTCCTTCTCCCATAACAAATCCATCGCGATTTTTATCAAACGGACGACTAGCCGTTTTTGGATCCGGGTTGTATGACAATGCCTTCATGGAACTAAATCCGGCAAATGCCATATTCGTGATAGGGGCCTCTGTTCCACCCGTGATCATGTAATCCGCACCGCCGCGCTGGATTACTTTAAAAGCGTCACCTATGGAATTGGCACCCGACGCACATGCTGTTACCGTACAGGAATTAATTCCTTTAGCACCCAATTGAATGGACACCTGACCCGCTGCCATATCCGGGATGAGCATTGGAACAAAGAATGGACTTACCCGCTTATAGCCGCGCGATAAAAATTTATTATGCTGGTCTTCATAGGTGTCCATGCCGCCAATACCTGAACCAATCCAGACACCAACCCGATTGGCAATTTGATCATTGATATCAAGTTTGGCATCCTCAACTGCCATTTTTGACGCTGCCACGGCATATTGTGTAAAGCGGTCCATTTTTCGTGCATCTTTCTTTTCCATATATAATGATGGATCAAAGTCCTTTATTTCTGCTGCTACTGTTGCTGGAAAATCGTCTTTATTTACCCGGGTAACTGTATCAATCCCTGAATTCCCTTCAACAATATTATTCCACATGCTCGGAACATCTTTGCCGACAGGGCTTATTGCGCCTAATCCTGTTATTACTACTCTTCTTGCTTCCATTTTATTTCCTCCTCTTACACGTACCTGCTATTTTCCGTAACGGAAGGCAATTGCACCCCAGGTTAAACCTCCGCCAAATCCAACCATTACGACTAAATCATTATCTTTTATTTTACCATCTTTGACTGCCTCTGATAATGCAATAGGTATTGAAGCTGAAGATGTATTACCATATTTCTTTACCGATGTTGCCATTTTATCTTCTGAAATCCCTAACCGTTCACGGGCAGCATTCATAATACGAATATTTGCCTGATGCGGGATCAGATAATCGACGTCCTCTTTATTATAACCGGTTTTTTCAATCACATTAACCGATGACTGCGGCATTTGTCTTACAGCAAACTTGAACACTTCCCGGCCATTCATAATCAGTTGATTGTTTTCATCCTGGTATAAATGTTTCCCGCCAGAACCGTCAGATCCTAGTTCAAATGATAGAATTCCCTTCCCTTCAGAGACTTCTCCAACCACTGCGGCGCCAGCACCATCACCAAACAGGACACATGTATTCCGATCTTCCCAGTTGGTGATTTTCGATAGCTTTTCCACTCCAACAACTAGCACTTTTTTGTATGCCTTTGTTTCAATAAATTGCTTCGCTGTAACCATACCGTACATGAATCCGGAGCAAGCAGCGCCAATATCCATTGATGCAACTGAACCACATCCGAGGCGATTCTGCAAGCGGTTTGCTACTGAGGGAAAAGGTGTATCCGGAGTTACGGTTGCAACTAGGATAAGATCAATTTCCTCTGCTGAGACATTCGCTTCTTCCAGTGCCTGCTTGGCGGCAAAAAAGGCCATATCTGACGTGTCGATATCGTCTCCAGCTATCCGCCGTTCTTCTATTCCTGTTCGTGTTCTAATCCATTCATCACTTGTATCTACTATCTTTTCCATATCTTTATTTGTAACGACTTTGGTTGGAACATAATGACCTGTACCTAATAATCCAACATTCATCCTTCCATCCCCTTAAATAAGTTTTGTTATCAATTATTATGACTTGGTACTAATTTTAATGCATCGATGCCCCACTTGCAAGCAAAAATTAGAAAAGCATAAGCGCCCGTTTAGAAGCGGACGCATACGCTGGACCTTTAATTTATACTATTAGGTTACAGCTTCCTAACAGTTTCTTATTCATTCGGTAATATTGCTGTTTTCTTGTACTCTTTTATCATATTTTCCACTTTTTCCACGTAATCCTTTGGAATATCGGAACTGAACGGACCGAGCGTTATTGCATCGTCCTGAAAGTCAAACACAAGAATGTCACCCTTCAGCTTGTCCGAATTAAACTTTTCCGCAGCTAATGTATACAATCTATCAACATGCTGCACTGTGCTTGTTAATACAGTTTCCTCATCAATATTGGACTGATCTGTAACGTAGCCAACCGCGTATAAATCATCTTCACTAGCCTGCTTAATAACTTCTTTACTGTACGAATCACCCGTCGGATAAAAAACATCAACACCCATATCCTTCATTTTCTTATACATAATTAAGGCAGTATTCTCGTCGCTCCAGTCCTTGACATAATCAATATGAACGGTCACATCCGGATTCTGATATTTTGCCCCTTCATAAAAACCTTCAATTTCAGGCTGCCATTCATAAGCGGCAATAATTCCAACTTGATTGGAATCTGTCATTTTTCCAGCTATCATACCACCAAAGAAACCCATCGCATGAGAATTAAAATTCAAACTGGTAACATTTTTTGCATGATAACCGCCATTAAAATAAACAAATTGTACATTTGGATAGGATTTCGCGATGTTGACAAAATATTTCCCATAAATATTGCTATGGCCAAAAATTAAATTAACGCCATTGTTAACAAATTTATCTACGACTTCTGCTACTTGTTGCTGGGTCTTAACACCCTCCTCATAAAATACGTGCACATCAAACTTTTTTTCGATGGATTGCAAGCCTTTATAACCCTTATGTCCCCATGCCTGATCATGAATCGAATCTTCTACCAACATGCCGACGTTTTGAATTTGACCTGTCTTCGTATACATATTACACACTGTTATGATAAGAAGGCATGCTGTGGCTAGGAATATGACGTATAATTTTTTCAAGCGGCTGCACTCCATTCTACATCAAGGATCGTCGCAAAGGTTTCCTTTAATTCTAGTTATACCCATATATACAATGACGCTGAAGCAATGATAGCTCTGACATTACAGATAATTCTTTAGCTTTTTATAATGGTTAATAACTTCTGAAACTTTTTCATCTATAGGTCTATTTTCCCTAATATACAACTGTTTTTCAAGTGTTTCTTTGCCCGTCTTTACGTTTTTATCCCTGGTTAGTGAAATTTGCTTTGGTAAAACTGGTATCTTCATCCATTGCATCAAACAATCCACAAAGTCACCAACATAGATAGCTTGCGTTTGAAATTTTGTATCATCAAAACGTATATACTCTTGATTAACATACATTCCTTGTTCATCCATCGGCATCCATTCACCGAATACGAATGGTAATGAAATGTTGATACAATCTGATTCGGTTTTCTCGGCTCCTACACGATATGTCTTTACTGACTGTATCCCACCTGGCATCACTGCGTCTATTAATACCGTATCGGTGTACGTGTTTCCCTTTAATTCATCCTCATCATGATAGAGCGAGAATGAACTATTCCTTCCAAGCATAAAAGATAATTGTTCTTCCCTATCCGTAGTTAATTCTGACAGCCCATCCACCCGAACATCATTTTCAATAAATCGGTTAACTAAGTGAAACCCAATCCAGTGTAAACAATTGGTTACACATACTATCATGAACACCAGCCCTTTATTTATATTTATTTTTAAAACACTTTTCATTTCAACAGCTATTTGGTAAACTATATGAAGAAATGCAGAAAAAAATGAGGTGTGATCTATGCGGTTCTTCTGGACATTTATTTGGTCTTTACTACTTAGCAGTGTTCTTTCTTATATTCTGACAAGTATGGGCGGAACAGAGTTTAATTTTGTGCATACATTAGTGCTTGGAATCATTCTTACAGCAATCGTATTCATTTTGGCTGAAGGAGTTCTAAAAGACGGGAACAAAGCATAAGTAATTGATGCTTTATATAATTCAACCTTACATAAACCCTTGCCTACAAGGAATTGGCAAGGGTTTTGTTTTTTTATGGGCTTATTAACGGGCACTTGCGCTTTTGGTTTAATACCATGGTAAGATACTTAGTGCGGTTAGGGCCGCGAGTGGCAGGACAAGTCGGTTAAACCTTCTTCTTGGCCGCCCATACCCACCATGATAGTATGGTCCTGGATATCCATATCCGTATCCATAACCAAATTGACGTTCATCATTTCCGCGGTATGGCTGATTCTCAGATTGATCAATTGGTATAGCAATATAAACGTATTCATCGTCCAGACCAGTTATTATACCATCAATCTTTCTGCCATCATTTGTTTCTGCAAGAACGTATGCATGCATATGTTGTTTGCATAAATCCTGTATATGTTTTTTATCGTGTTTCATATTCATATTCATCCTCCTCACCAACTAGACTATTCAATTAGTTTGTTTTCCGTGATAAAGGGAGGACGTGAAATTTCATTTGCAATGGAGGTATTTATTTTGGAAGGTTTAACAGAACTATGGCTGCTAATAAAATATCTTGTCCTTGGTCTTATTCAGGGTTTTACCGAACCTATCCCGATTTCGTCGAGTGGCCATTTGGTTATTTTGCAGAAGCTGTTTGGAATTGAAATAGAAGGATTGTCGTTTGAAATACTGGTTAACTTCGGGTCATTAATTGCTGTCCTTGTAATATATTGGAAGGACATCATCCGTTTGATTCAAAACGGACTGAACTATCTACTTACAAAGAATCCAGAGAATAAAGCGGACTTTCAATTTATCCTCTATTTAATTATTGCAACAATACCTACCGGAATCCTCGGGCTTTTATTTGAAGACTATATTAGTTCGAAGCTGAGCACCGTTGCAGTTGTTGGGATAACGCTATTAATAACAGGGGCAGCCCTTTGGATTATCCGTAATTTAAGGGGAAGGAAAAGTGAAGGTGATTTGAAGGTCAAAGACGCGATTATCGTCGGTCTGGCCCAAGCAGTTGCATTAATTCCTGGAATCAGCCGGTCAGGTGCCACGATTGTTGCAGCAATGCTTGTCGGGATGAAAGTGGAAACTGCGCTCCGTTTTTCTTTCCTGCTTTACATACCCGTAAGTCTTGGAATCACTGTTATGTCACTTGGCGATATTGTCGGAGATGACAATATTGATGCACTGGCTATTCCTTATGTATTAGCCTTTGCCGCTTCCATTATTGCCACCTATTATTCGCTAAGGTGGTTCATGAATATCATGGCCCGCGGTAACTTGAAATACTTTTCATTTTACTGCTTTGTTGTAGGAATACTCGTTATTCTATTTCTTTAATCGGTATACCAAACCTCCACTTTAGTTTAACCTAAGGCCATTTAAGGGAATCATTCTTAGTAGTTATACTTGATGGAGGTTTCATAATGTTTAGTATTAAAGATGAAAACAAATTCCTTGATGTGCAATTGGGGACATACGAGGTTTCTTTCAGTAAAAAATATCGTTTCTTGGCTTTGATGAATGACTTTACATTGGGACTTGAGTTTCTAATTGGCAGTGTACTATTCTTATTTGAATCTACTCAAACGGGCGGCACCATCTTATTCATTATCGGAAGTGCTCAATTACTTGCCCGCCCAATCATTAAAATTATGCATGCCTTTTATTTTTCACGGGTTACCAAGAAAACAATGGATGAGGCTGAGACAAAAGTGGTTCAGTCAGAGCGAAATCCGAACGATGATCCATAATTCTTTAATTAGAATTTGGAGTAGTTCGGATATTTTTTAGTTTTGTAACTTTACTGCTAATTGTCCATAAACTGCGACATAACTAACTCCTCGAGCTTACGCTGAGGGCACTGAAAAAGGTATAGTTAATATACAAATATGTGGATCTATCGTCGCATCTTGAATATACTGCGCTTTCCGCGGGCGAGTGCCGAGCCTCCTTGCCCCGGCAAGGGGTAGCCGACGTTGCCCGCAAAGGGCGGTTTTAGTCGGGCTTCATTAACTGCCGTCCTCCGGGGTCTCGCCGATCTCTCACTTCCCGCAGGACAAGGAAAGCTCCTCCGAATAGGCATCGCACGAAGAAAAAGTGCTTTTCTTTTTCGAGGAGTCTCCGTATATTCAAGATGCTAAGTGAAGGTGAAAAGTTAAAAGTTAAAATCCACCACTTTTTCAGTGCCCTTCTATGTTTCCGGAGTTTCACCTATGCCTAATCGACTTACTACTCGCAATTACAATTATTAAAGAATGAAGAAATCGATGTTATGGCATTATAGGTAGCACTCAACCCTAGCGAAGGAAAAGTCTGAAATAAGTCACTGAGCAGTTCCTGGAATAAATGGGCATAACTAATAAGCCATCGCTTGGATGAGGATTTGGCAAATACTGGATGTTGCGATATAGAGGTTAAGTAGCTTTCTCCATAATCCGAAAACCTTGTGATTTTGCTAACAAAATAGCTTGTTCGACCGTGATCTCACGGCTTACTGGAAGAACATCAGCTTTTTGATATAAATCTGGATTATAGGATTCCTTTTTCTTTAAAATGTGGTATATTGCAGTTAACAACATTCGTGCTATGGCGATAATGGCACGTTTGTGACCGCGACGTTTTTTAATTCTTAAGTAGCGGTTCCGGATCTCGGGATGTTTTTCACTTTTGACTACAGAGGTAGCACACTGTACCAAAAGGGGTTTAATATAGACCCCTGCTCTCGAAATCCTAACTGACTTTTTCTTGCCGGCACTTTCGTTATTCGTTGGTGTTAGCCCTGCCCAGGAACAAGAATGCTTCGCTGTCGGGAACACGTCCATATTGACACCTATTTCTGAGATGATGGCAATCGCGGTAAAGATGTTTTTGATGGACGGAACAGTTAGAAGCAGATTGATTTCCTCCATGTAGGGCTCGGCAAGGGAAAGAATCAGTTTTTCAAGGTCTGCTTTACGTTCCTGCAGGTCCTCATAATGTTGTTTAATAACTGTTATTTTCCCCGCTTGTTCCGGTGTAATAAAACCATCCATGGCAAGTTTTAGTTCTGGAATCTTATTTCTAAGAGCCCCGTAAACTAGTGGTTCGATATCAAAATCCGTTTCCGTTGGATTTTCTAATAGTTTTTCGATAATATTCATCGAGGTTTTTCCAAAGGTATCAGACACCGCACTTCCAAGTTGGATGTTCGAAACTGTTAAACTGTTTTGTAATCGATTCTTTTCACTAGATGTAAAATTGGTTAGTTTCGAACGATAACGCATCAAGTCACGGAGCTGCCTGATCCTAGCCGGAGGCATAAAACTCCCTGCCACCAGATCATGTTTAAACAAATCCGCAATCCATTTGGCGTCTTTCTTATCTGTCTTTTTGCCACGGATTGCCTTCACATACTTGGGATGTGCTAGAGTGATGTTGCAGGAATCCTCTAAGATATTGAACACGGGAATCCAGTATTTCCCGGTAGATTCCATACAGACATCTAGACAATTGTTTTCCAAAAGCCACTGTAACAGCTTTCTCAACCCATTGGTATAGGTGGAAAAGCGATGGTTTTTGTAGGAAGTCACTCCTTGATGATCTGTTGAGGCAATACAGGCAACCACAAATCTTTTGTGGACATCAATGCCACAACAAATGGGGTAAACGATTTTTAAACCCATATAAAGCACTCCTCTCTAGAATATATAGAGATAGATCGCAGGGACTGATTACCCAGCTATAAACGAGTTGTTGTTTATACAAAGATAAGTCTTCGTGCTCGATGGCACACTTATTTGTGCTTGAAAAGGTAATCTACACATATAAACACGCGGTCACTCCGCTGTCGGAATAACCCACTTACCTCCACGTGATTTGTAGTGTGCGAAATAGCTCTATAATTCTAGAATAGCCAAATTAATGCGGAGCGCAAGGTTTATTTCATGTCGTTTTGTGCCTTGAGCGAAGCGAAAGGCATGATTATAAACACGGAGACTCCTCGAAAAAGGAAAGCACTTTTTCTTCGTGCGATGCCTATTCAGGGTAGCTTTCCTTGTCCTGTGGGAGCAGAAGCCTAGATGTGAAACATTTTAGTTAGTCCCAGCCTCTATATTGCCCTATATTGTTCTTCACCCACCGCTTACTGGCGGGATAAACGCAATCACATCTCCACTTTTAATGATACTGTCCTCTTCCGCGTACTCTTCATTGATGGCAACCATTGCCTGATCTATATTTTCGATTGCCAGTTCATTTAAATAATTTGTTTTTAAGTCGCTTACTGTAATGCCGGCAGCATCTATGGTCATGTTAGCCTTTCCTGCGGCTTCCTGCAGTTCAGCAAAAAATAATACATCAATCATTACGCATATCCTCCTCCACCGGGACACCCTTCTTGTATGAAATCTTTTCTTTCTGATCCCCTATCCAAAGACTGCCATCTTCCCAATGTTCCTTTTTCCAGATTGGAACGATTTCCTTGATACGTTCAATTGCATATCGGCTCGCTTCAAAGGCATCGTTCCGGTGTGGGGTTGAGACCGCGATTACTACGGCTACATCTGATATTTCAAGTCTGCCCACCCTGTGAACGATTGCTGTTTCCGTATTTTCCCACTTAGCAGCAATTTCCTCGCCAATTTGTGTTAATTTTTTTTCAGCCATGGAGGCATAGGCCTGATATTCTAAATACAATGTCCGCTTCCCTTTGGTAAACTCGCGAACTGTACCGATAAACGTATTGACGGCACCTGCTTCAGCCCGGGTCACTTTACTTATACAATCATTAATATCTATTCGCTGATCAGTAATCCAGAAATGCTTATCCATTGTAACACCTTCAATTGTTTATTATGTATGAAGCAATTTGCGTGATGCATGTATCTATTTTCATCAGATCAAAAGTGGGATAACCGGTTCGAATAGATCCATCTTGTGTTGCTACTGCTATTATATTTGAAAGTTCATCCAAAAGCGATAGATCTTCCTGGTTTCTCAATAAGACAATTTTCGGATAATCTGCTTGTTTAAAGCCCTCTACCAATAAAAAGTCAATTGGAAACATGGAGTACACGTTAATTAAATTTTCAAAAGGAAGATTACACAATGTCAGCTGCGTTATCGACTCGCCTTGCACACCACTAACAAGGGATCCAGATTCAAAATGAGAAATACTGTCTGTTCCAGCCGGTAATTCGATATCACCGCCATGACCATGATGCTTCAACGTTCCAACCCTGATGTTTTGATCGGCCAAATGATGCACAAGCCGGTTTACAACTGTTGTTTTCCAAGCATTTTTATAACCAACAATTTGAATGATATTCGCCACCTGTTATCACCACCAGACTAAAGAAAAAAGCTGATCCATGTAACATGAACCAGCGCTTTTCTCTGTACAATTATAAAGCATCAATCCGGAATTCCTAGGGCAATTTTTGCGTAACGGGACATTTTGTCTTTGCCCCATGGTGGATTCCATACAATTTCAACATTAATTTCTTTTATTTCCGGAATGTCGGACAATGCATGTTTAACATCCTGCTCGATGTGTGCAGCAAGTGGACATCCCATTGCTGTTAGTGTCATTGTTACAGTACACAGACCGTCATCGTCCAAATCAACATTATATATTAAACCAAGATTAACAATGTCAATCCCAAGCTCAGGGTCGATTACGTTCTCAAGTGCGCCAATCATATTGTCTTTTAATGCTTCTTCCATGGCATAAACCTCCCTCATTAGTCCTACCTCTTATTTAAACATATTTGCATTAAATTTTAAATCATTAGCTCCGGGTATTACAAATACTTATCGAACCATTTCACTGTCTCTAAAATCGCATAACGGCTAACTTTATGACCCTGGTTCGGTTGATTCAAAAACTTTATATCTTCTTTATCCTGATAAAGCTCGCGCGCCTTTTCATAAAAGGTAAAGGAATGATCAAACGGCACAACGGAATCAGATTCCCCGTGCCAAAACAGTAATGGCCGGTTATTTAATTTTTCCATTTGCTCTGACAAGTCGTATTTTTTTAATGCCTCAAAAATTTCATTAATCATTTCTTCTGATACAGGTAAATCCCCCATCCGTTTAAAGCTGGTAACCAGTGTATTCGCATAGGTGGTGATTTTTGGAGAACCCATCAGCACGCAGGCCACCTTTATCCATGGAAACTGCGTTAATGCAGCTGATGTGGTAATTCCACCCATACTTGTGCCAGCAATACCAAAGCGGTCATCAAGTAGTAATTTCTCCTTTTGCAGGACATCGTAAATTACTTTTGTTTCGTCGACATTCTGCATGACGATATCCCAAAATGAAATTTGTTTTTTGAGTGCTGATATCTCAATTTCACGTTCTCCATGATATTCACTGTCAGGCAGCACGACACGGAATCCTTTTTCAGCAAGGAGATAGGCTAGTGGTAAATTATGTTCTTTCGCACTTGTGAAACCATGATGATACAACACGACTGGCAATGCATCATTTTCTTTAGTTGCTTCTACAATAACTAATGCTGGAATATCATTAAACTTTCTGTTACTGATACCAATCATGGAATAATTCCCCTTATTTTATGTATTTATTTCATCATAATCCTGTTATCGCATACTTTGCAAGTATCAGACAATAAATGCTTTACATGAAAGGGTTTCCCTTATAAACTAATGTAATACGAGGTGAAGTTTATGGAAAAGAAAAGGCATTTAATAGCACTTGATTTAGATGGCACATTATTAACAGATAAAAAAGAAATAAGTGAGCGGACAAAGCAAACAATCCTCAAGGCAATAGAAAACGGGCATATTGTTGTCATCGCAACAGGTAGGCCACATCGTGCTAGCATCAATTACTACCACGACCTTGGACTCGATACCCCGATGGTAAATTTCAATGGCGCCCTAATCCATCACCCAACAGACGACAAATGGGATGTCTTACATAACCCAATGCCGATCCGAACCGCACATAAAATCATTGAAACCTGTTATGATCTTAACGTGCACAACATTCTGGCCGAGGTTAAAGATCAGGTTTATCTTGATCAGTACAATGAGGATATTATCGGGATTTTTCAATCAACCCAAAATGACCCGCCATTTACCATTGGCAGCCTTAAAAATGAATTAACAGAAGACCCAACATCCTTGCTGATTCACCCAAAAGAAGAAAATATCAAAGAAATACGCAGTCATTTAGATGATCATCATGCAGAATTAATCGAGCATCGTAAATGGGGTGCACCCTGGAATATCATAGAAATAGTTAAAAAAGGCATGAATAAGGCAGTTGGTCTGCAAAAGGTTGCCCATTATTTTGATATTCCCAAAGAGCGAATCATTGCTTTTGGCGATGAGGACAATGATCTGGAAATGATTGATTATGCAGGTGTTGGTGTAGCTATGGGAAACGGAATTGATGAGTTAAAAGCTGTTGCCAAACATGTTACCGGGTCAAATCAGGAAGATGGTGTTGGCATTTTTCTTGAAGAGTATTTAAATTTACAGGCAAGTACAACATAAATTCCTGTTATTTTCCATCAATATAAAAAAGAATACCGTCCATACTAGTAGTGAGCGCATCAAGCGTTCACTTTTCTTATTTTTGTTGGGAGGATTTACTTTGAGCAAACAAAGCAAATCAAAGCGTTTTACTCACCAAGGTGCAAGTTCCGTCAAACAACATGCCGAGCGTTTTCCTTATAGATCACGGTTCAGTGATGTAGAACGAAAACGTGAGGAAACGGACAACCACACATCAGGAGGGTTTTAGATGGAAAATAACCTTTTTCAACAAGCCAAAAATGCTGTCTCAAGCTTCACCAACAAGCAAGGCAACGCCAGTGAACAAGAAAAACAAGCAGCCAAAAATGCTGTTCAATCCGCATATGCCGATTGTTCACCGGAAGAAAAACAACAGTTACAACAATTGGAACAGCAGCTTAAAACTAAAAACCATTTAAGCTAATCACCAGGACCGACAATCCAATCCGCTCCAAACGGTTGTGTACGATTTCTCTTTAATTGATTATATTATTTCGGAAATTAATGCAAACGTGCCTCCACCTTTTCCGGGTGGAGGTTTTTATGCTAATATAGGTGTAAGTACATGAGTTATAGGAGGAATGAATGATGGGAGTTAGAGCAGAAGAAACGCCGAATCCGAATGCATTGAAATTCACAACAGATAAATTAATTTTTGATGGCGAAAGCAGCATCTCGGTAATGCCTGGGAACACGAGTGAGCATGAAATATTAAATGATTTAATGAAACTTGATGGTGTTGATAATGTTTTTGGCTATCAAAACTTTATCACGGTGAACAAACAGTTCGACGCAGAATGGGAAAACCTTTCCCCTCGCGTACAAGAAGTATTTGCAAAACATGGCTATTAATTACATAGTTACCATGCAGGACAGCAGAATTCCGGCTGTCCTTTTTTTATTTCAAAAAAGAGGCGATCGGGACATAACTAAAAATCATGTTTGGCGCCCCGGCGGCCGCTGAGGAAAAACACTTTCCGTGGGCAGCTAATGAGCCTCCTTGCCCCGGCAAGGGAGGCCACTGAAAAAGTGGCGGATATTAAAAATATAGCTTTTCATCATCACCTAGCATCTTGAATATACGGAGACTCCTGCGGGAAGTGAGAGATCGACGAGACCCCGCAGGACGGCAGTCCAAGGAGGCTCGTCACTCGCCCGCGGAAAGCGCAGTATATTCAAGATGCAGTGATTGATCCACATATTTGTACTATATTAACTTTTTCAGTGGGCTACCGGCAAGGAGGCTTAAGCCGTGCCCGCGGAAAACAACCCAGCGCATACGTCGCAGTTTATGGGAAATTTTATAAAAAACAGCCAAAAAAATATCCGAACTTATACAAAATTTCAATGGAATAATTTTGTATCATCGTTCGGATTTCTCTTTGGCTAAAATACTTTTGTCCTACCACTTTCCTGAAACTTTAATTATTCACGTCTGAAGAATCCAAAGATACCTGTTGTTTGCACAATATTAGTAAATGCGTTTGGATCGATTTCACCGATAATTCTTTCTAAATCGTATAATTCATACCGTGTAATAACGAGGTACATCATATTCTTATCTTCTTTTGTGTAAGCCCCTTTTGCTGGAATGATTGTTATACCACGAACCATTTTATTATGGATTGCACGCTGTAATTCATCGGCTTTGTGGGTAATAATCATAGCAGTAATCTTCTCATGCCGTGTATGGATTGCATCAATCACACGCGTTGTTACATATAGTGTCAGCATGGTGTATAGTGCGTTTTCCGGCCTATACAAAACCCCTGCCATTGCAATGATTATTGCATTTAACAAGAGAAAATAAGTTCCAATTGGCTTATCTTTCATTCGGGATAATACCATCGCAACGATATCCATACCACCTGTAGAAGCACCAAGCTTTAATGTTATCCCAACACCAATACCACCGATTACACCGCCAAATACAGCGTTAAGGATAATGTCCTGTGACAATTCGATAATTGGCAGCACGGTTAAAAATAAAGTTGTGAATGCAACAGATATTGCACTGTAGATCGTAAATCCCTTGCCCACTTTAAACCAGCCTAATATGGCAACCGGAATATTAAGAATGAATAAAAGCACACCAGTACTAATGCCGACTCCCAGGAAATCGTTAAACACGCTTGAAATCAGCTGTGCTGCACCAGTAAATCCACTGGCGTATACATTTGCTCCAATTAGGAAAAAGTTTAAGGAAATAGCATTTAATAATGCTCCGAAAATGACAATTAATATACGTTTTGCTTCGAATAAAAACATAGCAACCTCCCTCGTCTAATACTGAAATTTTTAGAAAATATACTTTGACTATCCTTCCATCTAGCCTTAAACTGAAAAATAGAAGAATACAGGAATGAAGGTGAATCAAATGAACGTAAAAATACTTGCTGATTCAGCATGTGATTTGTCGAAATCATATTATAACGAATTTGATATCGAAATGGTACCATTAACCGTTCAATTGGATGAAAAAGAATATCAGGATGGTAAAACCATTACTCCCAAAAAGATCTATGATGCCATGCGTGACGGCAAAAGCCCTAAAACATCTCAAATTTCACCACAAGCCTTTAAAGCTATTCTTACATCTTACGCTGAAGCAAATCAACCTTTAATTTACTTTGCCTTATCGTCGGAACTTTCAGGCACCTATCAAACAGCAAAAATTGTTGAGCAGGAAGTCAAAGAAGAATACCCGGATGCCAAGCTGCACATCGTTGATTCTAAATGTGCATCACTTGGTATAGGACTAGTTGTCCTCCAGGCGGCCAAACTTGCCCAAAATGGTGCATCAATCACGGAAATTCTGGAATCAGCCCAGTTTCATGCCAAGCACATGGAACATATTTTTACTGTTGATGATCTTGAATACTTATATCGTGGTGGACGAGTTAGTAAAACCGCTGCCTTTGTTGGCACATTATTAAAAATAAAACCCATTTTACATGTTGATAATGGCAAACTCATCCCGCTTGAAAAACTGCGGGGATCAAAAAAGGTACTAAAACGAATGGTTGAAATTGCAAAGGAACGCGGAAAAGATTTGTCTGATCAAACAATTGGCATCGTCCACGGGGATGATTTAGCTGCTGCTGAAAAGCTAGCTGAATTGGTTAAGGAAGAATTTCATCCGAAAGCAATTCATATTGAAATGGTCGGTTCCGTAATAGGCGCACACTCTGGCCCCGGAACACTCGCATTATTCTTTTTAAATGATACAAAGTAAATATACTCTAAAGCTGGCTTAGTTTGCTGTTAGCTGTTTTGAAAATGCTTGAATTACTAAAAAAAAGAGAAAGTAGCCATATTACAGGCTCTTTCTCTCTCTTTTTCGCTGTTTATTACTTAAAATAACAATGGCGATGACAAATATAGCAAATATACCAACGACCATTCCAATAAATAACCAGTTTAATCCCTTATTTTCTTCCACGGTATAAATTTCTACCGTTTCCCGGTCTAAGGCAAGTTTATATTCACCGTTATCGTCTTTACGAACAATATTGTCACCAAGCAGCCCGCTTAGCTGCATGCCTTCAGGTACATCTTTTACCGACACCGACTTTGTTTCGGTATCATTATTAAAGGCAATAAACATCGTCTTGTCCTGATAGGTGCGCTTAAAGACACTCATAGCACCATTGGAATCAACCAGGGAGAAGTCACCGTACGATAGAACCGGAAACTGCGTGCGGATCGCTGAAATTTTCTCAAGAAAGTCTTTGATCTTATCGTTTCCCTGATTAAATTGAACCATTTTGAGTATCTCTTCCGTTGTATCCCCGTCCATTGGAATTTCGGTTCCCTGAAAAATCATTGGTGTACCTGGTGTTGTATACAAATAAGCAAGGGCAAGCTTCCAGGTCGTCTCCGGGTTGAGATGCCCTTCAACTACCTTTCGGGTAAAACGATCGGTGTAGGCATTATCTACATAGACGAGCCCCTCACGTTTTCCCGATTTCTCCCATGTTTCGTATATATTGCTGACGGGAGTTCCAACATTCGTCAATACGTTGACAATTGATTGCTGTAAGGCTGTCTGTTCAATTAACGGAATCCCTAAATCAAGATATTCCTTATCCAATTGATTGTTATTCAATACGTCCCCAAGTATGTAAGCATCAGGCTTGACCGATTTTATGTGGTTGACTAAATCAGTCAAAAATGCTGGTGATGATTGATCAATTGCGTGGAGCTTAAAACCATCCACATTGCCCTTCTCAAGCCAAAATGATGAAGCTTTAAAAAGCATTTCCCTCACTTCTGGGTCAGCCTGATTTAATGTCACTGTATCGTCCAGCCAACGTGTATCACGGACCGTTGTCGGCTTTGTCCAATCAGCCTTTGTCGGATCATCAGCGATTGGATTTGTTTTGGCGATATAATTTGTTACAAATTCAAGCACTACCTTTATATTGCGGTCGTGCGCTTCACTGACAAGTTTTTTTAAATCGTCTAATGTCCCGAATTGTTCATCCACCTTGAAAAAATCTTCTATCCAATAACCATGAAAACCACCTTTAGCGTTGGCCATAATTGGCGATAGTGTAATGGTGGTAAAACCATTTGCTTTGATTTCATCTAATTTATTTATTATTCCTTGAATATCTCCACCCTGGTAGGCAGTTGGATCTTCCAAATCCACCTGACTATCAATGGTTTGGTCACCATTATTATAACGATCCACCATGATGGAATAGATCACTTCTTCTTTTACCGGCTTTTCTTCTGCTTGGGCGGGAATTGCCGCTGTCATGCAAAGTAAGATTAAAAAAGAAGTAAGTATTGCCTTTTTCATACGAACGTCCTCCAGCTGTTTATTTACCACTGTTCATTATTACGTTTTTTAACAAATAGTCAATGGACATATAAAAATTGTTAGAAATAATTCATAGTTACCGGATAAATGCATCCATATGTGTGGAATACAACTTTTCCAGTTCCTCATCTGGTACAATATGCTGGTTTGCGCTATTAACAGCGGTTGGTCCCTCATAAAATGCCCCAGCGATTAGTGGTAATTTTGCTGGATAATTAGCAAGATCACCCACAACATAAATTCCAGGAATATTTGTTTGCATCGAAGCATCTACCTGAATAGTCTGGTCCTTCATCTCAAGTCCCCAATTTCCAATCACACCTAGATCGATAATGAATCCATGATTCACAACAAGGTCATCTAACGCTAATTCCTTACGTTCACCTGACTCAGTGTTATGAATGGTGATGGAAGAAAGCCTATGCCCATCGCCATGTAATTGTTCAATTACCGATGACGTTACTATTGTCACAGAGGAATTTTTCATTTTAGTAATATTGCTTTCATGTCCGGAAAATTCATCACGTCGATATAAAAGGGTTACGCTCTTTGCAATCGGTTCAAGCTCGTTGGCCCAATCAATGGCCGAATTTCCGCCACCGGAAATGACGACATTCTTATCCCTGAATGTTTCCATCTCCCGAATATAATAGTGCAGGTTATGATTCTTATAATCTTCTGCATTTGGCAAATCAAGCTCAACCGAGCGTAATGGTCCAAAACCAGCGGCAATGATAATTGTTTTTGTATAATGCTGATCACCTCTGTGGTCGGTTAATAGAAAATTACCGTTATCCAGTCTTTCCATTTCTGTTGCCTGGGTATCAAGCACAATGGTGGGATCGAATGTTTTTCCCTGCTCAATCAGTTGTTCCGTTAATTTTGCCCCGGTAATCGCGTGAATTCCACCAATATCACGAATCACTTTATCAGGATAATAATAGGGTACTTTCCCACCTAAGAATGGTAAATACTCGATTATTTTTGTTTTCATTTCACGCATGCCGCTATAGAAAGCGGTAAATAGCCCTGCTGCGCCACCACCAATAATGGTTACATCATATAACTCAAGGTCTTTTCTCATTTGTGTTCCCCCCTGCTCCCTACTTTGTTTTCATTAATAAATAGATAAAATACGGTGTACTTAGAATGGCAACAACAATCCCAACCGGAATTTCAGTTGGTGCCAATATATTCTTGCCAATCGTATCGGAAAGCATTAACAGTAATGCGCCGATCAACGTTGATATCGGAATAATCCGCTGGTGTGTTGGTCCAACAATTCGCCTGGCGATATGTGGGACAACCAGGCCTAGGAACGCAATGCCGCCACCAGCAGCCACGCAGGCGCCGGCTAAAGCAACCGCAAGCAGGAGCAACAAACGGCGTTCCCGTTCAACATTTGTTCCTAAACCAGCAGCAACATCATCACCAAGATTTAAAACATTTAAACTCGTTGCTTTATGCAACACGATTGGAATTAAAATTAAGATCCATGGCAGCAGTGCGAACACAAAACTCCAATTTGCACTCCAAATATCACCCGCAAGCCATACTGTGGCCTGACGAAAATCTTGTGGATCCATTTTTAACTGAAAAATAATCAATGCTGCACTAAATCCGGCATTCACGCCGATTCCAACCAATATTAACCTTATTGGATTGACCCCTTCCTTCCATGCAAGAAAGTATATGAGAAATGCAGCAAATACTGCCCCAATAAGTGCAAACAGCGGCATAACAAAAGCTGAAATTGTACTCGTCATGGAAAATGTATCCTGAAAGAAAAAGATAAACAGTACAACAGCAAGCCCCGCTCCAGTATTTATTCCTAATATGCCCGGATCAGCAAGGTCATTCTGCGTAACCCCCTGCAGAATAGCGCCGGACACAGCAAGGCCAGCACCAATCAACAAAGCAAGCACAATACCCGGCAAGCGGAAGTCAAACAAAATTAACTCCTGTTTGTCTGTTCCTTGGCCTATGATGGTTTTCAATACATCAAGTGGCGAAAGTTGAATAACTCCAGTACTTAGGCTAACAAAAAACATAGCAATGATAAAAACGATCAGTACAGTGATGACGCCAATAAATTTGCGTCGTTTTATCCCTTGTTCTGGTGTCATTATTTACCACCCCCACTGCCACGGGCTAAATAAAGGAAGAATGGTACGCCAATTAAGGACGTGATGGCCCCCACCGGTGTTTCAAATGGCGCATTAATTAATCGTGCCACAACATCGGCGAGTACGAGCAAGAGTGCACCAAAGATAGCCGATGACGGGATGATCCACCGATAATCAGTACCCATAATAAAACGCGTAATATGCGGAATAATAAGCCCAATAAAACCAACTGTTCCAGCAATCGATACGGCCGCACCAGTCAGCACTAAGACAGAAACAATGCCTAAAATCTTTATTAAAATATTATTTTGACCGAGACCTGAGGCGATATCTTCACCCAGGCTAAGTATTGTTATCGACCTAGCTATCATCAGCGCCATGAATAAGCCGATGCCACCTGATATAAGCAGAATTTGAATCGAAGTCCAATTCGTTCCAGCTAAACCACCAGCAAACCAAAAGCTCATTTCTTTTTCTAAATGAAAATGAAGCGAGATAATCGATGAGATCGAACTTAAAAGTGTGCCTATTGCAACACCGGCTAAAGCAAGTTTAGCAGGCGTTAGTCCATTTGATGAATAGGAACCAACCATAAATACAAGAACGACAGCGATACCAGCGCCTGTGAAAGATGCAAGCGTTAAACCCAGATTTGAAACATTGGGGAAAAACGCGAGCATGATGACAAGTGTAAATGCTGCACCATTTGTCACACCCATAACGGATGGTGAGGCCAGCGGGTTTCGTGTCATCCCCTGCATGATTGCTCCGGAGACAGCTAAGAAAGCACCGACCAAGGCTGCCCCACAGGCTCGCGGCAACCGCAATTCCTGAATAACCTGGTGGTTTGTTAAATTGGCATCAAATTCGAAAACGGCTTGCCAGACAGTCGATAGCTTAATATCCACTGCCCCGTACGCCACCGAAATGCCTATGGCAAAGGCCAAGGCAATCAAGGCGGCTATATTTATTATTATTTTTAAAAATCGCGAATGATTAATTGCAGCAATCATGATAGTCCCCTGACTTCAGTTTATATAAACTTCACGCTCGATTAAGAATCATTATCAATTAAAAGTATAGACGTTATTAGGCTTCTCTGCAATATTTTGATTGTACCTATTTTTGTCACATTTGGATTATTGACTTTTTAATTGAAAATGATTATCATTTAGACTAGAATAGTATTTTTGAAAAGGAGAATTACATATGCGATTATTTTCAAATAAGCGGTTACTTGTCGTGTGCTCCCTAGCCTTTTTATTACTAGTGGTCACCGCGTGCGGCAACGATTCAAAGGAGACAGGCGAATCAACAGATCAGGATACAAAAGGCTCTGAAGTAACAGTAGAAGGTAAAAAAGGGGAAGTTACAATTCCGGCCGATGTTGAGCGAATCATTGCTCCCTACCATGAAGATGCTCTGTTGGCACTTGGTGTAACACCTGTTGCAAAATGGTCCATTGGTAAAATGGTTCAGGACTATTTGGAACCGCAACTTAAAGATGTTCCACGTATCGAATGGAACCTTCCACAGGAACAGGTTCTTGAACAAAGCCCCGATTTAATTGTACTTGGCAGTGACCTTGCAAGCTATGAGGGTTCCTATGAGGACTATCAAAAGATGGCAGCAACCTATGCGATGCCGGAAGATGTTAGCAATGACTGGAGAAAGCAAATTGAAGTGTTTGGCAAGATGCTTGGCAAAGAGGACAAAGCAGATGAGGTGTTAGCGGCATATGATAAAAAGGTCGCTGATGCAAAAAAGAAGTTATCAAAGACCATTGGCGACGAAACGGCTGCAATGATTTGGGTTCAAGGCGGAAAATATTATTTATTTGAAAAAGACCGCCACAGTGCCCCAGTTGTTTATGACGAACTAGGAATTAACGTCCCACCATTTGTTGAGAGCATGGGCAAATCACAAGCAGCGTGGAACCCTATCTCAATGGAAAAGCTTTCTGAATTAAAAGCAGACCACGTCTTTCTGCTGGCCCTTGAGGGTGAACAAGGCATTGAAACCTTAGAAAAAAGTGACGTGTGGCAAAGTATACCAGCAGCGGAAAACGATCAGGTATACATCATGAACGATCCCAGCTTCTGGACGAACAAAGGATTAATTGCATCAGAAAAAACAATTGATGCGCTGGTAGATACACTGGCGAAATAATAGTACTAGTACGAATCCGAATAGGGCCGCTGCCTTATTCGGATTTTTTATTTTAATATCAGGACTTGACTCCGATATTTCTATTTTGGCTGTTATATTTGGAGTTTGGCCGTTATATTTCTGATTTAGCCGATATATCCGGGGTTTGGCTGTTATATCCGGAATTTGGCTGTTATATTTCTAGTTTAGCTGTTATTCCAGAATTTGGCCGATATATCTGAAGTTCGGCCATTATATCCAGAATTCGGCAATATCCCAGCACATAAGAAAAACCGCGCATCCTCAGATACGCGGTCTCACCCTCTATTATGCAAATCCACCTGGTAATCGTCCAAATCCTAGAACCATTGTAAGTATTACAGCAATGATTAGTTGAATCCAAAAACTTTTTGTTGGTTCATTCCGCGGCATTTTAATCGCAATCATTTCCATAGAGAAGATTGCCCAAAGTCCAGCCAGTCCTTTGAAAATTGCTTCCCCCATCATTGGACTGCCACCAAAATAGTTTGCCAGTAATGATCCGCCTGAATACAATATCAATAAATAATCTAGTCGTAATATCATATGTAGAATCTTAGCGCCTTTTTCTTTACCTGATTTATTCAATAACACAACAATGATAAACAGAATAAATGCAAGGGCCCATGCTGTTACATGTAAATGTGTGCTCATGTATTTTCATCCTTTCTAATTCCTTGTCTATAATATAACAGATAAAATAAGGAAATTCATATGAAATCTTTTTGAACAATAAACTGAGGCAATTATTAGAAAAAACTGTTATACTGAAAAAGTATTGTATTTTTTTAATTGGAGGGATATTATGACACATTCTAGTCAAGAAATTATTGATCAAACGCAGGAATTCGGCGCAAAAAACTATCATCCCCTTCCTGTTGTTATATCCAAAGCTGAAGGAGTTTGGGTAGAAGATCCTGAGGGTAACCGCTACATGGACATGTTAAGTGCCTATTCAGCAGTTAACCAAGGGCATCGTCATCCAAAAATTATTGATGCATTAAAAAAGCAGGCGGATGCGGTTACATTAACATCTCGCGCCTTTCATAATGACCAGCTTGGTCCATGGTATGAAAAAGTCTGTAAGCTAACGAACAAAGAAGCTGTTTTGCCTATGAACACTGGAGCTGAAGCAGTTGAGACGGCTATCAAAACTGCAAGACGCTGGGCATATGATGTAAAAGGTGTTGCTGAAAATAAAGCAGAAATCATTGCCTGTGAAGATAATTTTCACGGACGGACGATGGCTGCCGTTTCCCTATCATCAGACCCCGAAAATCAGCGCGGCTTCGGTCCACTATTACCTGGAATCAAATTAATTCCATATGGTGATGTCGAGGCACTTAAAGCTGCGATTAATGAAAATACAGCTGGATTCCTATTTGAACCAATCCAGGGTGAGGCTGGAATTAATATCCCGCCAGAAGGATTTTTAAAAGAAGCTTATGATGTATGTAAAGAAAATAATGTCTTATACATTGCCGATGAAATTCAAGCAGGACTTGGCAGAACCGGTAAGATGTTTGCCTGTGACTGGGAAGATGTGACACCTGACATCCTTATCTTGGGTAAAGCGCTTGGCGGCGGTGTTATGCCAATTTCATGTATCGTAGCGAACAAAGATATTCTTGGTGTATTCAACCCGGGTTCACACGGTTCAACATTTGGTGGTAATCCGCTTGCTTGTGCAGTCTCTGTCGCTTCACTTGAAGTTTTGGAAGAAGAACAGTTAGCTGACCGTTCCCTCGAACTTGGTAATTACATGATGGAGGAACTAAGAAAAATCGATAATCCAGTTATCAAAGAGGTTCGTGGTAAAGGATTATTTGTTGGTGTCGAACTAACAGAAGCTGCACGTTCGTATTGTGTGGATTTAAAAGAAAGAGGATTGCTTTGTAAGGAAACACATGAAAATGTAATCCGTTTTGCTCCACCATTAGTTATTAAAAAAGAGGATTTAGATTGGGCACTAAGTAACATTAAAGAAGTTTTAAAGGCAAAGTGATTAAAGACTGTGAACCTCACAATTAAATGAGGTTCACATTTTTTATTTTGGTCCACTTACCCTTTATTCATGAAGATTCTCCTTATCTATTTCCTTTTTTCGAAAAGGTTGTTGCTTCATGTAAGTGAGGCACCGCCACACCCACTCCAATGGGCCGAAGCGATAGTGACTAAACCACCACCTGCTGGCAACTATCTGCCCGAGATAAATAATCACGACGACTAGAACTCCTTCTAATGGACTAACTGTCCCATATAAGGAAAACCCGACACCATAAAACAGAATGAACATAACGATCGATTGCGTAAGGTAGTTAGTCAGTGACATTCGGCCAACAGTAACAAACGGCTTGATTACCTTCATTCCTGTGCCTGACCTAGCCAACAGTGCGATAGAAAAGATATAAAATAACGCTGACACTGGTCCTCCAATATTATCCTGTGCAAACGAAAACCAGATTGGGTTTCCATAAGCATAGGGACCTAACTTTAATACAAGAAACAACACTAAACTAATCATCCATCCCCATTTCAACACCCTATCGTACCGGTCTAAATCATGCAGCCACCGTTTTCTTGCGATAAACATTCCTACCAAAAATAACGGTAATAATGTACCAGTCAGGAATATATACGAAATCCCACCATTGGCATACACCCAGTCCACATAGTTTTGCGACCATATATCGCCTAAACTATTGCTTTGATAGGAAATAATGGCTTGTTCAATTGCTCCGTGGTCTACAAATCCAAGATAATCTCGATACGCATACAAAAACATCGTGTAATATGTAACGCATACTCCCATCAGGAACACAGCCCAAACTAGCAATGTTTTATTTTTCACATTGATAAACAGCAATAAAACAAGCCCAATAATCCCATATGACAATAAAATGTCACCATACCAAATTAAAAATGCATGAATCATTCCAAACCCTATTAGAATAAGCATTCTTCTAAATAATACAGAATACACTGCACTTCCCTTTTCTCTCAAACGATCGATCATCATTTGAAATCCAAAACCAAACAGCAAGGAAAACAATGTATAAAAGCTTGCTTGAAAAAAGACATCGATTATTCCCTGTACGAAATGGTTAAGCGCTCCTGTCCATGCTTCCGCTTCTCCGCCGTGGATGAAATATGGCGCTGAAAAAGCACCAACATTGACCATAAATATACCAAAAATGGCAAATCCCCTTGCAGCATCTATCCAAACCAATCGTTTGTTTTCTTTAATCGGCCCTGCCTGCATCTGATAAACTCCCTCTCCATACCGAATCTACTATTAACTAGTATTCGATAAACACTGCCAATCTTCCTTTATCTTGCAGGCAACTTTTTAGCGAGCAAACAGATAAGTAACACAAGACCCAGATACCCAAACAACGGGTACAATGTTGACAGTAATCTTCCATAACCCACCTGACTGATGAGAAAGACTGCAAATAAAATAAGCACAACACCATGATGATATCGAAAGTTAAAAACGGTCTCGATCTGGCGTGCAATCCCAAAAACGTTCCCCACCACTGAATTGAAGATCTCCCCATAGATAATAAACAAAAACAGGATATGAATAAAGGTTCCAAAACTTTTCACAATCTCGGCCATTGGGATTTCGTATGGAAAGGTTTCCGGAAAGACAGACAGTGAAAAATGACCACCTAGTAAAATTAAAAAAAGGACTAATCCACCGAGAAACCCCCCCCACCTAAGAATGCGTTCATCCCGAATTTCTTTACCAAGCGGAACTAGTACTACCTGTGCCGTCATCAGATTAAACGAAGCATAGGCTAGGGGAGAAACCGTCCATGACAAAGAATCCGGAAAATGATCTGGAATCATATGCTTCAAAAACTCCTGTGGATATAGATCGAATAGCGAACCCGCCACAAACAAACTAAAGATAATCATCAACGGTACAATATAGGAATTGATTGCGTATATGCCTTTCAAACCCTTTAACAATACTGTATAGGAAAATAATAAGGTTACCACAACTCCCAGTTGGAAAGGGAGACCAATTTGTTCATGAAATACAGCACCCGCACCGGATAACATGACCGAAGTGATGCAAACAACAATTACAAAAATGAAGCTATTTACGACCTTGCCAAGCTTATTACCAAATAAATACGTATTTAAATCCTGATAAGAATAAGCCTGAATTCTAGCGGAGATAACCATGATTTTCGTTCCTGCTAAAATAAACAAGAATCCGCTTATTGCAATGCCAATCGCACCAAAAGCACCATTCACACTAAAAAATGTGACAATTTCCTTTCCTGTTGCAAATCCAGCCCCGACGACCGTACCTACATAGGTGGCAGCTATAATTAATATGGAAACCCATTGCTTCATCTTTTATTCACCTCATCCTTATAGTTATGACGTAAGCAGCAATAAAAGACGAGCATTTGTTGATTGTTATTAATTGGATTAAAGGCATTTCAAAGAATTTCTATTTCCAAAAGAAAATTATCTCTTGTTTTTGATGATATTCACGATTACCATTATAATGGTGTATTAGTGGAAAGGAAGCATGAATCATTATGGACAAACGAGTTTATTTTTTAATGATCATCTCATTTGTTGTTGGGATGGTTGAATTGATTATCGGCGGGATATTGGATTTAATTGCAGAAGATTTGCATGTCAGCCTTGGACAAGCTGGTTTCTTAATCACAATCTTTTCCTTGATTTTTGCAATTGCTTCGCCAATTTTATTAATTGCTACAGCTAAGATTGAACGTAAAAGGCTTACATTAATCTCTCTTGTCATATTCTTACTGGGAAATATCATCACAGTTTTCAGCCCATCTTATAGCATATTATTCACTGGGCGTGTTATTTCCGCATTAAGTGGTTCGCTATTAATCATCTTATGTCTGACGATGGCACCAAGTATTGTTGATCCCAAATATCGCGGACGGGCAATTGGCATTGTCTCTATGGGAGTTAGTGCATCTCTCGTATTAGGTATCCCAATCGGCTT
This sequence comes from Virgibacillus phasianinus, assembly GCF_002216775.1. Classification (GTDB taxonomy): domain Bacteria; phylum Bacillota; class Bacilli; order Bacillales; family Amphibacillaceae; genus Virgibacillus_F; species Virgibacillus_F phasianinus. The sequence continues at coordinate 141,212 of NZ_CP022315.1, forward strand.
AATGCTGGGGAATGCCTTCAACTGGCGCGCTCCTTTTATATTAATCAGCCTTTTAACCGTACTTTCCATCATTGCTATCTATTTGTATATGGATAGAGTCGAACCAAAGCCATCCATTCCCATTGGTGAACAACTGGCAACATTAAAGGACCGGAAAATATTTTTTGCACAGAGCACCACATTTTTATTTTTGGCTGGACATACAACCTTGTACGCTTATTTAACCCCCTTTGTAAAAGAAACAATGGGAATTGAGGGAAGTTGGATAAGTATTATCTATTTAATTTTCGGGATAGCAGCAGTAAGTGGTGGTGGATTTGGCGGCACATTGGCAGACCTGATGGGCACAAAGCGCACCATTCTAACAGCTATCATTGCGTTTGGACTAGCAATTTTCGCTATTCCATATACTACCTTCTTCCTTCCATTATTTCTTGGTGTAATGATTGTCTGGGGGATGATGAGCTGGGCAATATCACCAGCCATGCAAAGTTTTCTGATTGAAGCTTCTCCAGAAACATCCGACATTCAGCAAAGTCTAAACAACTCGGCACTGCACCTTGGGATTGCGATTGGATCATTAATTGGTGGTGTTGTCATTGAACGAATTTCAATTGAACACACTGCAACCGTTGGTGGTTTATTAGTCATTGTAGCACTGGGTACTGCCTTGTTTTCCATGCAGGAATCTGTTGCCCATAAGAAAAAGGGGGCTGGGACATAACTAAAAATCATGTTTGATGGTCCGGCGACCGCTGCGGAAAGCGCAGTATATTCAAGATGCGATGATAGATCCACCTATTTTGTACTACATTTTACCTTTTTCAGTGGCCTCATCTTTGCTACCCTAGCAGGCTCAGCGCGAGCCCACGGAAAGCCCGTAGCGGTGGACTTACACTCTTATAGTTACGTCGCAGTTTATGGATAATTCTCAGTAAGGTTTACAAAAACAGCCAAGAAAATATCCGAACTAATCCAAATTCTAATTAAAGAATTTGGAATCATAGTTCGGATTTCTCCATTACTGAATCATTTTTGTCTCAGCCTCCTATTGATAAACCTCTAATTTTTATCGAGTGTCCACACCCGGTCAAAATTCGTGTTTTGCGGAAACTTTTCCCCCGCCTTAAGTTTAATTCTCTGGGGGTCTTTTACCATACTGCCTGTTTCACCGATTTCCATATAAACACCATTATTCGGCGCTTTTTGTCCGAAACGAAAATGACTGTACTCACCCATCGCTAATCACTCCTTATCTTTGGTTATCTTGGTTTGATTAGCTATTATTTTCTTCTGTTTCGGATTAATTATTCAAAAGGTTTACTGGCGTTACCAACAAGCACTGCTTTAACCTTCTCCCTGTCTCTTTTGTGAACAAGCACATACAAGGTATCATCGTCATTTATGATTGAATCCCCTGTGGGTGTTATGACGTTCCCCTCGCGGATAATACCAATTATCAGTGTTTCACTTGGTAACTCAAGATCTATCAAATTGGTTCCAACGGCTGGAGACTGCGGTGTCATAGCTACTTCCATAATTTCTGAATCTGTTGTTCCTAGTGTAATTAGTTCCATACTGGGCATTACATCAACATGTTGTTTGCCGGTAAATCCAAATTTAGTAGCAAGCCAGGATAGGGTACTTCCTTGGATTAATGCAGAGATTAGCACAACGAAAAATACGACATCGAAAATAAGTCCGCTGTTTTCCACACCTGCTACAATTGGATAAGTTGCCAGAACAATCGGCACCGCCCCTTTTAGACCGGCCCAGGAAATAAATAGTTTCTCCTTCACACTATATTTCATAAACACCATACTAATAAACACTGCAACTGGCCGAGCGATAAACATTAAAATAATTGACAGCACGATACCCTGCCAGACCACTCCAGGCAATTGTTCAGGAAACACTAGAAGTCCCAGTAAAATAAACATGACAATTTGCATCATCCAGGCAAAGCCCTCGTTAAAACGTAATATGGAAAAACGGTACATAAGATCACTATTACCAACAAAAACAGCCATCACATACACGGCGAGTAAACCACTTCCGCCAAGCGCACTCGTTAAGGCATACGTGAAGATTGCAAACCCCATGGCCAGTACAGGATATAATCCCGATGCATCCAGTTTGATATGATTGATAATTAAAACAGTTATTTTTCCAAATAATAATCCTATAATCAGACCAAGCCCCATTTGAAGGAAAAAGCCGCCTACAGCAGTCCAAATAGAACTATCCGGCATTTGTATCATTTCAATAAATGCGACAGTTAGAAACACTGCCATCGGGTCATTAGAACCGGATTCTACCTCTAATGTTGATGTGAGCTTCTTTTTAATGTTTTTGTTGCCTAGAACTGAAAAGACGGCGGCCGCATCCGTGGAGCCTACAATAGCACCAAAGAGCATGCCTTCCAATAAAGATAGATGAAGAATATACATAGCAGCCCAACCAGTTACGACAGTCGTAATTAAAACACCGATGGTTGCCAATATACTTGAGGCACCAACAATAGGACGGACATGATTCCATTTTGTTTGCGTCCCACCTTCGAAAAGAATGATGATCAAGGCTAGGATTCCAATAAGTTGAGTGAGATGAACATTTTCGAAGAATACGTACCCATTTAAAGCCATACCGACTATTAAGAATAACACAAGGGCGGGCAACCCTAAACGCGTGGAAAATTTTGTAGCAATAACGCCAATGATTAACATCGTAGAAAATAGAAATATCAAGGTCTCAATAGATAACTGCAAGTTTATGTATCCCTCCTGGACAACTTTTTACCAATAGTATCTACCTATAATGATACCTATAATTTAACAAAAAAACAAAAAACTTGGCTTAAGGTAAAGGAAGAACCGACAAGCAAACACCTGTAAAAAGTATGCCTGTCGGCTAAATGACCTCCATTACAGGGCTGAATTCAGACCTGTACGATGCAAAACACGAATGATAGATTCATTTGATTTGTAGAGAACTTCATCCAAATTCATGGTAAGTAATTGCCGATCCTTCATTAGTACACGGCCATCCACCATGGTCATCACAACATCTGAAGCTATTGCTGAATAGACAATCCTAGTATAAATGTTTTCTTTCGAGTTTACCTGTGGCTCATTTGGCCAAGTATGTGGTTCTCGTAAATCAAGAATTGCAATATCAGCTCTTTTTCCTGCTTCAATACTGCCAATTTCATCTTCCAGACCTAGCGCACGTGCACCGCCAAGCGTTGACATTTCAAAAACTTGCTCGGCCCTCGGTGGAATGACCGGGTTCTGATGGAGCCCTTTTTGAATGTAGGCGGCTAGGCGCATTTCATGAAGATTAGAGAGGTTATTGTTGTCTGATCCATCTGGGCCAATGCTAACATTGACACCAGTTTCCATCATCTTTGGAATTGGTGCGATTCCGGAGGCGAGATATAGGTTTGCTGAAGGACAATGAGAAACATGGCACCCACGCTCAGCCATAATTTCAATTTCCTTATCATTTAAATGAACACAATGTGCGAGGATAGTTCTAGGATTAATTAATCCAATCGAATCATAATATTCAACTTCCCTCATACCAGTGCGATCAACAATGATACGTTCCTCTTCTTCCGTTTCAGCGGAATGAGTGTGAACATGGGCACCGTACCTCCTGGAAAAATCTGCGGTTAATTCTAAAAGTTCCTTTGTACAAGTAGGGGCATACCTTGGCGCAAAGCAGTAACGAATTCTCCCGTCATCACGTCCATCCCACTTGTTGAATAAAGCAACACTTTCTCCAAAGGCCACATCAGTGGGCTGGATCATAGCTGCTGGTACGTCGACACTTGGCTGCTCCATATCAATCATCGCTTTGCCTGCAAAACCCCGAATACCTGTCTGTGCCATAGCCCAGAAACAACTATCCGTATGATATGTTGTCTCCATATCATAAATGGCTGTTGTACCGTTTAGTAATAGCTCCGAAATTCCTAACATGCTCGACCAATAATTTGATTCGCTATCATGATTAATTTCCAACGCCATTGTAACATTCAGCCATTGTTCTAACGTTTTGTCTGCCACAAGATTTCGCTGAAGTGTTTGGGTAAGATGGAGATGGGTTTGGATTAGGCCTGGTATAACATGCTTACCTTTTGCATTTATAACCTCATCCACTTGATTGTAATACATTCGCAAGTCACCAATAGCAGCAATGCGCCTTCCTACAACAAGAATATCCTGATCATACAATACATCCCTATTCCGATTCATTGTGATAATCGTACCACCTTGAATCAAGGTCCGCCTTTCTTGTTTCATGCATATCCCTCTTTTCTGTATACGATCAAATTTTGTTGATCTAACGTGTAACTATTGTAATGGTATGCTTTGCTGAAAATTGAACACATTTTCAGGATCGTACCTCCTCTTTACATAGATCAACCTATTTATATTGCCTCCATAGTACGCTAATAAATAATCTTGAATGTTTGTATCCGGATTTCCTACATAATCACCTGTTGTATAAGCAAGCATCCGTTGACGCAGAACTTCCAGCTCCTGTATCCGTTCGGACGCACTACTCTCTTCCACCCATTGATTATAATATTGAATAAATAATTTAGCGTTTCGATAATAAAATGCTGTCTCAGTCGGTATTTTATCTTGAAGTGCACCACCTAGGGAATAAATGAGAACATTTAATAACGGGGATGATGTATTCTCTAACGTTCGACGTATGGTTGAAATAGCTTCAGGTGTCAGTAGTTCCATGGCATATGCGCCTGACGACTTGTACGTAGGTTTTTCCGTAACAAATATTTCATTAGAAGTCTCAAAAAACTTAATGGCCCTGTCCCAATTCACTAATTCAATCGTTTGATCTCCTGGGTGTCCAATGTTTATTAAAGGGCCCAGTTCCTGTCTTGCTTCATCGGGTGTACCCCAAAATACCCCCATTACTTTCAATGGATATTTTTTAAAGTGTTCCATCGGGAATGCTTTTGACCAGAGATCCAAATGCGAAAACCATCTCCTATCTGCTGTTGAAAAGAATCTTTGCCATGTATCAATTATCTGTTCAACTGGTTGATTCCAGTCCCAGCCGATATTGAACCAAGTCACGGGAGTCGCGGGGTAGACTCTTAATGTGACAGAGGTTACAATCCCAAAGTTTCCTCCGCCGCCTCCGCACGTGGCCCAGAATAGATCACTGTACTCGTTGTACTTAGTCGCATAGATGATATTTCCATTTGCATCTACCATTTCAAACATAACCAGACTATCACAAGTAAGTCCGTGTCTTCGTAAGAGCGGACCCATACCACCGCTTAGGACTAATCCGGAAATCCCCACATCTGAACACGTCCCTCCAACTTGGGTAAGGCCTTCATCATATAGTCTTCGGTAAAGTTCTGAGCCCGTTACCCCAGCCTGAACAGTTGCAATCCCTTTTTCTTTTTCAATAGAAAGCTGTTTCATTTCGCTAACATCAATCACTATGACCCCTGTTCCCGTTGAGAAAGCCTCATGATTATGCCCGCCACTTCTTATTCGAATAGGGACATTGTTACAACGGGCCCATCTTACAGCATGTTGTACATCGTTCGTATTTTGACAATAGACGATAACATAAGGAAATTTATTCTTGGAGGCAAAATAGTTCCAATCGAGTCGTCCATCATTGTAACCCGGCTCTCCTGGAACGATAATACGACCTGATAAATCAGGGCAAGGATCGGTATTGCTACTCATCAAGACACCTCTATTCATAAATACATTCCTAGTCAATTAATGCGGAGAGTCGCCTAATTGTGCAAGTACAATTTTTTATTATTCATATGTAAAAATCCTTGCCATACAAGGCGTCAATAATTGAATAAAAAAGGGACCTCATTGAGATCCCTTTAGATGGTACTGTGCTTATTTCGGTACTTCCACCAACAGCTCTTTAGAAAAGTAATACAGATAAACGCTTTTCACTGGTTTCTTCCAAATCCGTTCGATAGCCTGGCGATAAAGATCCATCTGTGTCCTATACCGTTCCTTCAGCTGTTCCATTACTTCATCCGTAACTTCTTTTTGAATGGCGTCTGTTTTATAGTCAACAATCAGCACTCCGTCTTCCACTGGAATAACACAGTCAATTACACCCTGAACGAGTACCTGTTCATCCACATCACTGGTCCAGGTGGCATATACTTCTTTTGCTGATAATGCCAAACTAAATGGGACCTCACGGGAAACTTCTGAAGCATTTAGCATCAGTGCACCAATTTCTGTTTTGAAAAATTCTTCAATGACACGCCCATCAATGATTTCTGCTTCGTCTGCAGTTAATATTTCCTTATCTACTAACCGTTCAGCAAATCGTTCCACTTCTGCTTTTGTCCAGGTTTTCATCAGTGGAATATGCTGCATGACAGTGTGCATTGCTGTTCCTTTTTCAGCTGGTGTAATGGTCTTATTTTTTTGCATAAATAATGGACGCTTTACAATTGGCGCTCTTGATGTTTGTACCAGTTGATCCGAACTGTATTCATCTTTCAGCTCGCGCTGCCGCTTTATTTCAGTTACAGTTTGTTTCGCACGGGATGCTGCCGCCTGCGTATATGGATATTCGTACGATAACTTTTCATCCACTTCTGCATCTAAATCAGCATTTCTCAGCTCGAGCGCCTCCCACTGTTGGATGTTTTCTTTTAAATTAATATCTTCTTTGTTTACGACATCTTCCAGATTGGCTAATTCACTACCGTGCATGATCGATATAGACCAATTGGATGGATCCATTCTGACTTCATTATTAACGACTTCATTTACATCCTCTGCCCGTAAAACTTCACTGGATTGATGACGTATCAAGGCAGGGCCTACCCAATCGAGATATGATTTTGCCTCCATGCGGAAATGCTCAGGCATTACCCATTCCGGATGATCCAGTACTTTTTCCCATTTCTTTTGCTTCTTCTCATAAGAAGCCACATTACCAACCATCACGAGTTTTTCTTTGGCACGGGTCAGTGCTACGTAAAGGACACGCATTTCCTCTGCCAATAATTCTCGTTGCTTTTCTTTTTGAAAGGCATAATACAGCAATGTTGGATAGGTTATCCTTTTTATCGGGTCAATATATTTGCTGGCGAGCCCTAAATCCTTGTGAAGTAAATAACGTTGTTTTAAATCCTGCATGTTGAATTGTTTATCCACACCACCAAGGATGACGACAGGAAACTCAAGGCCCTTACTTTTATGAATGGTCATGATTCGGATGACATCCTCCTGCTCACTAAGTGCACGAGCCGCACCAAGATCTTCCCCCCGTTCTTCCATTCGTTCAATAAAACGCAAGAAGCGGAATAGACCTCTAAAGGAAGTCGTTTCGTAACCGCGTGCCCGGTCATACAAGGCGCGCAGGTTAGCCTGACGCTGCCTTCCACCTGGCATGCCACCAACGAAATCATAGTACCCAGTCTCCCGGTAAATTGACCAAATCAATTCGGACAATGCCCCTTGCCTTGATGCTATTCGAAACGACTCAAGCAGATTTAAAAATTTCGTTGCCTTTTCCGCCAAATCATTTGTATGCTGCTTCTTATATGCCAATAATGCATCATAATAACCATGGCTTTTATCCGCCAGGCGAATACTTGCGAGCTCCTCTTCATTCATCGCGACAATTGGCGAATGCAGCACAGAAGCGAGCGGAATATCCTGTCTCGGATTATCAATAACCTTTAATAAACTCAACATCACCTTAATTTCAATAGCTTCAAAATATCCCGTTGCAAGCTCCGCATATACAGGTATTCCCTGCTTCTTTAGTTCATCAACAATCGTTGGTGTCCAGGTCATGGAGCGCATCAAAATGACAACGTCACGGTATTGAAAGTTGCGCACTGTTCCAGTAGATTTATCAAATACCTGAAGTGGTCTAGCACCGTCCTGGCCCGTCCATTCTCTAATCTTCCTTGCATATGCACGCGCTTCTAATTGCGCCTTTTCCAGATCCGCAAAATTTTCTTCGTCTGTATCCGCTTCTGTCTCTTCATCTGTTTCCCTGTCAATGATTAACAGTTCTGGTTCAGGTGATTCATATGGGAAAGAATCATACGATTTATTTGCGTAGATCAATTCAGCGTCCCTGTCATAATTGATTTCACCGAGACTTTCATCCAGTATTTGCCTAAACAAATAATTTGCCCCGATTAATACCTGTTCCCTGCTTCTGAAATTACTTGATAGATCGATGCGTTGACCAGGGTCGTTCGGATCATGGAACTGCTTATATTTATGAATAAATAATGATGGTTCTGCGTGCCGGAACCTGTAAATACTTTGCTTCACATCGCCGACCATAAACATATTCCCGTTCCCTTCCCGGTCACTGATAAGCCCAAGAATTGTCTCCTGTACCAAGTTGGTGTCTTGATATTCATCAACTAGCACTTCCGTGAACTTTTGCTTGAAGTGACGGGCTACATTGGACGGCAAGGGATTTTCATTTCCTGAGTCGTTATCGACTAATAAGGCTAAACAATGGTGCTCCAGGTCAGAGAAATCAACGATAGCTTTTTCTTTTTTTTGTTGTGCAAAACGCTCTTTGAATTCTTTGACAACCTCTGTTAATTGCTTGATGACTGGAGCGAGTTCATGCATATCTTCCATATGATTGGCAAGGTTGCGCGTGAACCAGCCATCCTTCATGTCTTTCCAGCGTTTTTTGTAACTGTCACGAAGTTTTTTTACTTTATCCTTTATTTCCTCTGAACACTCCATCTTCTTCCTGGATAATGCTTTAAACGAACTGCCGGAAATATACGCTTGCAGGTCGTCCCAGGTTTCACTGTTCGCCTTTGCTTCCCAAATCATCGCAATATCTGCTTCAATTGCTTCCGCGTACTGATACGGACCTTCAGGATTTTCTGTAAGCTCGAGTGCACTTTTTGCTTCTTGTTCAATGGCTGTTAATTGGCCCCTTACTTCCCGCTTGATGATAGTCAGCCACTCCAACTCTTCCTCATCAACTGCTTCTTTGACATCATATACATCTGCCAACTCGTCAAGCCATTTAACTGGCCATGGGTTTTGCATCGCGAATGTGTATAAATCAAGCACTAGATTTTCCACTTCAACGTCACTTCGATCACTTGAAAAACGGTCAACCACGTCGAAAAACTGCGCTTGTTCTTCGCCTTCTTTTCCATACCATTCTTCAAATAAGTCGGCGATAACGTCTTGTTTGATTAAATCAATTTCCATATCATTGGCAATTCGAAAGGCAGGATCAACGTCCAATAAATAGGCGTATTGTCTTACTACATCTAGGCAAAAGGAATGCAATGTGGAAATGGATGCCCGCTGTAAAAGGGACAATTGTTTTTTCAAATGGGCAGAGGCAGGATCCTCAGCCAACGCTTTTTCCAATGCCAACCCCACGCGATTTCGCATTTCCTGTGCTGCGGCATTGGTAAAGGTCACAACAAGGAGGGTATCAATATCAACCGGATTTTCTTTGTTGATCAGTTTTTGAATAATCCGCTCGACCAGTACTGCAGTTTTACCTGAACCTGCAGCCGCGGCAACAAGCATATCACTTCCCGCTGTATAAATTGCCTGTTCCTGCTCTTTAGTCCAATTAACCATTAGTTCCCCTCCCCTTTGCGAAGTTTTTCCAGAATCTCCTCTTCCTTCATAGCTGGTAGTTTACGATAATTATTTTCTTCCAATAACGGATCAAACTGACAAACGGACTTGAATGAACAGAAGGTGCATGCGATGTTTTGGCTGTGCTGGTATGGATTTAAATGCACCCCGCCATTCGTCATGTCAATTCCAGCCCGACTCATCAGTTGATGAACATGCTCCTTGAGCCCAGAGAATGTTTCATTGTCCGCGATTTTCGAGTAATTATAAAATCCACCATTTTTCTTGACACCCGCAGGTACAATCTGGCTGGAACCTGACTCCAGCGAGCGGTCCATCAGTTTGACAATTTCTTCACTAGATAATAACAGCCCCTGCATCTTGTACTTTTTCAGAATTTCCTTCTCGATTGCATCATCCCGCATTTTTTGCTTGCCAGAAATCATCGGATTATGGACGTGGAAATAAAGTACGCCAGCTGGTGTTGCCTTCTTTCCAAGCCATTGTTCTGATTGCGACAGCACTACATCAAGATATGTCAGCATTTGCAACGCTAACCCGTAATATACTTCCACTAGATTTAGCCCGCGCGCACTAGATTTATAGTCTATGATCCGCAAATATAAATCCTCCTGATTCAAGGCCTGATCAACACGGTCAATTCTCCCGCGCAGCAATAATTCAAAGCCATTATCCAGTGGCAATGTAATTGGTGACAGTGTTTGATCGGGACCAAAGCCAAGCTCAAGTCCAATTGGGGAAAAATCACTTTGCCGTGCTTGTTCACTTAAAATAAATGCAGCACGGGCAATGACTTCCTGCAATTTCTGCTGAATGTATTTATACCTGTTTGAACTGTGCAAAATCTGGTGCTGCAGAATGGGTGCCAGATTGGTAACCGCTTTTTGGGCATAGCCATCGGTATCGTTCTTATTTAACTGGGCAAAGTTTCTGCCCTCTTCCTGCACCCATTCAGTAATTTTCTTTAGTGCCTCATGGAACAGCTGGCCAATATCCGGTGCGTCCAGCTTATACGTTTTTCGTTCATCAAGTCCTAGGCTGTATTTGGCGAAATGCTGGTACGAACAGCGATAGTACATTTCAAGCCTTGACACACTCGCTTTTACCTGCTGTGGATATAGTTCTTTCACTGTATCAGCGGACAGGTTTGTCGGCTTATTTTGATAATACAGGCTTTGCAATGTGATATAGCTTGTACCATATTTTTCATGATTCTTGATGTACCAGTTCAGTACATGCCACCAAATCGGTTTAAGCGGATAACCTTTCCGATTCCGTGCAAGTTGTGCCGTTAGCGCCGCACGCGTTTTTACAGGAGTTGTGATAAACCGTTCCGCATGGAATAGTTCGTCCGGATCCTGCAGCAACACATGTGTACAGCAATACGGGAATAAATCCTCCACCCGTTTAATCATTTGCGAAGGCATCTTTGCTTTCCCTTCCTCATCGCTCAACGGATAACTAATCCACAGCCTGTCCTTAGACGAGGTAAACGCGATATACATATAAAACCAATCATCAAGCAGCTTTCGTTTACTGCTTTCTGCCAGCTGCATACCTTGTTCGGCCAGCATTTCCCGCTCCTGTTCATTAATCATGCCATCAGCTGGCGGCTTCATCGGCCATACACCATCATTGACCCCTAACAGAAAGGTACATTTAATTCCACTTATCCTCGACCGGTCAATCGTCCCAACTGTTACATGATCCATACTTGGCGGTACATGAGCGAATTTTAATGAATCAAAACCAGCGTCCAGTGTAGATCGGAAAACGGGTAAGGAGATTGATTCTTCGCCAGCTATTTCCACCATTTCATCAAACAGCTGAATCACTGCATTCCATACTTGCTCCTGCTCCCGTCCTTTTTCAATTTGACCAGCATCGTCAAATTGTGTACGCATTTGTTCCAGTCTTCGTGATACGTAAAGAGACTCTAGCCAGGTAAAAATAACCGTGCAGCGCTCACGAATGGTATCACATGCACGTATGTCCTCATCAAATGTCCCTATTGCATTTACCACCTGTCGGCGATAAGCGTTAATGCGTGCCTGCACCTTTTTTTCTTTATCTGTTTGTGCTGCATCTTCAAATCCGCGAAAACGTTGAAAGACCCACTGTTTTTCCCCGAACCAGCGATCACGGGACCGTATACCATACTCTAGTACATAGTTTTCAAGCTCATCGATCGCATCATTGGTCAACGGATTTTCTTTGTCAGAGGCTGGAATAAATCCGGTTTTCAACATGCGAAAGACAGCATCGTACCGCCAATTGCCATCAACAATTTCCAGCGCTGAGCGAATAAACTCAATAAGGGAATGGTTTAGCATGGTTCGCTTTTCGTCGATAAAAACGGGGATATCATAATCTCCGAAAATGGTTGCGATTAAATCATGGTAGACATCGGTTTGTCGGATAAAAACAGCAAGATCATTGTAGCGGTATCCTTCTTCTCGTACCAGCCGAACAATCTCCTGGGCAGCACCTTCCACTTCCGCACGTGGATGGACTGCTTCCGCAATCGTCAGCGGAACCTCACCTCGGTATACCGGGGCAGGTCGTTTATCAAAATTACTTTCCAAATGTGCAAAGTAAGGACGTTCTCTAAACTTTCCTTTTTTTGTATCTAATACGATTGGTTCCTCAACCGCAATATTATTTTCATTTGCGAGCGCCGTCACCACCTGATAGGTTTCCGTTGTTTGATAAAACAAATCAAGTTCCGTCAAGTCCCTGCCCCATGCAGAATCAGCAGTCAATGTAATCGTCACATTGCCGCATTTTTTCATTAACGCCTCCAGTACCTGCAATTCTGTTGGGGTAAAGCGGTGAAATCCATCCAAATAAAACTCCGCATTTTCAAGAAAAGATGCTTCTTTTATTTTTTCAGCCAATAACTGGAGCTGATCCTCACTGTCTACATATTTCCCTTGCAAAGTATAAACTAATTCGTCGTATATATAGGATAAATCTTGAAGCTTTTTGGTTAATGCTTCCTCGCCGCGTTCCTTATGGACAAACTGATTTAATTGGTCGATTTGCATTTGTAAGACTTCAGGGGTTACCTGATAACGTTTGAATTCAGTAATCACTTTTTCCAATTGTTCCAGAAATCCTTGTTTCTCTAACGCTTTCTGAAAGATATTCCAGTCGGATTTTCTTTCTTCAATAATTTTGCGAAGCATCATTTGAATGCCTAGTGAACTGATAAATTGACGCGTACCCCCGCCGGTTTCCTGCAAAACCCGCCATGACAAGCGCGAAAAGCTGGCCACCTGTGCCCTGATACTCCCATGGATACCTTCTTGTTTAAACAATTCATATTCTTGTTGAAACGTCATTTGATCTGGAACAATATAAAAAATAGGCGGGCCTAGTGGATCATTCATCAATTTTTCTTTAATCTCATCCAACACACGTCCACTTTTCCCTGTACCTGCTCGTCCTAATACAAAACGTATCCCCATGATAAAGCCCCCTCTTGAAAGCGCAAGCGCCCGATTACATTAGAAAATCTCTGCCTTCATTTTATCAAAGGCAGAGATTATATTATACTAAAAGATATCTAATTGTTTATTTGTGAAAACCCATTTCTGTTTGGGTTATTGGCCAGTACTTAATGCCTACTTTCCCAACCAGCTGTTTTTCAGATATAAAACCAAATGATCTGCTATCAAGACTTTCCGGTCTGTTATCACCCATTACAAACAATTTTCCTTCAGGTACTGTTGTCTTCCCTGTAACTTCTTCTAATGTGAAATCATTTGTATACGGCTCTACATCACTTTCCTTTTGCAGATCCTCAAGAAATTCTTCTTCCACATATTCACCGTTTACGTATAACTTTTCATCTTTGTAGGTGATCTCATCACCAGGTAATCCAATCACCCGTTTCACGTAATCTTCCCTTTCATTCGCGTGAAACACAATGACATCCAATCGATTAATATCCTGTAAATCATAGACAACTTTATTCACCATCATCAGATTTCCATCATATAGCGTTGGTTCCATGGACTCCCCATCGACTACATAACTAGCAAATAGAAAGTTTTTAAAAATTAACGCCGCTACGATGGCGAAAAAAACGACTGGAATAAACCGCCGATAATTTATTTTTTGCATTTTTCTTCACTCCAAGGTTCTAATCCCGTCTAGCATCTGCGGCAATAAGCATTTTGCCGCTCTGTCATAGTTTACCCTGATCGGAGTTCCTCTAACCCTTCTTTTCTCTTTGCTCCCGAGCTTCTTTCTCTACTGTTCTCTTTTGTATACGCTTTTCTGCATATTTCCCAATTAACCAGAATGCGATAATACATGCTGCCACAACAATTGACTTGGTAGGGTTTTTCGCAAATGAAGCAATACTCGCACCAACATAAGCCATCGTAAATATCATTACTGATTTCCCAAGCAAAACAGCCAATACAAATTGCTGGATGCTTATTTTGGATAAGCCTGCTACCACATTAATAATTGCTGATGGTGAGAACGGAAAACAAAGTAATAAAAACAATGGACCAAATCCGTGGCGTTCCAGCCAGGCCGTGACTTTCTTAACCTGCCTATTGCGCCGTATCACTTTAAATATCCGTTTATCTCCCAATTTACGAATGAGCAAAAACACAAATACTGCGCCAACACTGGCTCCAGCCCAGGATAATAGAAAGCCCTCCAATAAACCATATGCTGCAGAATTTGCAATCACAAATACTACTAATGGCAGGAAGGGCAGAAATGCTTCCAGAAATGGAAATAATAGACCTGGCAATGGCCCTAAACTCTCATAGTTATTTAACAATTGATTAATAAACTCGTCCATCTTATCTTGTTCTAATAATAGTTTAATGTTTGCAATACTGAAATCCGACAATTGCATGCAACCTGTCCCTTCACCCCAAAAACAAATACTTGTACATTTATCCATAGTCTAACTACTTTTATTGTAAAGTAAACTCGTAAATCTGCATAGAAAAAATAAAAAATCAGCTTCAATCTTTCCGCTATGCAAATTCCATAATTTTATAGTGTATTTTTTCAGGAAATATCATATAATAAACTAGGAACAAATGTTCGTTTTGGGAGGGAATATTATGCGCTATCTTAATGATGAAGAGTTACAGGTAGCATCACGCTTTCTGTTTCTTTCAATGGCGATAGTTGTGATTCAACAGGACATTCACCATGTTCAACAAGGGGCTTTTAAAATTAAGGAACCTTATCTTGAGCTTTTGGAAAAAATGACAACAGCTGCAACCAATGAACGCAGGCAATTGCGTCAAACCATGCAGAAGAAAAAGATACGTGTAGTCACATTAAATAAAAACGATTCTTTTTCATCTTTCCTGTTTTTATGCCAAACCCGCGAGGAAAAGCGTAATTACTTTAATCCGGCCATCCGAAAAAAAGTGGAGGTTATTGTGCAGGAGCTTATGCGTAAGGCTCTGCCACCATATCAGGACCCTGTCTCCGCAAGTACTTGATGCGATTATCTAACAGATACCGGAATTGTGCTGTCCGCTGCGTCTGATTCAGCATGGAGCCATACGAAACATCAACGGTAATTGACTTGCCATTTTTAAATAAAACTTCCGTGTGGGTACTGTCAACTATTCGCATTTGATCAATGTAGGAATGTGCGATCCAGGAGCATTTAGCATTTAATGGCGATATTGTGGGGAAAAAGTACATGCCGCTGGTTGGATCGATCGCGATTGGAGCTTTGTGGGTAATATTGCATATATCCCGGGTTCCATCCTGTCTCCCTTTGAGACTGGCTCCAAATGACTTGCAGGCATGGTCAATTAGCTTGGTTGGGGATGTCTTCACACAAAATTCTTCCTGTGTTTCCAGAATACATGCCCCATATTCCGCACTTTTTCCATATTGAGCAATAACAGCCATTGTAAAAGGAGTAATTTCATAAGCTAGAGAATAATAATTGTTCATTTTTTTAACATCCTTTCCGTTGCAGAACGAAAAGAAAGAAGCTTATAATTAATTTACCAAACTTTTAGACAAAATAATACAATTTTTTGAAAAAATATAACTTAATTTTAATTATTTTCATTTTCCGGGGATTCCTCAGCAGATATTTCCGTTTCTTCAACATCCATTGATACCTGCTCAGGTGCATGAAATTCTGGATTTAGAATTGTAAACGTTGGCAATTCGGGATTTTTCTTCATATAGATGAACACCTCTTTTTACTAGTTAGTTTGGCAGCAATCGAGGAAGTTCATACATTTTAAAAAGCATTAGAAAATCTTGGCTTGTCGCCAAGAACTAATGGCGAAAGCCTTAGATTTTTTTATACTTTATACCGATAAAGATTTATGCTTTCTTAAAGTGTAAAAAGAAACAAGTCGTGCAGGGTGTTGTTTCCTCCTTCACGACTTGTTCCTTGTATATTACTGATTTTTCATTTTTGAACGCAAATTTTTGCGTAAAATTTTGCCTGTTGTGTTTTTCGGGAGTTCGTCCATAAATTCGATCTCTCTTGGTACCTTATACTTTGCTAAATGGCTTTTGCAAAATTCGAGAAGCTCCTTTTCTTTTAATGAAGGATCATTTGAAACGACAAAGCTGATAACTGCTTCACCTGTATTCGGATCAGGTGTCCCAACAACTGCTGCTTCAGCGATATCTGGATGTGAGTAAAGTACTTCCTCCACCTCTCTCGGGTACACATTGTAGCCCCCAACGATGATCATATCCTTTTTACGATCAACGATATAGAAATATCCTTCATCATCTTTTCTTGCCATGTCACCAGTATAAAGCCAGCCATTTCTTAGGCTATGCGCCGTTTCCTCAGGCATCTTATAATATCCCTTCATCACATTTGGACCTTTAACAATTAATTCACCCACCTCGCCAATGGGAACCTCCTCACCAAATTCATCAACAACCTTATTTACAACATGCAGGATATTCATCCCAATCGATCCAGGCTTTCTCGGGCGATCTAACGGATTAAAACAGGTAACCGGTGCAGCCTCAGACAAACCGTACCCTTCTGAAATCTTCACATTAAATGCTTGTTCAAATTGTTTCAGCAAAGAAACTGGCATTGCCGAACCACCACTGATACATAATCTGATTCGTGAAAAGCTTCCCTCATTGCCAGCAATACTTTGCAGTAAATAATTGTACATGGTTGGAACACCAGCAAATACGGTCGCTCCATGTTCCTTCGCGATCCGAAAAACCTCAGTCGGTGAAAACGATGGAATGATGAGAACTGTGCCGCCATTCATTAATGGCGCATTCAATGAAACGGTTAAACAAAATACGTGGAACATTGGCAAGACTGCAATCACGCGGTCGTCACCATTTATCGTCAAATAATCCGCAACATCCTTGGCATTTGAATAAAGATTTTTGTGGGACAGCATAGCTCCCTTTGGATTACCGGTCGTGCCGGACGTATATAAAATAATCGCTGTTTCATGTTCATCTAATTCCGGTGTATCAAAATCCAGATTTCCTTCCGCAACAATCCTTGAAAACGATTTCAATTTTGGCAACAAGGAAAATCCCTCAAATGATACATCTTTACCTGACTCACACGAAATATAGTGATCAATAGCTGGAAGCTGGTCCGCAGCTGCCTCAAACTTTTCCATTAAGACATCCATCGTGATAACGGCTTTCACATCACCATTTTTCAGGATATATGTCATTTCATGAGCAGTGTAAAGCGGGTTAATCGGAATAACGATAGCACCTAATCTGAGGGCACCATATAAGCCGATTACATAATAAGGACTATTCCCAACAGCCAGAGCAATATGATCCCCTTTTTTATACCCCATTTCTCGTAAGCGTGACGCAAACTTTGTAATTGCACCATCTAACTCCATGTATGTAGTCGTTTTTCCCTGAAAAACATACGCGGGTTTATTCGGTAATTTTTGAGCTGTGTTTGATAATTGCCTACTTAAATTCACCTTCATGCCCCCTAAAAAGTTATGAATGAATAATCATTCATTCCTATGTTAAAATTCATATTAATTATAAAATACAGATAAGTTATTTTCAAGAAGAAAGTGATGGCTGGAGAAATTAAGGCGTTTTTCGCATAGTTTGTCGCTAATATCACCTCAGTTGATTAAAATTAAAACATAACAGCAACGTGATTTCCGCTGCGGGCAGTCGCTTTCCGCGGGCGGCTGGTGAGCCTCCTCGAGCTTACGCTCTGCGGGGTCTCACCTATGCCTATCATCCCACAGGAGTCGACTACCCGCAGCTCCAATCACTGAGGGTAAAAAAATGAATGGTATGGAATTATAAGTGTCACTCAACCATAGCGAAGGAAAAAATCGGAGACTCCTTCAAAAAGAAACTGTGCGATGTATCTCTAAAGAAGCCTTCCTTATCCTGTGGGATAGCGCAATGTTTTTTCCGCAGCGGTCGCAGTGCGTTGAACACGATTTTAGTTACGTCGTAGTTTATAGATTTTGTGTCATAAAACAAAAATCATTTAGAAAACAGTCAAAAAAGGCTAAATGAACACGCTGCAAGCCTGTCCATTTAGCCTTTAGTTTCAATGCCTATATTAATAAATCAAATTTACAAAGTCTTCTTTTGAAATTTTTCCAAGGTAATGCGGAATATCTACATTCTCAAGGGCTTCATCAATTGCTTTACGCTCGTAACGGATACCAGTTAATTTGTCCTCGATGTCCTTTACATCACCCAGACCAAAGAAGTCTCCATAAATTTTACAGTTTTCGATCATACCCTTTTTGACTTCCAGACGAACATCTACAAGTCCGGAATCAAATTTATGTGATGCTTTCGTATTGAATTTTGGTGATTTACCATAATTCCAATCCCAATTTTGATAGCGTTCCTTTGAAATTTGCCGAACATTTTCCCAGTCTTGCTCTGTCAATTCATATTCGGGAACATCCTTTACATCTTCCACATCGAAAATATAGCGCAAAATTAGATTTTTAAATTCATCCATAGTCACTTTTTCTTCAAGATATTCCGAAATATTCGCCACCCGGCTGCGAATCGATTTAATTCCTTTTGATTGAATTTTTTCCTTACTTACATTCAACGCGGATACAACGTGTTCAACCTCGGAGTCAAACATTAATGTACCATGACTAAACATGCGTCCTTTTGTTGAGAACTGCGCATTACCGGAAATTTTCCGGTTCTCAACAACAAGGTCATTTCTGCCTTTTAATTCTGCTGGGACACCAAGCTTATTCAATGCTTCAACAACAGGCTTCGTAAACTTCTCAAAATTATGGAAGCTTTCCCCGTCATCCTTTGTGATAAAACTGAAGTTAAGGTTACCTTCATCATGGTAAACGGCCCCGCCACCGGATAGGCGGCGAACCACCTTAATCCCGTTTTTATCCACATACTCTGTATTAATTTCTTCCACCGTATTTTGATTTCGGCCAATAATGATGGAAGGCTTATTAATGTAGAATAACAAATATGTATCCTTTTCACCAAAGTTTTGCAAGATATATTCTTCAAGTGCAAGGTTCATACTTGCATCCGTTATTCCTTTATTATCAATAAATTTCATTGTCTTTTGACCCCCCGTTAAATTGCCTATCTACTGTTAATTGTAATGGAAAAGTCTCCTCCAATCAAAAGTTAACCCCTATCATTTTCCCATACGAGTCCGGTTCTTGCTAGTTCTATTTTCCCATTATAATAGTTTGCAGCTTCTTTGATTAAATTTGTTGTATCACCGTATTGTGGAAGATGACTTAATAATAATTCAGCAGCATTTGCATCGCGCGCGATGGTTGCCCCCTCCCCGCTGTTCATATGGCCTGCTTTTGAACCGTCCTGCTCCTCATAAAAGTTACAGTCCGTTATCAATAGATCAGCATCTTTTGCAAAACTGGCCCATTCCTTTTTATACGTTGTATCTGCTGTGTAAACGATGACATCCTCCCCGTCAGTAATGCGCATGCCATAACATGGAACAGGATGACCCGTTTTCAAAAATGTTATCAAAAAAGGACCAACCTCGAGCACGCCCTCCGGATCATATGCAATCCCCTCTGTGCATTCATGTGTCAATGTCTTAAATTTAGCTGGATCTTCCTGGTGTCCATAAATTGGCAGGATTTCTTTCTCTTCACGAAGATAGGAGTGTACGAGCCATGCATACTGCAGGACACCAATATCGGCTATATGGTCGTGGTGGTAATGTGATAATACAACAGCATCAATATCCATCACATGTTTATAGTTCTGAACAGCCGATAGTGCACCACTTCCTACGTCGACTAATAACGAGAACCCATCTTTTTCAAATAAATAGGATGAAGTAGCACCTCCCTTAGCAGGATAGCCACCCCAAAAGCCTATGACAGTACATTTCATTAGACAAACACCCCTTTTTAAAAAATTGTTGTAACACACTGTTGACATGTTGCATACTGTTATAATACAATACTAATAACAAATTAAAGGAGATGAATACACATGAAAAACGTCCTTGAGTTTTTTAGAACATTACCAAAGAAAAAGTGTCATCAGTGCGGGAACGTCATGAATGAACAAGCGGATTGCTATGGTAACCTTTGCGACGAATGTGATCATCCCGCTAGATAGAACGAAAAGCGCAGGCGACTGGGTAGCGTCGCTGCACAAAAAAAGCTTAAACCATATTTCAACTGTACTACAACATCCTAATTATTTGCCACTTAACAGCTATTTATTTAGCTGTTTATTTTTTTGCAAAAGTATCTGAAAAGTCATATCATTAAATTTGTTAGTAATCTATAATTGGTTTTGAGATTGGACCAAGATTTGGAGGGATTATGGATGACGACTAAAACGAAAAGAATGAACAGAAATGAAGTACCTGTGGAAAATACTTGGGATTTAACAGATTTATTTGCATCACAAAGCGATTGGGAGACTGCTCTCAAGGAAATACAGCAAAATGTGATTAATGTGACACAGTACAAGGGGCAGCTCGGAACAAGCGCTACTGTTCTAGCAGATTGTTTAACAGCGCTTGAACAGTTTGAGAAGAAAGTCATTCACGTTGCTACTTACGCAAGTTTACGAGCAAGTGCGGATGGATCAGACGCAGAAAATCAGGCAAATGCTGCCAAGGTTTCCTCAGTACTGGCCCAAATTGGAGCCAAGCTATCGTTTATTGAATCAGAATTGTTAACGTTATCGACAGATACCATTCAGGAATTTCTTGATCAGAAAGAAGAACTGCACCCGTACAAGAAAATGCTGCATGACATTGTTGAAAAGAAACCGTACACATTATCACCGGAAATCGAAGAAACACTGGCGTCACTTGGTGAGTTACATAGTGCACCATATATGATCTATGAACGCAGCAAATCATCTGACATGGAATTTGAATCAATTACAACTGACAATGGTGAAGAATTGCCAATGTCTGCAGCACTCTATGAGGATCGTTATGAGTTAGCAGCCGATACAAAGGTTCGCAGACAGGCCTATGATTCTTTTATTGCAACGTTAAACCGTTACAAGAATACATTCGCGGCGACATATGCGACAGAGGTTTCAAAACAAGTTACCATGTCACGGCTTCGTTCCTATAGCTCTGTAACCGAAATGCTGTTACATCCGCAACAGGTAACGGAGGATATGTACCATAATCAATTAGATATTATTCAGGAAGAACTCGCACCGCATATGCGGAAATTTGCTAGGCTTAAGCAGAAGGAACTTGGGCTCACGGAGCTGCGATTCTGTGATTTAAAAGCACCGCTGGATCCTAATTTCAATCCGGAAACAACCTATGAGGAAGCGACATCGACGATTATGGATGCATTGCAGATTATGGGCGAAGAATACAGTGGCATTATTGAAAAAGGCGTGACTGACCGTTGGGTGGATTTAGCTGATAATGTTGGCAAAGCTACTGGTGCATTCTGTTCAAGTCCTTATGGTGTACATCCCTACATTTTACTTACCTGGACAGATAATATGCGCGGAGCATTTATCCTGGCGCATGAGCTCGGACATGCAGGGCACTTTTATTTAGCCGGTAAAAATCAATCGTTGGTGAACACACGTCCATCAACCTATTTTGTTGAGGCACCATCAACACTAAATGAGTTGCTGCTGGCAGATCACATTAAGCAAAACACAGATGATAAACGAATGAAACGTTGGGTAATTACGCAATTACTTGGAACCTATTATCATAATTTCGTAACCCACTTACTGGAAGGCGAATTCCAGCGTCGTGTATACAAATTAGCCGAAGAAGGAACACCATTAACCGCCTCCGTTCTTACCAAACAAAAACAAGAAGCGTTGGAAAACTTCTGGGGCGATACAGTGACTTTTGATGAAGGTGCTGGACTTACCTGGATGCGCCAGCCACATTATTATATGGGACTATATCCATACACGTATTCTGCTGGTTTGACCGTTTCGACTGCAGTGGCACAAAAAATTCAGGAGGAAGGAAAACCTGCTGTCGATCGTTGGTTGTCCGTATTGAAAGCGGGCGGAACAATGAACCCGCAGGAACTCGCTAAAATGGCCGGGGTTGATATGTCGAAACCTGATGCAGTTCGTACGGCAGTGGCGTATGTTGGATCACTAGTTAATGAGCTGGAAGAAACGTTCGAATAGGGGTTCAAGATTAGGGATGGCTTTCGAATGGAAGATATATCCGTGGTTCGGCTGATGGCTGATATATTTGCAGATTGGCAGATAAATCTGTGGATTGGCCGTTATTTTTCAAATTTGGCTGTTATTTCCGCGGATTGGCTGTTATTTCCGCGGATTGGCCGTTATATTCCAAACTTGGCTGTTATTTTCGTGGATTGGCCGTTATATTCCAAACTTGGCGGTTATTCCCGCGGATTGGCTGCGATCTCCGTTGGTCACACCCAAAAAAAGGTGCTCACATCATTTGTGAGCACCTTTCCCTTTTATCCCAAAAACTTCAATACATTACCTACTGCCTTTTCACCCTGTTCGATACAGTCTGGAACACCGACACCTTCAAATGAAGCGCCAGCTAAATACACACCTGGTAAATCTTCAGCCATCTTACTGCGAACATTTACTATTCGTTCTGTATGCCCCACTGTATACTGTGGTCGTGCATTTTCCCAGCGCGTAATTACACTAAACTTCGGCTCTTGCGTTATATTCATCGTTTTATTTAAATCCTTTAATACAATTTCCTTTATTTCCTCATCCGATAAATGGACCACTTCCTGATCGTTAGGTCGACCTACATAACACCTTAGCAGAACGTTTCCTCCCGGGGTAGAATGCGGCCATTTTTTATGTGTCCAAGTACAGGCAGTAATCCTAAAATCACTATTCCTGGATACAACAAATCCTGTTCCATTTATATCACGTTTAATTGCTGATTGATCAAAGGCCATCGCAACATTTGCAACCGATGTGGAAGGAACATTGTCAAATTCACGGAAATAGTCGTATTGACTAAATACCTTGGGCAGAGACTCATGGGAAGTTGCCATAATAACTGCATCTGCTTTATAAACTTCCCCACTGCTTAACAAAAGATGATAGCCATGATCTTTTTTCTCAATATGGTCAACAGCAGCATTTAATGTGACAGTGCCCTCATCAAGCTTTAGTGCCAGTTGTTCCACTAATGACTCAAAGCCGTCCCGAAATGCATAAAACGCTCCGGCCTTTCTCTTCTTCGGACTTTGCGCTTTAGGCAATGTCTTTCGTAACCCTTTAATCAGACTTTTATGTTCCTGTTGCAGCTGATAGAAGTTAGGGTAGGTTGCCATTAAACTCATTTCATCAATATCACCGGAATAAATTCCAGATAACAGCGGATCCATCACATTTTCAACAACTTCATTACCAAACCGGTGACGTAAAAACCCACCAAGGGATTGATCCTGTACATTTTTGCCTCTAGGTAACATAAAGTCCAAACCAGCACGCATTTTCCCTTTCAAAGAAAAAAGGTTTGATAATAAGAATGGGCGCGCTTTCGTTGGAATCCCCATGTGCGAACCACGAGGCATTTTGCGCAGCTTGTTATTAACTAATATATAGGATTGACCTGTGGCATTTCGAACAAGCTTGTCTTTCAGCCCTACTTCTTCCGCTAGTTTCACTGCCGGCTTTTTCCTTGACAAAAAAGAATCAGGACCACGTTCGATCGTAAAACCGTCTTTCCTTAGTGTACTAATTTTTCCACCCAATCTATCACTGGCTTCAACCAGTTTTACATGGTAAGGCAACTTTTCTTCTTTTATCTCTTTTTGTAAATAGTAAGCGGCGGACAACCCTGTTATCCCACCGCCGACAATTACAATATTTTTCCTGTTATCCATTACACTTCACGCTTTACTTTTTGAAGAACAACATCCGCAAGTGTTGCGATGAATTCTGGATGCGCATTTGGCATTTCAGGTCGGTGATAAGCAGCACCAAGCTCCTCACATACTACTTTACATTCGTAATCATTATCGTATAAAACTTCTAAATGATCGGCGATAAACCCAACTGGCGCATAAACAAAGGAACGATATCCTTTTTCGTTATAAAGATCTCGTGTTAAATCCTGTACATCTGGACCAAGCCATGGATCTGGCGTGTTTCCTTCACTTTGCCAGCCAATCGCATAGTCGGTAATTCCGGTTGCATCGGAAATTAATCGGGCGGTCTCTTTTAATTGACCAGGGTAGGGATCCCCGTTTTGCAAAATCTTTTCTGGTAAACTGTGTGCAGAAATAACGAGCACAGCTTTTTCTTTCTCATCAGCAGGCATTTCCTCATAAACTTTATTAATTTGGTTAGTCCAAAATTGAATAAAGCCAGGTGCGTCATACCAGCTTTCAACCGAGGTAATCGTTAAATTCCCTTGTTTTGCCGCTTCGTCTGTTGCACGTTTATTATACGATTTCACACTAAATGTAGAATAATGTGGCGCCAGTACAAGGGAAACTGCTTCCTCTATGCCGTCTTTCGCCATTTGTTCAACCGCATCTTCTATAAATGGTTCGATATGTTTCAAACCGATGTAAACATGAAATTCATGTTCATCCTGAATCTCATTTAGCTTTGCTTCCAATGCCTTGGCTTGTTCATTTGTGATTTTTGCTAATGGAGAAATACCTCCAATAGCTTTATAACGATCCGTTAAATCCTGCAGCATTTCAGGTGATGGTTTACGACCATGCCTTATATCAGTATAATAACGTTCAATATCCTCTTCCTTGTACGGCGTACCGTATGCCATCACCAACAAACCCATTTTTTTCTTTCCCAATTCATACACCTCGTTTAACAGTTTCGATTTCTATCGTTTAGAATAGCTGTGAACTAATTCCGTAACCTTTTTAAGGACAGCAGGCTTAATTTCTGGCGTTACACCATGTCCCAGATTAAATACGTATCCCTGTTGATCTTGCATTCCTTCGTCTAAAATAGTTTTTGTTCGCTCTTCAATCGTGTTCCAATCCGCCAACAATAGGGCTGGATCCAAATTACCTTGTAACACTTTCGTGACACCCATTTGGCGTGCTTCCTTGATCGATGTACGCCAATCAAGTCCTAGTACATCTGCCGGTAAATCATTCCATTCTGTCAGCAAATGACGTGACCCAATACCAAATAAAATCAGCGGAACTTTTTCTTTCTTCAGTTCAGTGAAAATATGCTGCATGGCTGGTTTGATGAAGATTCGGTAATCTGAAGCATTTAATGCTCCCACCCATGAATCAAATATCTGAATGGCCTTAGCGCCAGCTTTAATCTGAGCTTTCGCATAAGTAATCACCATATCTGAAAGTTTATCCATTAATGAAAACCATGCATCCGGCTTGCGATACATAAATGCTTTTGTTTTATGATAATTTTTGGATGGGCCACCCTCAATCATATAGCTCGCCAGCGTAAACGGGGCACCACTAAATCCGATTAATGGTACAGATAATTGTTCTTCTGTCAGCAAACGGATGGTATCTAATACATAAGGAACATCTGACTGAGGATTGATTGTCCCCAGTTTTTCTACATCTTGATACGTTTGAACCGGATTATGAATTACTGGTCCTATGTTTTTCTTTATTTCTACATCCACTCCAATAGCGGGCAGAGGCGACATAATGTCCTTATATAAAATAGCTGCATCGACACCATAATTCTCCACTGGGAGACGTGTCACATACGCACATAATTCTGGTTGATGGGTAATTTCAAATAAGGAATACTTTTCCTTGATTTCGCGATATTCTTTTTGCGATCGTCCAGCCTGACGCATGAACCAAACGGGTACATGATCCGTTTTTTCCCCGTTATAGGCTTTAATGATCGTATCGTTCATTTGCTTTAGCATGTTTTTCACCCTTTTTAAAAGATCAGAAAGTATAAACGAAAATATTTCTAGCGTAAGCGTCCAGAAACTGCCGCTTGCACTTTTCTTACTGCTTAAACTCCATTATCTACTATAGCGATTTCCTTTATGGCTGTATAGCAAACCCTCTTCATTGTCATGAATTTGTCGATTACAATGATAATTCAACTGTGTTTGATTTTGTTCCTTCTACTTGTGTTAGTGGATTATATGGAACAACGTAATAACGAGTCGTTTTCAATAATGGAGCGTCATCAATAATAAATTCATTCTTCCCTTGTACTTGCCCAATTCTTTTATCAATACCGTCCTGCTCTTGATAAATATGATAAACAATACGTTCATCCTCAGCCATGGACCAAGTTAATTTTCCTTTAACTAATGAAAATCCGCCAAATGTGTAGCTCGCCTCCAGTTGGTTGATTTCCGGAAGGTCCATAGGCTCTGGTAATGTCTCTACGTTCTCCGGTTTCACAAAGTTCGATTCCAATGGCCGCTGTTTGTCGATTTCTTTTAAAATAGACTTTGTTAACATTGTTGGATAAGAGCTTCCATCGGTAAGAAAATGATGTTTGTCCGATTGATCATAGCCCATCCACATGGCACTGACGTAATGCGGTGTATAACCAACAAACCAGGCATCCTTATACTCGCCTTTTACCAGGGGATGCTGTGTCGACCCCGTTTTTCCGGCCAATGCTTTCTCGTAATCGCCTGCTTCTGCAGTACCGTTCTTTACAACATTTGTTAACATTGCCGTCATGTTCCAGGCGACCTGACTGCTAAACACCTGTGTTTGTTTTTGTTTTCCCTTGGCAATTACTTGATTTTCCCTATCGTAAATACGTGAAATAGTATGCGATGGTATATATTTCCCACCATGAACAAACGGCCGGTAACTTTCCATCATCTGGATTGGCGTCAAACCGTCCGACAGTCCGCCTAAGGCGATCGCAAGTCCCTTATCCTTGATCGAAATGTTCATTTTTTCAAGAAATGTTTTTGCGTAATCAATGCCAATTGCGTTGAGCAACCATACTGCGGGTGCGTTCTTTGACACTCTTAATGCTTCATAAATCGATACAGAACCAGCATACTCGTCCACTACATTTTCCGCTGTATAGCCGTTAATACTGCGTTTTTGATCTGGTATTAGGGAATAAGGGTTGTATTCTTTTTTCATTAATGCTGGTCCATAAACAGCGATGGGCTTCATCGTAGAACCGGGTTGACGGGTTACAGTAGCACGATTAAGGTTTCCTAATTGGTAGGAGCGACCGCCAATTGCCGCAACTATTCCACCGTTCTCCTGGTCCATCATGACAAAAGCTCCTTGTGTCCCCTCCGTATTACCTGGGAAATACCGATCATTTTTAAACTTTTCATATGCAATTTGCTGGATTCGCTGTTCCATGTTTACAACTATCCGATAACCGCCACGCTGTAATTCATCTACCGATAACTGATACTTTTCGGCAGCCTCTTTCATAACCAAGTCAACATAGCTATCTACCCACGGGGTCTCTTCTGGTTCCTCTACATCTAGACCAAGTGTTTTACCCTGTGCCTGTATTCGTGTTTCGGTAGAAATTTTCCCAGCATCATCCATCGCTTGGAGAACAACATTTCTTCGGTCTAAAGCTTTCTCGGGATGATTAATTGGTGAATAACCATTTGGAGCCTTCGCAAGTCCTGCAAGCATTGCTCCTTCTGCCAACGTTAAATCACTGACAGATTTTGAAAAAAATAATTGTGATGCCTCCTCGATGCCGTACACCCCTGAACCGAAATAAATCTCGTTCAGATACATCCCAAGTATTTGATTCTTTGTATATTCTCTTTCTAAGTAAATGGCCGCCATTACCTCTTTTGTTTTTCTCATCCATGTTTTATCATTGTGCAAAAACAGGTTTTTAGCCAATTGTTGTGTGATTGTACTCGCGCCTTCCACCTTGCCAAAAGCAACGATATCGCGATAAACAGCACGTGCTACAGACTGGAAATCGACGCCTGCGTGTTCATAAAATCGCCGATCTTCAATAGCAACAAACGCCTCCTGAACATGTTCCGGGATATCTTCCATCGATACCAGTGTTCTATTTTCGTTGTATAATTCAGCAATTTCTTTACCATCCTTGGTTTCAATTGTTGTCGTAGCATCAAGAATTAAATCTTCCTCATTCACTACCAATTTTCCACCAAAAATGATAACTAAATACCCCGCAATTCCTAAAAAAGCTACGATGCCTGCTGTAACTAATAGCTGTTTCGTACTCAGGGTAAAAATTCTTCTCTGTTTTTTATGTTCCATTTCCCTCTTGTTCACCTCTGCACATGGCTGTTTAACAACCACATACTACAGTATACGACAGTTTTCGGCAATCTAAAAGCAATAGTATTTATCGGATATGTTGATTAACAATTGTCGAAAAGGGTATTATGAAACAGAGATTATTTGCACTTTTGGAAGGAGTTTGAAGGAATAATGGAAGCATATATGACAAATGGAACATTAGAATTCATTAAAAAAATTATTGATGACCATCCCGCCATTGATTTTCATCTTATGTCCAGTGGAAATGGAGCACTCGCTTACTATGAAAATGAACATGAAAATATCTTCGCATCGGGTAGAGCCTATGACGTCCTGCTTAACAATGGATCCATACAGAACAAGGGCTTTGTCGTAATGAATAATATTACAGTAACGGAGGATGGAAGAACCGTGTTTGAAGATCGTTTTAAACGGCGAAGTTCCGCAATTGAATCCACTCCCGGATTTCAGGCATTCAGACTGCTGCGCCCGCAAAGCGGAAACACATATGTAGTCTTGACTCAATGGGCAACCATCGAGGACTTTGATAACTGGAAGAATTCAGATGCATTTAAAGAACAACACAAAAATGGTAAAGGCGAAACAAAGCCACCCGCGTATTTTGCCGATAAGCCATATATTACAAGCTATAATATGGTTAATGAATAAAGAAAAGCGCAGGCCACCGTTTAGAAGCGGACGCATAAGCAAGGGACCGCAGAACGCATGGGTTTACCGTTCGTAGTGCCCATTGCTTATGACGGTAGCTTCTGGGCGCCGGAGCTAGACACGAAAAGCGCAGGCCACCGTTTAGAAGCGGACGCGTAAGCAAGGGACCTCAGAACGCATGAGTTTAGCGTTCGTAGTGTCCATTGCTTATGACGGCAGCTTCTGGGCGCTGGAGCTAGACATTAAGAAAAGCGGAAGCGCCAATAAACAGGCACTTCCGCTTTTCTTATTCAGTAATGTTGTTTTCTTTAAAGAATGCTCGTAATTGCTCTTCTGTTTGGCCGCCGGAAATACGTGTGGCTTCCTTTCCATTCTCGAAATGAATAAGTGTTGGTGTACCTTCAATACTGTACTTATTCCATGCATCTTCAAACTCCAGTACATTAAGTTTCTTTACATCTACACCAAGTTCTTCTGTTAAAGGAACAAGGATTGGCGTTGTACGCTGACAATGTGGGCATGTAGGATCATAAAAATAGACAGTTAGCGATTTACCATTTTCCAGTTTTTTATCTAATTCATCAGGAAGTATTTGATTTTGATAGTTTGGATCGTCCAACTGGTCAATCGTTGCTTGATGTAAATCACTTTTGCCGTATGGATTATCGTTCTCGTCAACTGCCTGTTTGTTCTTATAATCAACAACAAAATAAAGTGCTGCAAACAATACAATAAGTACTACAATAAAAATTAACATCTTCTTTTTCATCGTTTATTTCTTCCCTCCAATTTGTTTAAGTAATAAGACATGGAGCACAAAGATTACAATAAAAGCTACTCCAGCGAGAAAAGGGATCGTAATGAACCCGAGGTAATTAACGTACTGGGTAGTACATGGAATAATTCCACATGCACCGGCCGTATCATGAAGTGCTGGCACCTTTTGAATTAAATAATGATAAGTTGAAACAAAAATACCTATTCCGCTTAATATGATCCCGGGATACGCCATCGACATATTCTTTTTGATCATGGCAACACCATAAATAATCACAAGGGGATACATTAAAATACGCTGATACCAGCATAATTCACATGGAACATACCCCATTATTTCTGAAAAGAATAAACTTCCGAGCAATGCAATAAGCGCTTGAGCCCATATAAGAAATATGAGTGTTTCACCTTTATTAGATTGATTCATATGTAATCTCCCTTACTTAAAGAGTCATAAGTATTATACAAGCCTGCTGAAAAAAAAACAAAAAAGAGGACCATAAATTACTGATCCTCAGCTGAAATTAAGTTATTTCTGTGAACATAGACAGCTGCTTGTGTTCGGTCATGAACCCCAAGTTTTCCAAGAATATTGCTGACATGCGTTTTTACAGTTTTAATACCAATATATAATTTTTCACTGATTTCCTGATTTGTCATCCCATTGCCGATGCAAATCAGGACTTCTAATTCACGCCCGGTCAATTCATCATGTGCTTTACGGGAATCAGACCGAAATGTTGACATCATCCTGCCCGCCACCTTTGGTTCAATAACATTTTCTCCTTGTTTAGCCTTTTTTATAGCGTTTACAATTTCATTAGCAGACGATGTTTTTAAGAGATAACTAAACGCCCCCGCTTCGATTGCCGGAAAAACCTGTTTATCGTCATAGAAGCTTGTAAGTATGATAATCTTTGTGTCAACATTACTATTTGTTATCGTGCGTGTCGCATCAATCCCATTGCCATTTTCCATCATTAAATCCATCAGAACCACATCAGGTTTCTCTTTTATTACCAGTGCTGCCCCGTCATTTCCATTAGAAGCCTGCCCGACAACCTCTATCGAATCATCGGTTAACAAATACGAAACAATACCTTTTCGAACAACATCATGATCATCCACAACAACCACTCGAATCATGCATTCTCCCCCTATCTTGATCTTTACTGTTTAGTTACATGGAATCCGTATATCTATATACGTACCTTCTCCCCGGATAGAACGAATTGTAAATGTACCACCCAGTTCCTCGCTTCGTTCTTTCATCGTTTTCAAACCATACGACGTTTTTCGAGTCGAATCCTGCCCAACATCGAATCCCTTGCCATTGTCTGCAATATGAATGAACAGTTCATTTGATCTACTCGTTATCCTTAAGCCAACTTCACTAGCTTCGGCATGACGTAAAATATTGGATAATGATTCTTGAATAATTCTAAAAACATGTTCCTCTGTTGTTTCTTGTAGTTTGATAGAGTCGTCAAAGTCCAGTTTGAAATTGATCGCACTCTTTTGTTTCAACTCTTCTACCAGTTTCTTAAGGCCAAGTGAAAGTGGATCGCCTGATAAATGTACTGGCCGCAAATGCAGCAACAAGGCACGCATCTCGGTCTGAGCCTGCAACGCACTGGCTGCAACGTCCTCCAACTGTGACTTGGCCATTGTGGGATTTTTGTCAAATTGTTTCAGTGCTGCTTCTGCCATCATCGTCACGCCAAACAATTGCTGGCTTACAGAGTCATGCAAATCCCTGGCCAGGCGTTGCCTTTCCTCGATAACAGCAGCCTTGTGTGCTGATTTTGCAAAATCCGCCTTTTCATCCGCCATCCGTTGTAATGATTTTACCTGGTTTTGCATTTTATTGCCCAGTTCGTTCAATTCGCTGCCAATTCTGGCAATCTCATCATCCTCGTTAAAATAGACCCGTGATTGATAGTTTCCATTGGCAAATTGTGTAATCAACACGGAGAAATAATCGAGACGTTCCTTTAAATCACCGCTGGATTTAAAACCAACATACAAGGAAAGCAGCAAACCAAGTACTATATACGTTGCAATAAACAAAAATATACCTTCAGCGGTTAACCACAGTGGTTCAAATAATACATAAATAGATAATAGAAATGACAACAAAATTACTGTGGTTAGAAACGTTCCATAAAGGTGTGAACGAATATAACTAAATCGTATACTATTCAGCCGCTTTAGCATGATCGATCACCCCCATTATACTTTATCGACTCGGACAGAGCCTGCTTTTAACTTTAAGTTGATGGTTAATTTTCTTGTCGCATCTTGATAATCCTCGGATTCGTAGTAAAGCGTTCGATTAATCCCTTCAGAAGTCTGTCCCATTATATTTACTTCACCAGCCTTAACAGTTGCTTCAATTCGACAGGCAACGTTTTCCGGCATCAGGATTTGAATATCACCAGCCCAACTGTTAATGGAAATCGGTGTTTCCTTTTCCGGAATATATGCCTTAGAAAAATCTATATAATAATCCCCTGCTGCATTATGCAGGTTCATTGGCTCTACCTTCCAATTTGGTTCAGTAAATTGATGATCGCCAACTGAAAAACGGTTTCCGTGTTTCTTCATGGTATCGCGGTATGTTTCTTTTTTATCATCCGTGTCAATCACAAACTTAAAGTTTTTCTTACGTTTAGGTTTTCCAATGATACTGAAACCAATATAGACAATTAATAATGGCCAAAGCTTGAATATATCGTCGAAATTAAAACGAATAAACCCCAGTTCACCTATTAATAATAAGGAACCAAAAACAAATAAAAATGACCCAAATATCCAACTCCCACCGCGATTTCGCAAATCGTCTATAAACCATTTCAGCCCAAAAATAATAAACAAAGTAGAGTAGGCATACGGCCATATTCCATTCATGTCCATGTCAATCACTTCAAGATTCTGCAAAACCAATATGACCCCTATAAAAATAACGATAAATGCAAATAACAAGCGGATAAATCGATTATTCATTTTCATCACTCCTTTCTTTTATTGATATCGCATAATGGTTTTATTTTTAAGGCAATAGATTCCAATCAGTGTAACCACTGTCCCACTGACGATTATAATCAGCTGGATCGACACGCCTGCCGCAAGTAAAGAGGATGTCAGCAGAAAAGATACTGGAACAAGACCCGTCGAAACAGTCATTAAAAAGCTCATCATTCGCCCTAGCATCTTTTTCTCCGTTGTTTGCTGCATCATAGTCATTAGCGGGATATTGATTAATTGAATTAAAAATCCCATTATGCCTACTAGGATGGCCGTTAAATAAAGATATACCGATAATCCGGTTCCGGCGGTAAGAATACCTAATGCAATAAGACTGCCGATTAAGGCAACACCGGGTTTTTTCAATTTAATCGTTGCTAATAAAATCGCTCCAAGCAACGCCCCTATACCCATAGACGTTTCAACGGTGGCTAGCCCTATCGCACTTCCTTCAAATATGTCCTTGACGATAATTGGCAAACCAATTGCTAGTGGGCCGGAAAAGAAGAAATTAATAAAGAAAGCGACAATTACAACCGAAATAACCAGTTCATTTTTCCTTGCATAGCGAAATCCTTCTTTTAAATCTTCCCAAGGAGTTGGTTTTTCTACCCCTTCCTCATCTTTTTTCAATGTTATCAAGAGCACCGCAAGTGATGACAAAGCAAGCATTCCAAATGCTATTGAAAAAACCCCTTCAAACCCAAGTAATGCAATCATTCCCCCGCCTAATGCCGGTCCTAGAATCGGACTTATTTGCGTTGTCATTTGAATGAGTGAATTTCCCCTTTGTAATTGATCATCATGTAAAAGCGTAGGTGTCAGCGCGTTCAATGCCGGATAGCTAAATGCATCTGACATACCGAACAATACAGCTAAACCGATCAGGTGAAATGCTGTTACGGCATCTGTCCAGACAAGAAAAATTAATACTAAAATTAACAGTGCCCGGGAGGCATCAGAGAGAAAAAGAATGGTTCGTTTATTAAATCGATCAGCAATGATTCCTCCAGCTGTTAGTAGAAGTAATCTCGGAATGGATGCTGCCAAAAATAACATTCCAAAATAAAATCGGTTATCGGTTAATGTCAGCATTAACCATTCCGCTCCTATTAAGTATACATAATATCCCGGTGAAGAAAATAACGCTGCGATAAATAAAAACATAAAATTACGATTTTTTGTTACAGGAACCTTCTGCATTTCAATAATTTGTGATTCCACGCTCATAGGTGACGCCCCTTCCGACTTGTTCGTATATGTATAGCTTACCGAAAGCAGCGTGCAGCCATAACGACCTGCAGAATGTTTTTATCTCAGTCTTCAGACGGAGATCGTTTTTTATTTATTTTTTCAAACATAAATGTCCAAAGAAAAACAAACAAGAGGCCGAATACGAATCCTGCCAGCACATCTGTTAGATAATGCACACTAATCATGTACCGGCTGAAGCCAATTAAAAAAATGAGAATAGATGTACCTATTTGAATACTGACAGCTAGTTTCTTTGACCTTATTTTCTTTGAAATAAAATATACGACCAGACCATAACAAACCATTGAAATCATGGCATGTCCGGAGGGGAAACTATACCCTTCTGCTTCCGCAGCCACTAATATTCGCGGGCGTTCCCGTTCAACAAGCACCTTAATTAGAACGTTTAATCCATAGCTTAATAAGGTTCCACCAGCAAACATAACGCCTATAAACCAATCACGAAAAAGATAGCCGAGCAGTATAGCCATGATCATCGTAAATGGGGTTAGAAAGGTACCCGAGCCAAGTTCAGTCAACCACCGAAATAGAAAGTAGACATCCGAATCCGCCATTGCTTCCACAAACCCCCTTGACCACTGGTCGACTACGGGAATTGTTCCGTGCATGATTTTAAATGCCCATAACACCGTTGTAACTAATACAAACGCAAACAGAAAAATATATAGATAATGACTTTTTTTCCTCATCGAATCTACCTCCCTGCATCCATAATACCTTAATTTAAAAGTTTAAAAAAACCTGTTTTGGGAAATAGTTATGTATGGACAACAAATTGAAAGGCTGGGATTATACATGGATAAGGAATTACAAGAGCTAATTGATGGATTAAATGAAGATTTAGCAAATGAATATGGTGCAGCGATTCAGTACACGTATAGTGCTTCCGTTGTTTCCGGACTATACAGTTCGGCATTAAAGCCATTTTTCGAAGCAGAAATTAATGATGAACTAGGACACGCACTATACTTATCAGAAAAAATCAAATCACTAGGTGGAACACCAACCACTAAATCAGCGGAAATACCGCAGCCTACAGAAGTTAAGGATTTGTTAGAAGCGTCCTTGCAGTCTGAGAAAGCCACCATCGAACGCTATGAACAACGTAAAAAACAAGCAGAAAAACTAAGCTACACTGAGCTTGTTGTAAAAATCGAAGACATGATTGCCGATGAAACACATCATAAAGAAGAAATCGAACGTTTATTGCAGGATCCGCGTTTATAATAAAAAGAGCAAAGGCACCCGGAAAAGCACTCGAACCGGGTGCTTTTTTTAATAGACTGTTTTCGCATAGTCGGTGTAATATCACCACAGTTGATAAAAATTGCGACGTAACTAAACTAAATTATGCTTGGCACCACGATGGGGCGCTGCGGAAAAACACTGCGCAGGGTTGAGTGCTACCTATAATGCCATAACACCGATTTCTTCATTCTTTAATAATTGTAGTTGCGAGTAGTAGTCGATTAGGCATGGGTGAAACCCCGGAAGCATAAGAAGGGCACTGAAAAAGTGGTGGATTTTAAAATTTAGCTTTTCACCTATACTTAGCATCTTGAATATACGGAGACTCCTGCGGGAAGTGAGAGATCGGCGAGACCCCGGAGGACGTCAGTCCGAGGAGGCTCGTCACTCGCCCGCGGAAAGCGCAGTATATTCAAGATGCGATCATAGATCCACATATTCGTGTATTAACTATACCTTTTTCAGTGCCCTCAGCGTAAGCTCAGGAGGCCATGAAAGCGCAGTGTTTTTCCGCAGCGGCCGCCCGTGCCAAACATGATTTTTAGTTACGTCGCAGTTTATGGATTTTGTTTATAAACAACAATCTTTTGGAAATCAGTATTTCGATAAAAACGTATCCTTTCTTAAAGAACAACTAATCATGATAAACTGTATTCAAATCCATATTAGCTTGCAGGGGGTAGTTTTCATGCGGAAAGAGATTCATGAACGAATTGACCAATTGCACCAAGAGATGATTGAGATACGAAGGTATTTACATCAATATCCAGAGCTTTCGTTTCAAGAAGAAAAAACGGCAGCCTATATTGCTGACTTTTATGAAAATCTAGGTATTCCCTATCAAACGAAGGTAGGCGGAAATGGGGTTATTGCAACCCTTAAAGGTGGAAAACCTGGGAAAACCGTTGCACTAAGGGCGGATTTTGATGCCCTGCCCATCCAGGACGAGAAGGATGTCCCGTATAAATCCAAAATAGATGGTGTCATGCACGCCTGCGGCCATGATGGGCACACAGCGACATTATTATCCCTGGCAAAAGCAGTGCAGCCATTTCAGGACGAATTACCGGGAACAATTGTATTCCTGCATCAACATGCAGAGGAATATGCTCCGGGTGGGGCAAAACCAATAATTGAATCCGGTGCACTTGATCATGTTGACGCCGTTTTTGGAACCCATCTATGGGCAACAACGCCACTAGGTGTAATGCAAACCTCCAAACATGCTTTTATGGCAGGAGCAGACCGTTTTGAGATTGTTCTACAAGGCAAAGGTGGACATGGCGGGTATCCACATGAAACCAAGGATGCGGTTGTAATTGGTGCCGAGTTAATCACAAAACTTCAACAAATTGTTAGTAGACGTATCGACCCGCTCAAAACTGCTGTTTTAACAATTGGTATATTTGAAGCCGGGAATGCTTTTAACATTATCGCGGATAAAGCCAAATTAATTGGAACAATGCGGCATCTTGATTCCTCCATACAGAAACAAGTAATCGAAGAAATGGAACAGATTATTAAAGGAGTGTGTATGTCAAATGGTGCGACGTACACGTTCAATTATCTAAAAGGATATCCTCCATTAGTAAATCACGAGGAGGAAGCTGAACTTGTCAGGCAGGCTTGTGAAAACATACCGGAAATTACATCAGCCGAATTCGTCCCACCTGTAATGGCTGGAGAAGACTTTTCCTATTATTTACTTGATAAGCCTGGAGCATTCTTTTTCACCGGTGCCCAAAAAGAAGGAAACGACATCCCGCACCATCATCCTAAATTCGATATTGATGAACGTGCATTACCAATCGCTGCAAAAACATTATTTGAAGCATACCTTGCTTACCAGAATAAATAAAAGTCTTATAGCGCAATCGTACAAGGGCTGGAACAGATTATTTCAACAAAAAGCATCTCAGGCACGCCTGAGATGCTTTTTTCATACTAACTTTCTTTTCACATAGCCATTCATGAACAGATAATTAAAAAGAAAGCCGCAAACTAATATTATTCCCGCGCCAGTAAACTGAGATGGAGTAAATAAGAATACAATCGCAAATAGAATAGTCTGAACCAATCCAAGCTGAAACAGCCAATTGAAGACTGCCTGCCTTCTGTATTTATGCTCAACAGGATAGAGGTCTATCCACATTACTGTTCGATGGTGATGATACAATGTCATCATCTGGAAACTGCTCATATACATAAACAGCAAGGCAAATAGTATTTTCATCCAAAGCTGCGGAACAAAATAAATAAAGAGACCGCCAATAACAATTAATCGGAGATACATACCCAAATAATCTCCGCTCCGCACAAAGGTAATTCGGTATAGGTAATGGAAGGATTGTTTATTCTGAAACGGAACATTGCTGACAATGGATGTCAGCCATTGGCGCTTTTTCACTTTACTTCTTAAATGTGGCACGTCTGTAAACATATTTGCAATCCGATAAAAGGCCTGCATTCGATCACGGTCTTTTTGGATGAGCAGATCCCAAACAATTCCCGCCTGTTTATGTGATAAATTATAATCATACAGAAATACAATGATATATAATCCTGTTGTGACAGCCGTCAGAACAATATCACCGTGAATCAGGAAATAGAATACGGCTATCGTTAACAGCGTTCGCGCAAGTAAGTCAATCTGTCTGACACCAGGAGCACGTATTTTCAGCATCCACCAATTGGCAAGTAAATTCCATACCTTAAAAATCAGCAGCACTAAAACCGTTAATAAATATCCTTCACGCTCTGGATATGTCGCTGAATACAACGGTCCAAGAGCTGCCGCCGCAAGCAACACTAAGTACAATTGAATAACAAAGCTATAAAGCAAAGCATCCCTGAAGTAAGCATTCATTTTATTCTCGGCTGCAATCAGGAAAACTAAATCCGGCTCTTTTAATAATGTTCGGACAGGGCTATAACTTGCGACCAAACCAAAAACAATCCCTACAACCCAGGCGGTCGGGAAATTCTCGGAAAGGTTTTGGAGCCATTGTTGGTAATAAACCGCTATTGCAGAAATAAAGAACAGCATCGCAATGGCTAAATGACCGGTAAAAATGTACCGAAGATAACGGCTTGTTTCCTTTAAATGTTCAGAAAAACGATTTTTAAAAAAGGCATGTGAATCAAACATGGCTTTCTTCCTTAGTCAACTGTACATACAGGTCATCCAGTGTTGCAGTTGGCATAGCAAATTCTTCACGCAACTCGTCCAAGGTTCCCACTGCCTTTATCTTCCCATCATGCAAAATAACAAACCGGTCACAGTAACGTTCTGCGGTAGCCAAAATATGCGTCGACATTAAAACGCCTGAGCCCTTCGCTTTCATCTCCTCCATTAACTGCAAATAAGACTGGATTCCTAATGGATCAAGACCCATAAAAGGTTCGTCGACAATATATAATGGCGGTTCAATCAAAAACGCGCACATGATCATTACCTTTTGGCGCATTCCTTTCGAAAAGTGAACTGGAAACCATTTTAGTCTCTTTTCCATCCGAAATTCTTTCAATAGCGGTGGTAAACGCTTTTCAAAAAGGTCCTCCGGTATATCGTAGGCCATTGCTGTTAATTTCAAATGTTCATATAACGTAAGTTCATCGTACAAGATAGGCACTTCCGGAATGTAGGCCATTTGTTTACGATATGTTTCCGGGTTTTCATTGAATGTTTTTCCATTAATTGATACAGTACCTTTTTTGGCATGCATCAAGCCGATTATATGCTTGATGGTTGTACTTTTCCCAGCACCGTTCAATCCAATTAAACCAACGATTTCTTTTGGCTTTACATTGAATGAAATGCCATGAAGTACATTTTTATGTGTGTATCCCCCATGTAAGTCATCAATATGTAACAATGGCTTCATTGTTTTTCCTCCTATACGTATATACAATAAATTTTACCATTTATCACTTATAAAACCAAAACAAACTATACAGCAAAATTCTACAATTTATTTGTATATTATTTTCCTAAACGTCCACAATAATAGATGCAGTCACGAGGATAGTCACTTGCAAAAAATTTCGTATCTAATACTAAATGAGGTGTATGTGATCGAACATTTACTGTAAACCCATTTTGTTAGTATCAAATATTAAATGAGGTGTCTGTGATCGCACATTCAGCGTAAACCCATTTGCTATTCGAATCTAATGTTAAATGAGGTGTTTGTGAAAGGCACATCTAATGAAAACCCATTTTGTTATATGTAATTCATGGTCAGAAATACAAACAAAACGGTTTTTGTAAATTAGTTAACTTGAATGACCATCACGCTAACTAGTTACAAAAGTCCCCAGTTAGATGAACCATTAAATCCCCGTGACTGCTTAAAGCAGGCTAGTCCAAAAAGTACAGCAATGTACTTATGGGCTATGCCTGTTATATTTTTGGCTGAAATCACCGCCCGGTTGTTATAACTTTACATTCCGATCCTTTCCTATATACAATAGATAAAAATAGGTTAAGGAGTGGTAGTCGATGAGTCACGATGATTGCATTTTCTGTAAGATAATTGATGGAGAAATTCCTTCAGCCATGGTTTATGAGGATGAGTACGTCTATGCTTTCCTTGATATAAGTCAGGTAACAAAAGGGCATACGCTGATTATCCCAAAAACACATACAAAGAATATTTACGAAACCCCTGAAGATGTCGCAAGAGAATTTTTTGCCCGGGTTCCAAAGATTGCTAATGCTATTAAAGCAACCTACAATCCAATTGGCATGAATTTATTGAATAATAATGAGGAACCAGCCGATCAATCCGTTTTTCATTTACATATTCACCTGATCCCAAGGTACGGAGAGAGTGATGGTTATTCCTCAAACTGGATTACACATACTGACGATTATACAACCGGAGATCTGCAAACGATTGCTAAAGAAATCGGTGCTTCCATCTAGGAATATATACTTTTTAATTCTGAATAATTTTGTTATAATGTAAGTACGTTTCCGCAACTGACAACGAGTGTACAGTTGGGAAATAACCAAGCATGGAAAGCCTAGCATAGCTGAGAAGAGGAGAGATTACAAATGAATACTAGAGTTTTGATTATTTTATCCTTATTTGTGGGGATCGGAGCAGTTTTACACACTGTTGTTCCAGCAATGTTGTTTGGGATGAAACCGGATATGTTATTATCCATGATGTTTTTGGGAATTATGCTATTTCCGAAATTGAAGTACGTGATAATAGTATCCATTGTAACTGGAGTAGTTTCCGCACTAACAACACTTGCTCCCGGAGGACAAATTGCAAACCTTATCGATAAACCAATAACCGGCTTATTATTTTTTGGATTGTTTTTATTAATAAAAAATATGGTAAATGAAAAGATTGGTGCACCAATTTTAACGGGTATCGGAACAATAATAAGCGGAAGTATATTTTTATTTTCAGCATTGTACATTGTTGGACTGATGGATGGAATTTTCACCGTATTATTTTTAACAATTGTTTTGCCCACAGCTACTGTCAATGCAATTGTCATGATTGTTGTTTACCCGATTGTACAAAAAATCATGAAACGGTCTCAGCCGATAACAGTATAAAATCTGAATATCCACTGGCACAACACGTCAGTGGATATATTAAAATACATAGATATTCGAGAAACAAGTTTATTTGTAGTACAATAAAAGGAAGAGATATAGTATGGATTTGAAAGGAGCGAATTTCATATGGTAAGAGGCAAATCATTAGTATACGGTTTTGTTATTGGCGGGGTTGTCAGTGCGGCGGCCGCATTACTGAGCACACCATCTTCTGGCAGAGATTTGCGTTTCCGTGCAAGAGAACAAAGCGGCGAATGGAAAGATATGATAAGTAACTTGAAATTTGACGGCCTTCGTTTAAAACAACAGATTAGTGAAACTTCAAAAGAGGGCGCTGCATTAATTAAAGATCTAACCCAGGAAATGAAAAAGTCTGTCCAGGATTGGCAGCAGACTGTTGAGCCACATCAGGAAAACATTCATAAATACTTGGAGCAAATTGAATCAAGTCTTAAAGATTTAGAAGAAAAAGTGAAAAATAATCAGCAATAACGCTATGTTCTATTTTTTAAAAAAATGATTTAAAAAGGACTTCTACTTATTTGTAGAAGCCCTTTTTTTAAATGGCTGCTGCGGAAAAACAACCCAGCGCATACCTTGCTGTTTATAGACTTTGTGTCAAAAACAACAATCGAAAACAGCCTTTTAAATCTATTCAGCTGGCTTTAAGTCTTCAATTGAGTCAATGTCCATATACTTCGGAACGGCCAAGCCTATTTTAGCACCCTTTAAGTTTTCACCTAAATCTTCAAATTGACCTTCGTACTTTTCGTAAAACTCTTTATGTGTAACAGGCATCCAGGCCGCTAATGTAGCATCTCCATCACCGTTAGCAATGGCCTTAAACACAACCGCGACATCAACTGGAGTAACAGTCACATCAAAACCTTTTGATTTTAAAACTTCCGCAACTACACTTGAAGATGAACGTTCGGAATCCCATGGCGTCGACACCAATTCAATCTCAACACCATCTACATCATCAACACCTTTTGTCCACTTCGAAACAGCATCTGGGTGCTCTTCAACCCACTTTTTTGCCACTTTAGAAATATCTTCCCGGATTCCGTGGACTCAAGCATGATACCTTCCATATCTTCTACTTCCCAATGAAATTGATCCAATAACTTATATGCATTCGGTTTATCTTCTTTTAATCCTTTTCGTGCTAATGTTTTTATCATTTCTGTTTTTCCATAAACACCTTTTGGATCTTTAAGGTATTTTAAATCCTCATATTTCGCGAACATCCAGTGTGGGTTCCAGCCGGTAACGACGATTGGTTCCTGTTTTTCAATTGCCTCATCAAGTTCTGTCATCATCGCAGCAGTTGAAGACTCTTCAACTGACCAGCCTTTCAAACTATCGTATTCCTCAATTGCCTTTTCTGTTGTAACACTGATCCCCGCACCAGGCTCTATTCCAGTAATTGTATGCTCTACTGCTTCACTATAGTTTTTCTTATTATCCGTATTTGATGATTCTCCTTCTTCATCGGACCCGCAGCCTGCTATTAGCAGGGTTAACATGAGGCCAGCAATTAAAATAGTACTTGTATAAAACTTTTTTTTCATACACAAGGCATCCTTTCTAAAGTAAAGGGCTGATACATCATACTGCATCAGCCCTTATTTATAGTTGTATACCGATTATTCAGCTGGTTTTAAGTCTTTAATTGAATCAACATCCATGTATGCTGGAACAGCTAATCCTATGTTTGCTCCAGAAAGACTTTCACCCAGGTTAACTAATTGATCTTTATATTGTGCGTAAAGATCACCATGTGTTACAGGTAACCATCCGGCAAGCATAGCATCTGCTTCGCCATTTGCAACTGATTTCCACATGATTGCATTGTCAATTGGAGTTAAGGTTACTTTAAATCCGAAGTTTTCTAATACATTCTTAACAACATTATTAGATGCAACCGCGGAATCCCATTCCACATACACTAATTCGATTTCTTTCCCATCAACTTTTTCTACGCCTTTTGTCCATTCAGAAACCTTATCTTGATTTGATTCTACCCATTTAGCAGCAGCGTCAGCAGGGTCTGAACCATTTGCGATATTCAACATGACTGCATTCATGTCTTCTGTTGTCCAAGCAAATTGGTCTAACAATTTATTTGCATTTGGCATATCTTCCTTAAGTCCTTTTCGTACCATTGTATTAATGGTTTCGTCTTCTCCAAATACTCCTTTTGGATCCTTCAAATATTTTAAATCATATTTAGAAAACATCCAATGTGGCTGCCAACCTGTAACAATGATTGGTTCTTCATTTTCAATTGCTTCACCTAACGCTGTGGCCATTGCACCGCTTGATGAAGTTTGAACTGTCCAGCCTTTTAAGCTGTCATACTTTTTTACAGCTTTCTCAGAAGTTTTTACAACTCCAGCACCAGGTTCGATACCTGTGATTGTGTAATCCACTTCTTCACTATAATTTACATCTCCGCCCTTATCTGAAGATGATGTATCCTTTGATGATTCATCATCAGAACTGCAGCCTGCAGCAACTAATGATAATGAAAGGCCAGCAACAAGACCGGCTTTTTTCCAGTTTAAGTTAAACATAACTAATAAACTCCCCTTTTCTAGTTTTTAATATATATGGAAACTTTTCTCCACGAAAAGATACCAACAGGATACTTATTCCTTCTTACTATTCACATTTTGCGTAAATCTATCAATAATAATTGCAAGTATTACAATTCCAATACCAGCGACGAAGCCCGTTCCAACCTGTGCACGTTGAAGTGCTGACAGAACTTCCCTTCCAAGACCAGGTGCGCCGATCATGGATGCAATAACTACCATGGAAAGCGCAAGCATAACGGTTTGGTTGATACCAGCCATTATCGTTGCCTTAGCCATTGGCAATTCTACTTTAAACAACTTCTGTGAACCCGTACTGCCAAATGCCTCCGATGCTTCTACAAGTTCTTTTGAAACCTGTCTGATTCCTAAATTTGTAAACCTGACAGTAGGTGGTGTCGCAAATATTAAGGATGCAAAAACACCAGGCACCATCCCAATTCCAAAGAACGCAACTGCTGGGATCAAATAAACGAAAGCAGGCATTGTTTGCATAAAGTCCAGTATTGGAGTAATAATAGCCTCCGCCGTTCTACTTTTCGACATCAATATTCCAAACGGAACACCAATGATAACAGACAAAATACTAGATATCAGAACTAAGGTAAATGTATTCATTAAATGCTCCCATAAGCCCTGATTGTATATTAACCAAAGACCAACAAGTGAGAAAGCCGCTAAGCCAAACTTTTTACCAGAAATAAAGAATGCTAGAATCGCAACGACAATCATCACTATCACAGGTGGAATAAGTATTAATGTTTCGGACACATATTCCATTAACTCACTAAAGTTTTCTTGCAGTGGGTCAAATATAAATGAAAACGTGTCTGTCAGCCATTCAGTAAATAACTTTGTTTTATCTGCTATTGGTATTTCTGGAGCAAAATCTACCATCTTATCAAGCATGATTTAAATTCACCTCACCATCACCAGCAAGTGCTGCAATTAACGCACCACGAACGATTATTCCAACTAGTTTCTCCCCATCCATCACTGCTACCGGAATTGGTGAATCATGAATGATATTGAAAATGTCGTTTAATGCTGTATCTTTTTCTACTTTAGGAATGTCCGTACGCAAAATTTCCGTAATATCACGTATATCTTTTTGTTTAGCACCTGAGGCATCATCTGCTGTAACGTATCCTTGCAGGTTACGTTTCCCATCTACCACAATAATGCTTGACAGTCCTTCTTCCCGCATTCTTTCAAGTGCAACGCGCGGGCCATGCTTTTCTACATTAATTGTTTCCGGGCGCTTCATGATTTGACTTGCCGTTAAGACCTTTGAACGGTCGACATCCTCAACAAATCGTTCCACATAATCATTGGCTGGATTCACAAGAATTTCTTCCGGTGTGCCAATTTGCACGATGGATCCATCCTTCATTAAGGCAATTCGATCTCCAAGTCTTAGTGCCTCATCAAGATCATGTGTAATAAAAATAATCGTCT
This sequence comes from Virgibacillus phasianinus, assembly GCF_002216775.1. Classification (GTDB taxonomy): domain Bacteria; phylum Bacillota; class Bacilli; order Bacillales; family Amphibacillaceae; genus Virgibacillus_F; species Virgibacillus_F phasianinus. Next base: position 186,168 of record NZ_CP022315.1, read on the forward strand.
TCTGCATACTTGCTTGAAGGTCAATTAATTCATCCTGCATTTCTTTACGAATTAATGGATCCAGTGCTGAAAAGGCCTCATCCATTAATAACACTTCCGGATTATTTGCCAGTGCACGTGCTAACCCAACACGCTGCTGCATACCACCAGATAATTGTCCCGGATTTTGATGAATGTACCCACCAAGTCCAACCATCTCTAATGATTCCTGTGCTTTTTTCTTTCTTTCTTCTTTTGACACCTTTTGAATTTCTAATCCATACTCTGTGTTTTCCAGAATGGACCGATGCGGGAATAACGCAAAGCGTTGAAAAACCATGCTCATCTTTTCTCTGCGTACTTTTCGCAATTCCTTCTTATTCATGGTAGACAAGTCTTCTCCGTCAATTAACACATTTCCCTCGGTAGGTTCAATTAACCGGTTTAGCAATCGTACTAATGTTGATTTCCCGCTACCTGACAGTCCCATAATGACAAATATTTCCCCGGCTTCCACCGAAAAGGTTGCTCGATTAACCCCAACCGTATTTCCAGTTTCTTTTAAAATTTCATCTTTAGACGTACCCTTATCAAGCAACTTTAACGCTTGTTTAGGATTCTTGCCGAACACTTTTGACAGGTTCTTTACTTCAATGACCGGCACTCCGTTCACCTCTACTTTTTTTATGTTCTATTGGCACAATGCCTAAGTATTTCGTCGTAATTCTTTATGATTAGACATAAAGCAGACAAATAGACATTAATTCCGAACAGCTTTTTTCCACTCCCTTACTATATAACGTAAAGCATATACATTTCAAACGTTATACACTATGAATTTCGTATATATTTTTTGTTCAGATTAAACTGTACAGATAATACATCTGAATACCTCCTATTTACTTCAAAATACTTTCAATTACTGCCCTATTACCGATTTTGAATATATTCCTTTTTGTTGTAACCTTTATTTAGCAAGCCTTTTAGGAGGATTAATTTTGGAAAAAGCAAATGAACAACTTACCAGCAAAATTGTAATTGAATTTGCAAAAACGATTGAATTATTTGATTTAACTCCACTGGAGGCAAGACTATTTGCCTATTTATATTTGATAGAGGACCCCATGACCTTGGATGAAATGAGTGAAGTAATCGGAAAAAGCAAAACTTCCATGAGTACTAGTATTAGAAGTTTACTCGATTTAAACTTGGTAACACGCGTGTGGAAAAAAGGTGTACGAAAAGATCTCTACAAAGCTAACTCACAATTATTTAAAACGTTTATGAATTCCTATATTAATAAATGGATTGACGCAGCCAACAATCAACAAAGCTCTTTGCAAGAGATTAAAAAAAATATTGATGCTCCATCATCAAATAGTGAACTACAATCCATTTATCAACGTTTGACTAACATCATGGAGTTCCACAGTAATATTGAAAAATCATTTCGTGACCTGAAAATGGAGTAAGAAAAGCGGAGGTGAAGAAATTCCCCCTAGTCGCGAGGCCGTAGCTAGACATATTTTATACATTCTTATCTTTCAATAAGGCTGTTTTCCCAAGAGTATTGTTTTTGACACAAAATCTATAAACTGCGACGTATGCGCTGGGTTGTTTTCCGCTGCGGTGGCAGGTCACCGAACATGATTTTTAGTTACGTCGCAGTTTTACTGCGGTGATGTTAGCAACAATCTGTGGGAAAACTGCCTTTAAAAAAGACTGATTATCCTTACCATTTGTAAGGGCAATCAGTCTTTTTTGCGAATATACCTGCTAAGTATTTCGTCTGTTACATTATCTTGTTTTATTATTTTTATAAACTCCTTTATCAAATGTGGGAAGTATCCCTCTTGCTCCAATGCATAAATGGTTTCATTTGGATCCAACTTTTCATTTAACATACCCGCGAAATGAACAATCAGGCTTGTATAATCCAAAAACCCTTCTTCTTTTTGTATTTCATATTTTTCTTCAAGCGTTTGCAACAAGCAAAAGAGCTCGGAATATTCCCCTTTTGTCATATTCTTTTCAATTACCAGTTTGACCAGCGGATAATGATTTACATCAACTAATCTTGAAAGCAATTTAATATGAAAAGACATTGCATCTTTTTCATCATCATACCCCATACACAGCCCCCTTAATTTCCACCAAAAAAGCAAACAGAAATACATTCTCTAAATACTGACACATCAGTGTTTAGACGCAAGTCAATTTTACCTGAAAAAAATAATAAAAAAAACTATTGCATTTTCATTTGAAACGTACTATCATTCTTTAAGGATTGACAGATCAGTACAACTAGAACCATACAGAGGAGGGTCAAAAATGAACTGCTGGAAATCTATAAATTTCACGAAAGAATTTGGTATTAATAGACTATACTTTCTTTCATTTTTGATCGGATTACTATCATTCATATTTCTCTTTGTACCTTTATCCAGTATTCATGGTACAACACATGTCAATGAGTTTGGCATTGTGCCTTTTGTAGGCCTGGTTATTCTAATGCCAACCATACATTCATCTATGCACATTCTACCATTAATTATGATGAATAAACGAGCTAAAGTCTATTTTAATATGAAAAAAAGTTTTATTCCTACTTGTAAATATCAAGCAAAAACATTCATGTCAAAACCGGTATCTATCATGTCAGCATTTGCTCCGACATTATTCATTACCATTCCGGGAATTTTTGCATCCATGATATTTGCTGACTATTATGTTTATATTTTATTATTAACTGCGATCCATATCGGCGCATCCTTTACCGATTTTTTATATATTCTTCATGTAAGTAAAGCACCTAAACGTGCCTATATTGAAAGTGAGCACGAAGGTTTTGCCATTTTGGTAAAAGCAAAGGGATAAATGAAGGGACCACTTGAAAACGCATTGGAATTCATAGATGAATTCCAATGCGTTTTCCCTTGTGCTTTAATTATTTGCGCCCCTAGAGTGTACCCGTTAGAATAATAATCGGATGTTTTTTTGCCCCCAAATAGGCTTTCTGCACTATTCATACGAATAAAATTTTGGTAAAGTAATAATTGTGGTGTTTTCTATCATTTCATTTTTTATAAAAAATTAGAAGAATACATCTCCAAGCAGGAATTAAGGAGGTCCTTAAATGAGCATTTTATATGTATTTTATGCTTTGTTTGTACTATTTATTTTCAACTCGTTAACATATCAATTTTGTCTAAAAATGGAAATGAATTCAAAAAAACAGTCAACCGTTTTCCGTGCAATTAATATGATGATCATGGTACTGCTCGTGTCATCCTATGTTGAAGTCCTGAATGTCATCACGTGAAATTAGTAAAAACTATGTAAAATACAAATAAGACTATTTATTCTGTTACATACTATGGTATATTAATCATTAGTTTAGTTAAACCATTAGATTAGGAGTGTTCAGTAAATGAAAAAGCTTGCAATTGCACTAACGCTCTCTGCTGGAGTATTAAGTTTAACAGCTTGTAACTCAGACAAAGAAGCGGTTGTAGAAACAAAAGCAGGAGACATCACAAAAGATGAATTTTACAATGAATTAAAGGATCAATTCGGTGATCAAGTACTTAAAAAAATGGTGACAGAAGAGGTTCTTGAAGATAAATATGATGTTCCTAAAGAAGACGTTGACGCCGAAGTTAAAAAGCTTAAAGATCAATACGGAGACCAATTTGAGATGGTACTACAAAAGAGCGGATACAAAGATGTGGATGCATTCCGTGATGTAGTTAAACTTAGTCTGCTTCAAGAAGCTGCTGTCTCAGAGGACGTTAAAATTAGCGATAAAGAAATCAAAACCCAATATGAACGAATGAAAACTGAAGTTAAAGCTTCACACATTTTAGTTGACGACAAAAAAACTGCTGAAGAAGTTGAAAAGAAATTGGAAAATGGCGGAGACTTTGCTAAGCTTGCAAAAGAATATTCGACAGACAAGAAAAGCGCGGAAAAGGGCGGGGATGTTGGATATTTCTCCGTTGGCAAAATGGTCCCAGAGTTTACAGACGCAGCTTATAATTTAAAAGTTGGTGAGGTTAGTGATCCGGTTAAATCCCAATTTGGATATCACATCATCAAAGTGACGGACAAGCGTGATGCGAAAACAGAACTTGGTTCATTTAAGGAAGAAAAAGATAATATACGCAGGCAAATATTAAATAATAAAGTTGATCCAGCGAAAGCTCAGGCCAAACTTGACAAATTATTAAAAGATGCTGACATTGATGTAAAAATTGATCAATACGAAGATTTATTTGAAACAGAAAAAGCAAAAGAAGACAAGAAGTCATCAAAGGAAGATAAGTCAAAATCAGAAGATGAATCAAAGAAGGATGACACTTCTAAAGAAGAAGATGCAAAATAATAATAACCAAAAAATGCTGATCCCATATGGGATCAGCATTTTTTATGTTTAACCGAGTGATGTTCGATTATAAGGGCAGGTTTACTGAGCAAGCCCGCTTCACTTTTCTTGTCCAGTTGCGCGGGCTAGCGGTTCGTGACGTAAGCAAATGACTCTCCGAGCACTAAGACCATGTGCTCTACGATCATTTGCTTACGCATTTCACCGCTGAGCAAGCCCGCTTCACTTTTCTTTCTTATTGGGTCATTCGTTCTTTTGTTTCGCGTTCTTTTTCCATTCGATCGATATACACTTTTCCTTCACGTTCGATGAATTGTTGTTCAAGTCTGCGTTCTGCCCTCATTGCTCGATAGGCCATATATCCACTTAAAAAAATACATAAAATGAGCATAAAAACCCACCAAGGCACTCCAATAATCATCCAATTGCCCCCTTGTCCACCTTTTTCTATTATAAATATATGCAGGGAACAAGTTAAATAGACCGAGTCTTAGTTTTTTTCAAATAGGGGTTTGTAAAAGGACCGATTATCCAAGGCAAAAATTCGTTCTGTAAATTCACCTGGTTTGATTTTTTCAAGTGAGCGGTTAAGCATATTCATTTTCGCATCAATTAGATCAATCAGATGCAGGAGCTCCGCTTCACGGACCATTGGCGGTTTTGGACTCCCCCATTCTGCTTTACCATGATGACTTAGGACCAAATGCTGCAAAATCAGAACCTCTTCATCTTCCTCGATTTGCAATTCACGCGCAACATGCCCTATTTCTTCCACCATCATCGGAATATGACCAAGCAATTTTCCCTCGATTGTATACGACGTTGTTATTACCCCAGATAATTCTTTTAATTTCCCTAAATCATGTAAGATAATACCCGCATATAATAAATCTTTGTTCAACTGAGGATATAAATGGTGCAATTCCCGTGCTAACGCAACCATACTTACAATATGATGGGCCAACCCGGAAACGTATTCATGATGATTTTTCGTCGCAGCAGGATAGGTTAACAATGCGTCCTGATATCGTTTTATAAAGGCCCGGACGATTCGTTGCATTGTAGGGTTTTCCATTTCAAATATTGCCTCAGTCAGCCTCTCCATTAATACTTCTTTATCAACTGGTGCTTTTTCGATGAAATCCGTTACATGAACGTCATCTGTCGGCTGTGCGGGCCTTAAGGACAAAATTTTAAGCTGTGCTTTTCCACGAAATTGATTAATCTCTCCTGACAATTTAACAATTTGTTCAGCAACAAATATTGCTTCATCTTCTTTTGAAACATCCCATAGCTTTGCATCAATTTCTCCAGTTGAGTCCCGAAGAATCAGTGTTAAGAAAGGTTTTCCATTACTCGCCACACCACGGGTGGCATCTTTAATCAGGACAAATCCGTCAAATGCTTCTCCGATATTTAAGTATCCGAGTCCTTTGTTCATACCCGCTTCCCCCTAAGGTATAAATTTTTAAATTTATTATTCGTTTACGTTTTTAGGAATTAACTTGAAAATTTCACCAGATTCAATAACTTGGATAAACTTCATCAGCCATTTGTAATAGTTTTGAGCATACCGAAGCCTTTCAATATCAAAGTCGATTTTTCCCTTAAGTTCTTCACTGCTGGTTGACTCCCGGATCTTGACAAGTTCGTCTATTGCTTCATCTGCTTCTTCAATATTTGTTTCCGTATGATGACGCCAGCGATTTCCAAACAGTGAAGTAAAAGATTTATACCAATCTTCTTCTGATTTATATAAATCTTTCCTTATTCCTTTTTTAAACGTTGACTCCACCATTTTCATATCAGACAAAGCACGTACACCTGTTGACATGCTTGTTTTACTCATTTCCAATGCATCGCGCATATCATCCAATGTCATGGGGTCATTTTCAAAGAACAAAACACCATATAGCCGCCCCACCGAAGACGTTATTCCATAAAGACTCATATTCTTGGCGATTACCTGAATGAATTGCTCTTTCGTTTCTTCATACTTTTTCCAATTGTTCGACTCTTGTATTTCAGACAATGGATGTCCCTCCATTTAAAAAATATTTCCTATCCTGTTTTTCTACAGAAATTTTATCATTAAATATCAATTTTTGCGAATGGATTCTGGCAAAACAGTAACATTACTCGAATTTATATCGGTGATTAACATTTTTTTGCATGTAAATAAGAGAACCTGCCTGTTTTTAGCAATGCTGGTGATCAACTGCATCATGCGCGAAGAGCGAATGTCATCAAAATGTACAAATGCATCATCAATGATGAAAGGCATGTGATGTGTATCGCTCATTACTTCACTGATTGCCAATCTCAGGGCAATAAATAATTGATCCTTTGTACCTTGTGATAGTTCGTCAACGGTATACCTGAGACGACTGGCCGACTCAACTTGAAATACCTGATCTCTCTTAGGCGCATAAACATGTAGATAGGCATAATTAGTCAAAATGCCAAAGTAATCCGAAGTTTGTTCTACTATCCGTGACATATACTTATCACGATATTTATTCTTCGTTTCTACTACTATTTCCTTGGCAGTCTTTAATACAGCCCACCTTTTCACAACTTTGGCAAGTTGCGCATTTTCAAGGTGAAAACGGTGCATGGTTCTCGAATGATCATCGGAACTTTCCATAGTAGCCAGGTCTGCCGTTAATGCCGCTAGCCGTCTGCGGTTGTCATCCAGGTCTTCCTCCGCCAGTTTTAGTTTATCGTGATATTCATTTTGCTTCTCCTCTATAGCTGTTGCCTTTTCCATATTGTTTGCTGCCAATTGATCTATTTCAGCATCTGAAAACAGCATTTGAAGCTGTTCCATTATGTTTTCTTTTTTTATTGTCAGCTCTTTTTTTTCCTGCTTTCTCATGTGTCTTTGATAGAATTCCTCTTCTGTTTGTACATTAGCTGCTTCCATCAAGGTGATTTGTTCACGCCTGAAAACCTGCAGTTTTTGTTCCGTATTATTTATTTGCTCGTTTTGTGTATGGATCCATCCTTCATATTGTTCCATCAATCCGAGGGTATTCCTATGTTCCTCTACCTTTTCCTGAAGAAAAGCAAAACATGCAGTAATGGATTTATATCCTATTTCCCAATTTTCATTCTGGAAAAACATTGTAATACTTTCTCGTAATTCTGTCTCCTTCACCTTTAGGTCAGCTAACAGTTGCTTTTCAATTTTCCACTCATGGTGTTTCTGTAATAGGGATTTAAATGTGTGATAAAAAGATGGCCAATTCCCTACATCTATTGTTTCCAATATTGGATAAAGTTTACGTTGTTGATGGACCTTTTCTTCGATGTGATTTTCTTTCTGAATGGATAGTTCCTTTCGTTCCCGCCACTTAATTTGTTCGATTTTATTTGTTTGAAGTTTCTCTTGAATCGTTTCCATTTTCCTGATGCCTTCATCATGACTTGCAAGTAACTGTATCGCTTCTTCCTTTTCTTCTTTCGTTACTGTTATTTGCTTGGAATTGTCCGCATCTTGTGAAATCATCTGCTCCATTGACCCCATTGCTTGCTTTCCAATCCCCCACTGAACAAACCCAGTTCCAAAGAAAGCAACCATTACTGCGTAGCCCCACATTACTTCTTGTACAATTCCAATTAAGCCAAAAATAACTCCAATAATGATACTTCCAATTAACATGTTCATTGACGTTTTTTGCCGTTTATAGTTGAATGCCTCAAAGGCAGACTTTTGTTTCGTTTCACCTATAAAAGACTGGTTATTATAGCTTTGTATCCTATTGGTAAGCTCATCAACCTGATCAGGGGTGAGCCGATTTTGTTGAATGGCCGCCAAGCTGTTTTCCAGTTCGCTTCGTTGTTTCTTTTGTACTGCTTCCTCCTGCATTAGCTGTTCTTTCTTCAACCGAAGCTGCTGACTATCTTCATATAGTTGAATCCAATTGTTCTCCGTTTGATAGGATAAAGAGATGTCGTCTAAATCGGCAAGTGTATGATTTATATCGATGCCCCGCAGATCATTTGCTAGACTGATTTCCTGCTCTTTTACTTTCGTTTCATGATGTTTCATTTCCTTTACGGTCTCATCGTATAATACTTGACTTTCCATTTGTCTCTTTATTTCATTAAACAAGCTGGTGTCTAATAGTGAATCCTTTAATTCTGCATGTTTTTTGTGGTAGGAATCAGCATTATTTTGTAAAACAGCAAGCTCGCTTTCAAGCGGTAACATCTTCTCTTTCAAAGTTTCATATCGTCTCATCCCCCCTTCAGGGAATGGGGTAGTATTTTGGTAGCTTTCCAGTTGAATATTATATTTATTAAGTTTCACCAAATTCGGATGGGCCTGCTGAACTTTTTCACCTTCTATTACATGCTTCTTTTCCATTAGAATTGAATCTTGAAGGTCATCTATACGTTTACAAACATCATTCTGGTTAGCTTTTTTTAAACGGTAGGTATCTTCCTGGCTCTTATATGTTTGGACTTTTTTCATCAGGTCATCGAGGTAATCAAGTTGTCGGTTGATTACCGGCTTCTTGCCAAATGGTTTAAACAACTCAGCTAATTTCGTATCAAGCTGCTTTTCAACCACATAGATGTCCGTGGACCCGGTCAGGCCTACTCCAAGCAGAATTTCCCCAAGATCCTCTTCCTTCATTGTTTTTAAACCGGATAGATCCAGTGCATCAAACGAAAAAATAGACTGATACGTCTCCCGTGTCATGCCATGTAACCGGCTCTTTAACCATTCCTCACCAGCCACTTCTCCATTTGGAAGCAGACATTTGGCCCCTCCATTATTCACCTCATCTACCCGTTCAATCGTAAATTCACCTATTTCATCGTCTGCTATTGTTAGCATACCACCCATTTTCCCACTTGTTTTAGAACGGAAAAAAGAGCGTTTTTTTGGCGGTAGTCCAAATAGCATAAACAATATGAATTGCTGCAGGCTGGATTTTCCTGACTCATTTTCCCCATAAATAATCTGCAGCTCATTTTCCTGAAAATCCAGTTGAAAGTCATGCCACTTTGCAAAACCATAGATGTCGGCACGTAAAAATTTCATGGTTAATCCCCGCCTTTCAGCAGTTCATTTATCAATAAACTCTTTGCTTGCTCTCTTATATCATTTTCGTCTGCCAACGTCATTGACTCTATATATTTTCGCGCTTGTTTATGGCGATAGAGTTCCTCTGTATATGTATGAATTGGTGCATCCTCACTATGGCGCAGTAATTCACCGATAAAGTGATCACCTTTAACCAATTCCTTCTCGTCATAAGCTTGATTGACCTTTATCTTATATCGATAGATAAAATCCCATCTATCTTTTGTTATCGAAGCATCGTTCAGCAATTCTATCGTTTCCTCGACATAACCGTCTCTTGACCATTTGTTTAGCGACTGGCCTCTTCCTTTTAATTCTACAAAAAGCAATTGCGGAACCTGATAGCTCTGCTCCTCGATCGTATGTTGGATCACTTTCTCCATTACATGCGGTTCTGTACAATCAGACACATCCACTGTTAAACGATTAAATTGAATTGCCTGCAATGGAATAAAGGTCACGTCAGCAGCCTGTCCTTTGTCCAAAACAACATGGTAACACCCTTTTGCACCTGCCTCTTTACGGTTTCTGCCTTGAGTATTTCCGGAATAAATGATGGGCGGATCAGTTTTCATGATTTCCCGTTGATGAATATGACCAAGTGCAAAGTAGTCAAATTCCTTATCAGACAGCTCACTTAAATGAAACGGTGCATATGTATCATGTTCTGTATTGCTATATAAACTCCCGTGAAGCATTGCAATATGAAAGGCGGCTTCCCCGTTTTGAACCTGAAATTCAGCGGTTTTATTTTCATTGATGGACCGGTTTTCATAACTGAATCCATGAATATTAGCTAGCGGTTTGCCTTTTTGATTAAATGTAAAATAACCAACCTTTTCTTCCTTAAAAATATAGACATTATCAGGATATGTGACGGGATATGTATTCCCGTTTATAAAATCATGGTTACCATATGACATATAGACATTGATATTATGACGATACAATTCTTCAAAGGCATTTTTTAATTTAATTTGCGCTTTTAAGCTTTGACGTTCATTATCAAATAAATCCCCTACTAATAAAATAAAATCCACCTTTTTCCCAATCGCGGTTTTAACTAGATTATCTAATGCGTCAAAGGTACTGCCCTGAATTTGTTTAAAAATAGCTTCCGGTACACTGGCCAATCCCTGAAACGGGCTATCTAAATGCAGGTCAGCAGCATGAATGAATGATAATTGTTCCGTCATTGTCGCATATCTCCTTATTTATCCCAAGTTAATTCTATTTTACCAAAACGCGCATACGAATGCACGTTCTGGATGAGAACTAATAAGAGACTGGGACATAATTCAAAAGACGGATGGCACAGGGTAGGAAGTTTAGAACTTTTCAACAGTCGAATCCTAATACGCAGTTGATACAAACTGCGACGTAACTTTGTATGAGTGTTAATCCACCGCTGAGGAAAGCGATTGCCCGCAGCGGAAATCACGTCGCTGTTTATGTAATTAGCAGTAAAGTTACAAGCCAAGAAAAATAGAAAAATATCCGAACTACTCTACAGATTCTAATTAAAGAATTTGAATCATAGTTCGGATTTCTCTTTGACTAAATCACGTTTGTTCCAGCCTCATATATTTAATACTATTCTTTTTTAGAAAGTGCGATAGCCTTCTTAAAGTCTTTTAACGAGCTGGATTTTCCATACATCAGCACGCCTCCTTTATAAACACGTGCGCCAATGACTGCTAATAGAATAATCGTTCCTATCAGGATTGCCAATGACAGAGCCACTTCCCAGAATGGTATATCCAACATCCCTACACGTAAAAACATAAGCATTGGTGTAAAGAAAGGAATATACGAACTGATTACGACAAAACTTGAATCCGGAGCACTTAAACCGTACATCGCTATGAAAAAGGCGATCATCACAAGAAAAATCATTGGCATAATCATTTGCTGAACATCTTCTGTTCTGCTTACTAATGACCCGAGCATAGCAGCGAGTGTTGCATACAGTAAATAGCCTAAAACAAAAAAGACAATCGCGTAAATAAATAGTAAGAGGGATGCGCCTTGTATGCCAAATTCCGTAAAAACTCCCCCTGTTAGTTCATCCTGCTTTGATACAATCAGTGCATAGCCTAATCCAAGGAGTAAACCTACTTGTGTCAATCCAAGTAATGCGATACCAATAATTTTGGCAAACATCTGTGTAACAGGTGACACACTGGAAACCAGGAGTTCCATTACGCGTGATGACTTTTCCGTTGCCACGTCTGTTGCAATCATGTTTCCATACGTTATGACAGATAGGTAAAGAACGAACAGCATAACATAAACAATGCCGCGTGCCTGGCTAAGTTCTTCTGACGATTTTGCGCTTTTATCAAGTGCAACAGCGTCAAAGTTAACCGGAGAGTATATTTCCTTAATGGTTTCCTGATCGACACCTGCCTGACTCGTGGCCTTGGCAACCTTCAACTGTTGTAATTGTTGCTGTATAACTGTCTGTTCGGTGGAATCGGCAATATTATTCGCATAATACGTTGCTTCAGGCAACTGATTTTCATTCATACCGATTGTGATGAGCGCATCAATCTTCTCATCTTCAACAGCGCCTTTACCCGTTTCTTCAGACTTGTCATAGGCAACAAGATCAACGTCTTCATTTGCGTTTTCAACTGTCTTCTCTAACGGTTTGAAAAATTCCCCCGTTACATCCAATACAGCAATCTCACTTTTGCCTTCATCCGAAAATGCATCAAATATAGTTTGATAGTTTGCAAGACCGACAACAAATAATAACGTAATAATTGTACTGATTAAAAACGACTTCGTCTTAAACCGCGTCATATAGGTGTGGGACATAACAATCCAAAATTTATTCATAGGAAGCACCCACTTTTTCAATAAAGATATCATTTAGTGTAGGTTCTTCCAGATCAAATTTGCGGATAAACCCTCGACCTTGTAAACTTTCAAAAATAGTTTGCGCAGCTTGTTCATTATCTATTTGTAATTCGCATCCTCCTGTAATAGGTCTATATTTGGTTACCCCATCAAAATTTCGTAAATAGTTAAGATCCATATCACCAAGGACAATAAGATTTTTCTTGCCATATGAACTTTTTATGTCCCGTAATGATCCATGTACAATCTGCTTCCCTTTTTGCAAAATACATAAATGCTCACATAACTCTTCCACATGATCCATTTGATGGGAGGAGAAAATAATTGATGTTCCTCGTTCCTTCAAGTCAACCACCGCTTCTTTTAACATCTCCACATTAATTGGATCAAGCCCTGAGAATGGCTCATCCATAATTAACAGCTTTGGTTTATGAATAACAGCCGAAATAAATTGGATTTTTTGTTGATTACCTTTGGATAATTCCTCCACCTTTTTATCGATGTATTCTGGAACCTTGAATCGTTGCAGCCACGCTTCTAGTTCAGAAATGATGTCATTCTTTTTCATCCCGCGTAATTTGCCAAGATAAACAATTTGGTCCCGTACCTTTAACTTAGGATATAATCCACGTTCCTCCGGTAGGTAGCCGATAAGATGACTCTTATCGTAACTAATCGATTGCCCATTCCAGGAAATCTCCCCGTCTGAAGGATCCAGCAATCCGAGGATCATCCGAAATGTTGTTGTTTTCCCGGCACCATTTCCTCCCAGAAAGCCAAACATTTCTTTTTCCGGAATTTCTAACGATAGGTTGTTAACGGCAGTATGATTGCCGAATCGTTTCGTCACATTTTTTATTAGTAATGTCATTTCTTTCTCCCCTTCCCCCAACTGTTTGTTACGAATTATATCTAGAATGGTTTCAATTTTTTCCTTCTTGGTTTGAAACGAATGCAGCCGTAATTATTAATGACAAATTATGAAAAACAAAAATTGCAGTTAACAGAAAAAAACTAAAGGAAATCCCGTCAAAAATAATCACTATTGGCCATGCGGCAAGAAGGATAACAAGCATCGTATCCCAAGACCTCGCTTTTGCGCGATTATTAATTTGATAATACCGTTCATCATACCGGTGTCTTTTCTTCCCAATATGTCGTTGAAAAAGAAATAGGATAAGCAAAAAGGCAAAATCACCTAATACAATCAACAGCGCATATGGGTTTTCCAAAAAGGTTTCACTCAATATTTTCATCCCCCTCAAAAATAAACAAATCATCAATTTTACATTCAAACGTTTGGGCAAGCTTATGGGCTAAAACTAATGATGGTTTATACTTACCTTTTTCAAGTGAAATAATTGTTTGTCTAGAGACTTTCAACTTGCTTGATAATTCCTCCTGGGTCATGTTCATCTTCGTACGCCTTTCCAAGATTAACGTTTTCATGATTTCTCCTTTTTCAGCATGTAAAGTTCACTTAACATGAAGTATACGTACCTACCGATTCTTTGTCAATTGAACTTTACATTTATTTTATGGCTTTTTTTAGTGGTTGAGAATGTATATAATATAGATAAGTAAATACTTCAAGGGGGAATCCTGAATATGCGTACATATGTATTAACTGTGTTTAAACAAACTGGAGAAAAATTGCTGGATGAATCGTTTACTGCTGAAAATGACAATGAAGCAAAAAAGGTTGGTAACGCACGATTGGCTGACGAAGGTTATTCTGATTATACGCACCGTTGTGTGTCACCTGAAGCTAAGCTGGTATTATTTCATAGATAAAAAAAGCGACCCTGGCGTGGGGTCGCTTTAGATTGTTCAGCTGATATATCTGAAATTATTTTTTCAACTAACCAGGGTAACTAATAACCTGAGTCCTCCGAAGTAAGGTTGTCCAGCATCTTATAATCATGCTTTTGTAAAGGTTTTTCGGCTGGCCCCTCAATTACATCACCGGTATATGAAAACCTCGATCCATGGCACGGGCAATCCCAGCTGCGATCCCCGCTATTCCACTCAACTTCGCATCCAACATGCGTACAGGTTGTATCTACAATATGCAGTTGCCCCTTTTCATCCTTATATGCGCCCTTTCTTTCTCCTTTGATACTAATCACGGCTGCCTCATCATTATTTAAGGTATCAGGGTCGATATTGCTTATTTGAAGTTTTCCCTTAATTAAATGCTCCGCAACATCCGCGTTTTGAACTAGAAAATTCTTTATACTAGGGGTTGCATAAAATCTTGATGGTGTAAACAAACGCTGGAAGGCGTTTTCCTTGCCCAATACAATATCCCGCAATAGAAGTGCTGCGGCAGTTCCATTTGACATTCCCCATTTTCTATATCCAGTGGCTATTAAAATGTTTGGCTGTCCAAAGGTTATTTCCCCGATATAAGGGACCTTGTCCAATGTAGTTAAATCCTGGGCGGACCACCGATAAGGAATATCCTCGAGACCGAATACTTGTTGGCCGAAATCTTCCAAAGCCTGATAGTGTTTCATTGTATCCAACCCCTGGCCGGTTTTATGGCTTTCCCCAACAATAAGAACCATTTCTTCACCGTCTATTGTTACGGACCGGATGGATCTTGTTGGTTTACCGGCACTGATAAATATTCCACCAGGGAAACTTTTCTTCGGTTTTGCGGCAAGGATATAGGAACGATCAGCGTACATCCTTGTAGAATATAGACCTAATCCTTCATAAAATGGAAAATGCGAGCAGGCAAGCACATGCTTAGCAGTAACACGATGATCCTTGCTTGTTAATACTACTGGCTGTTTTCTATCTTCAACATTAACTGCTGTCGTGTTTTCGTAGATAAGCCCCCCTTTTTCCGTGATCTTTTCCACAAGATGGGTTAAGTATTTAAGCGGGTGAAACTGTGCCTGGCCCCGCATCATAATTGCATTTTTTATGTCTATATCCAATGGGAATGTTTCAACAGGCCCTCCGTTAATGCCAAGTTTTTCATAGGCCGTCATTTCCTTTTCTATTTTGTCCGCATCTTCATCTGTTGTTGCATACATGTAAGCATCCTGTTCACTGAATTCACAATCAATTTGCAGCTCATTAACAGTGTCTTTTATGAACGTTATTGCTTCCATATTTGCCTCATAATATAACTTAGCCTTGCTTTTTCCAAGACTGGTAATGAGCTCGTCGTATATTAAATCATGCTGGGCAGTTATCTTCGCGGTTGTATGTCCTGTTGTTCCATTTAATATCTGGTCAGCCTCTAGGACGGCAATCTTCAACCCGGCGTTTGCTAATAGGTATGCAGATGTAATTCCGGTAATCCCGCCACCCACAATACAAACATCAACCTGTATATCTTCATCCAGTGCGGGGAACTTGGACTGATCAATAGAATCTGTCCAATAAGACGTAGTAGTCTCCGGCAATTTTCCACCCGTATTACTGTTTTGGGGCATTGTAACCCTCCATTCTGTATTTTGATAATAGTATCAGAATCCCCATTTATAAAAGGAATATACGTTAACGAGATCGGATCTTGATTGAAGCCTTTGTAGCGTAACTCTTACCTTTGTATATTCCCTGGGAAGTCTTCGGGCATTGGCTCATCCCCATCGGTTGATAGTATCCATACCTTTTAAAATTTTTGTGTGGGGCAGGATCGGTGCGCTACAAAGGACTTCAACGATTGTAGTTTGGTTGGACTGAAAAGCACGATTAAAGGCCGGGACTAACCCTTCCGCTTTCTCAACCCGCTCACCTTCCGCTCCCATTGATTTTGCTAGTGCCACATAATCCGGATTCGGTATTTGAGATCCACCCCTGTTTAGTCCCTCAACAACCATACGACTTGTCTCCATAAAATAGGCGTTATTATTGATGATAATTAATGTTATTGGGAGCTTATAGGTAACCGCTGTAATCAGGTCAATAATCGAATGGGCTACACCTCCATCGCCGGCGATGCACACCACCTGTCGCCCTGGAAATGTCAATTGGGCCGCGATGCCTGCTGGCAACCCAAAGCCAAGTGTACGCCATCTTCCTGAAACAAGTAACTCTTGTCCACGATATTGAAAAATTCGTTCCAGCCAAAGCGTATGATCACCTGTATCTACTGCCATCACTGCATCAGGATTGATACACTTGCCCAGTTCCGCAAAAACATGGGCTGGGGGAATTTTTTCCGACACTTCTCCAATCTCAGACTGAATCTGTTTATTCCAGCTGTCTTTTTCCTCCTGAATTTCTTTAACATAGGCTGGATTGCTTTTCGTATTAATCTGTTCCGTTAATGCAGGAATAACTTTTGCCAGATTGCCAACCAATGAATCTGTCACCTGCCTATTTAACCCAATGTTCCCTTGTTCGCTATCTATTTGAATAACCCGCACTGAACTAGGCACATAATCTTTTGGCCACCAAGTAGCTCCAAGGACCACACACAAGTCTGCCTTCTTGAGCAAATCTCTTGATATTTCCGTTCCAGCCTGACCAAAGCCACCAATAAAAAGTGGATGATCATTCGCGATAAAAGGTTTTGCAGGCATCGTAACCATGATGGGGACCTGCAATTTTTCCGCGAACCTAATTGCCTCTGTTTGTGCGTATTGGATCCCACGGCCAGCTAAGATGATTGGACGTTGTGCCTGATTGATGGCATTTGATACCCTTTTTATATCCATTGATTCTGGTTGTGGGTATGTCTTTGTAAGTGGAAGGGGATAAAAATTGCCGTTAACCGGCAAAGTCCAAATGTCTGTAGGTACAGACAGATGGGCCACGCCACCTTTGCTAAGTGCAGTCTTCATTGCAATATTTAATAATTCCGGGAAAGAGTGGCTATCTGTGACCAAAGAGGAATATTCCGCAAGCGGAGCGATTAACTGTTGCTGATTAATATCCTGAACATCCCCTGTTCCGATTTTTGTTCGTTCTACTTGGCCAGTGATGACTAAAACTGAGGCCCTATCCCGCCATGCATCAGCCAATCCATTAAGCAATACAGTAATACCAGGGCCGGATGTCGCGGTGCATACCGCCATTTTTCCTGTCAATTTTGCCTCAGCACTAGCCATTAATGCTGCATTCATTTCATGTCTGCATGCAATATACTGAATATCTTCCTGATTACCTAATTCGTCCAACAAAAACAGAATCCCATCACCAATAACACCGTAAATTCTCTTCACATCCCATTGTTTTAGTTGTTGAATAAGGTGCTGTGCAACATTTCTGTTATCTACTGTTTTATGTGGCATGCTTATTATTCCCTCCGATGTTTATTTTCACCTTTATTATGTCGGAGGTCCAAGCTTCTATACACGGCCTACCTGCCTCGAGGAAATATCTGTATTAAATAAATTGCAAGTGTGGATAACTTTTGTACTAAGGCCAGTCTTTCCGGTTATACCGACAAACTTGGAGCGGGGCAAGACATGGATAATAAACTGGAAAAATTGCGGAATAGTACAGTGAACATAAGAAAGGGGGCATAGGGAGCCCCTAATTGGTCACAAGGGCTTGACACACCCTGACCTCTACCGTTTGTTATATTGACACGACTATTTTTTATACTTAGGTCGTGGCGGGTGCCATCGTTAACATTTCCCGTTATCAATACATTCATCGCATCTCTTGTTTTCGTGGCGAAGGACAAGGGGTTGTCAATTGATTCAAAGTGCATGTACATGAGGCGTGGTTTATCGAAAAGCCAATGATTATGGACAGCTGTGACAATAATCCCGTGATCCTGGAGCTTTCTCATAAATGGGTTAATTTCCTCTTGTAAAATCACTGTCTCCCCCAGGCATAAGGCCTTTCCCTCTCTATCTATGTGTTCAAAAGAAAATACTTGGGGTAGAAACATAGCCGACTCCGCCTTCCGTCCCAATACCTTCGGGTGGATATTCGTTCGTGAACGGGTGGCCAAACAAACGTCGTTAACAACCTGAGGAATACAGCCAAGAATCCTCGCAAATTCTTTACAAAGCGGAGACGGGCCCGTAACCATATTTCCCATAAAATTCACTCCTTTTATGTTTTAGTGAGTGGCATATTTACTATATGTTGGGCATTTGAAAAGGTTAATATTAACCCAAATAGGCAAGTAATCAACAAGGAGTTGCGATTTTTTGGTACAACAAATCCTATCAGGGGGTCATGAAATTAAATATTTTTATTTTCCAATTAAAAAAGTCCTCTAAACACAAGACAGATTAAGAGAAAATATGATCAGCGTCCAAATAGCCCATTAGCTGAATAAAATCCAGCTTAGCAATAAAGGGGGGATTCCTGTTAAGAATATGCATCAAGATGTCAAATCCTTTTATCAAATTAAAAAAATAAATTTGCAAAAAAAATCCATTTTGAAATCTTTTTCAAAATGGATTATCTTATTTACAGTTATTTACAAGTTTATGGATTTTCCAATTGACCAAAATTTTATTCTAAAATTATATTAGTAATTAAAGTTTAGTTTCTATATTTCGGGATCCTTTACCTAGTTTTTTATACCATAAATTATATTTCCAGATACCCAAACCTCATAATCAGTTACTTTTTACTCTCCAATGAAGGTTGGCTGGCGTTTTTCCAGGAAGGCACTTACTCCTTCTTTGTGATCTTTTGTTTGTCTTAATTCCCATTGTGTTTTCTTTTCTTCTGACAAATAATGCTGCAGGGTAGCTTTCATCTCATTGTGATACATAAGCTTCGTTTTTACCATGGAGGTTAACGGCATTAATAGCAATTTTTTCGCCAATTCATCAGTGTAATTAACAATTGGTTCTTCACTGACTTGATCCACAAGATTCATTGAGTAAGCAGTTGCTCCATCTACCTGTTCCATACTCCAAGTAAATTGTTTTGCACCATGGACCCCCAGTCTCTCTTTCAGCCAAAAATGCCCACCACCATCAGGAGCTAGTCCGACGCCAAGAAAAAGCATGCCTAGTTTGGCATCATTTCTGGCAACAACATAATCAGCCGTTAGTGCCAAACTAAGTCCGAGGCCTGCAGCAGGTCCTTTAATAGCCGAAATAACGATTTTCGGCAACATATATAACCTTGTTACAACTTCTGAAATAGTATCCATAACTTCATCATAGAAATCACGATTATTAAAATCCTTCATCATACTGATGTCACCACCAGCACTAAACGCCTTTCCTTTGCCGCCAATAATTACGATACGATCGTCACTTTTTTCAACTTTTTTAATAACCTCCAGTAACTCGAGAAGCATTTCTTTATCTAATGCGTTGTACCGCTCCGGCCGATTTAAATAAACATATCCGATTTGATCAACACTTTCGTATAAAACCGTTTCCATATTACGCACACTCCTAGTTAAAATTCTGCTTAATTCTATAAATTCTCCATTTAATTGCAAAAATCCTGCATTCACAAAAAAACAACCCGCAGCTAAATAACTGCGGGTTGTTCATTATATTATTCAGCTGTTTCTTCTGATTCAGGTTTTCCGTACAATTCTTCAAGTGGTTTGGTAATAATACGACTTACATCATTAATTACCATATTCAAGCGTTGTTCCTGTTCCATTAATTTGGAGATATCTTCATGCTGTTGAACTAATTCAACAACTTGTCGGGCTTTCTCAACTTCTTCTTCAGTTATCTCCTGTCCCTGCATTTGTTTTTCCTGCAAGGCCATTTGTGTATCGCGGAAGTTTTCGAACATTTGTTTTGCAGACTCATCGTTCATTACTGCATCATATGCGCCTTTTAAGCTTTTAAATTCTTCACTTTCACGAATTGCTTTTTCTAAATCATATGCACTGTCATAAATATTAGGCAATGTATGTCCTCCTTCAAATCATTCTAAAGTAACTATAACAAACAAGAACAATCATGTATACCATTTCGAATAATCGTCTCTTCTTGTTATACTTTAAAGAAAGCATAAAATTATCAGATATATCTTTTAGCGAAAGTCGTGAATACCAAGCTTTTCTAATAATAGACAAAAAATTTATAAAAGAGGCTCTGTCATGATAAACCAATTAAGAAAGATTTTTCCATCAATAACCATTTATGGTTCTCATTTTGTTCCATCCCCAGTCGAATACAAGTGGTACATAACCGAAAATGACGAGATTATAGGTATAGACGCAAACGAAATTACCAGTAAGGATGAAGCATTGTTGCAAGCTTTTTTGTCGCCATATACTTTTACAGGCACCCCATTAACCAAACAGGAACAGTATTGGCAGAACATTATTCACGGAAAACAACCGATTGTGGAGAAAGACTGCTTAAACCCGTTTCGTTTTATTCATTTCTCCCTTCAGCAAAATAAAATAGATCCAGGCTTATTTAAGGAAGCGCTTCAAAGTATCTTCTCTAAACCACTGCCAATTTTGTGGATAACGAATGATCAGGGTGTGATAATTGAAGAACAAGCAGAGATAGGTGAGGAACCAATTGTTTATAATGAGATTATTAACATTTTAATGAGTGATTTATATGTTAAAATCCGTTTTTTTGTTGGTCCATTTATGAACAACCCGGAAAGAGCCAGACAGTTTTATCCAAGACTTACGGAGGGTGCAGCAACCGCATTTAACTATACAAGCAAACAGGTAATCTCCTTTGAGGAATCTATTCTCTGTTTATTCGCAGATCAGGTAAATACTTCATTCCGTAAAGAAACCAAACAGTTATTACTGCATGAGGTTCTGAACGATTCAGAATTAATCCATACAATCAATACTTTTTTTGGCTGCAATTTAAATATAACAGTCACAGCCAAGGAACTATTTCTGCACCGCAATAGTTTACAATACCGAATTGATAAGTTTATTGAAAAGACCGGAATCGATATTCGCCAGTTTCACCAGGCCGCAATGGTTTACTTTTTGTTACTGTAGAATTTAGCAAACATGCACAAAGAATTTAGAATTCTTTGTGCATGTTTTACGTATACAGAAAGACAAGTTTTTTAATAAACTAAAAATAACAATAAATGTTGGGGGTAGAAAACATGGCAGAATTGCGTTTGGATCATATTCAAAAATCCTATGATAAAAAGGTAATAGCAGTAGATGATTTTAACTTACATATTCAGGACAAAGAATTTATTGTATTCGTTGGCCCTTCTGGCTGTGGTAAATCAACCACACTCCGCATGATAGCTGGATTAGAGGAAATAACGAATGGGGATTTACTGATTGATGACAAGAAAATGAATGATGTCGCACCAAAAGACCGCGATATCGCAATGGTATTCCAAAACTATGCATTATATCCGCATATGAATGTATACGACAATATGGCATTTGGATTAAAACTTCGTAAATTTAAAAAAGATGAAATTGAAAAACGTGTACAAAACGCTGCCAAGATATTAGGACTTGAATCTTACTTAGATCGTAAGCCAAAGGCATTATCAGGTGGTCAGCGTCAGCGTGTTGCTCTTGGACGTGCCATAGTGCGTGATGCGAAAGTATTCCTTATGGATGAACCGTTATCAAACCTTGATGCAAAGTTACGTGTGCAAATGCGGGCGGAAATTCAAAAACTGCATAAACGTTTGCAAACAACCACTATCTACGTAACCCATGACCAAACGGAAGCCATGACAATGGCAACACGGCTTGTTGTTATGAAGGATGGGATTATTCAGCAAGTAGGTGCTCCAAAAGAGGTATATGACAAACCTGAAAATATCTTTGTTGGCGGTTTTATTGGTTCACCATCCATGAACTTCTTAAATGGGACCTTAACAGATAGTCATTTTGTTATGGATGAGGTGAAAATAAAAGTACCAGAAGGAAAAATGAAAACACTTCGTGAACAAGGTTTTGTGGATAAGGAAATTATTCTTGGAATTCGTCCAGAGGATATTCATGATGAACCGTTATTTATTGAATCTACACCAGAGACTAAAATAACGGCCACAATCGAGGTAGCAGAATTAATGGGTGCGGAAACTTATCTTTATTCAAAAGTTCATGAACAGGATTTCATTGCTCGAATTGATTCCCGTTCAGATATTAATGGTGGCGAGCGTTTGGATCTTGCGTTTGATATGAATAAAGCACATTTTTTTAATCCGGAAAACGAATTACGGATTAAATAATTGTTAGAAATTTCGATGTTCTCAAAGTGGAAATAAAAGGGATCGTCATTTAAGACGATCCCTCTTTCTCATCTGGTTTTGGCTGGAGGGTTACCCCAGCGGAAGGCCATGGTATTTATTATTGTTGTCCACCGCTAAGTTGTTGCTGAGCAGTTTGAACTAGACGCTTAGTGATTTCACCACCAACAGAACCGTTAGCACGTGAAGCAGTGTCTGCACCTAAATTAACGCCAAATTCTTGAGCAATTTCATACTTCATTTGATCAAGAGCTTGTTGTACGCCAGGTACTACTAATTGATTTGAATTGTTACTAGCCATGTTATCACCTCCTGTAATTATATTGTTTGCAAACGTTAGAAACTTATCACTGATAATTGTTGGAAATTGTGGTAACTAATAATGGAAATAAAAAGCCCATTACTTTGCATAGTAATGGGCTTTTTTAGGCATTTCTTTTATATTTTAAAAACATTTCTTTATTTTGGGTGTGTCATTTCCTTTGGATTCACATATTCTTCAAATTCTTCTTCTGTTAAAAGACCTAATTTAACGGCGGTTTCTTTTAAAGTTGCATTATCAGCAAATGCTGTTTTAGCAATTTTAGCTGCATTTTCATATCCAATATGCGGGTTCAATGCAGTTACCAGCATTAATGAATCCTTCAGATATTTTTCTATTTGTTCATGGTTCGGTTCAATTCCTTGCACACAACGCTCATCAAAGGAAAGCATGCTATCTGCTAATAGTTGACATGATTGAAGGAAATTGTAAGCAATTACCGGTTTGAATACATTCAGTTCAAAGTTGCCTTGACTTGCTGCAAATCCAATCGTTGCGTCATTTCCCATCACCTGTGCTGCAACCATTGTAACAGCTTCACATTGGGTAGGGTTTACTTTCCCTGGCATAATTGAACTACCGGGTTCGTTTGCCGGTATGACAAGTTCCCCAATCCCGCAGCGTGGACCGCTTGCTAACCAACGGACGTCATTTGCAACCTTCATTAAATCTGCCGCAAGTCCCTTTAACGCACCATGCGCATAAACTGTTTCATCATGACTTGTAAGGGAATGAAATTTATTCGGTGCTGAAATGAAACTGTTATTTGTATAATCATTTATTGCTGCACAAACTTTTTCCGAAAAGTCAGGATGGGTGTTCAATCCCGTTCCAACTGCTGTACCACCAATCGCCAATTCTTTCAAATGGTGAAGACTTTCACTAATCATGGTTTCAGACTTTTCAAGCATGCGGTGCCATCCACTTATCTCTTGCCCAAGTGTTAATGGTGTTGCATCCTGTAGATGTGTACGTCCAATTTTAACAATATCTTCAAATGCATCCATTTTAACTTTTAATGAATCCTTTAACTTACGGACTGCTGGCAAGACATCATTTTCAAGTTTTAATACTGATGCGATGTGCATGCTGGTCGGGAACGTATCATTCGAACTTTGAGATTTATTTACATCATCATTCGGATGTAATCTCAAATCACTTCCCTCTTCTGTTAACCATTCATTTCCAACATAGGCAATTACTTCGTTCACATTCATATTGGATTGAGTTCCACTGCCTGTTTGCCAAACAACTAATGGAAAATGATCGGTGATTTTGTCTTCGATAATTTGATCCGCTGCATAAGCAATAGCCTCAAATTTCTTTTTCTCCATTAATCCAAGATCAGTATTCGCCTTAGCAGCGCTTTTCTTTAAAATTGCAAAGGCTTTAATTAATTCCTGTGGCATTTTTTCATTACCAATTGGAAAGTTTAATTTACTGCGCTGAGTTTGCGCTCCCCAGAATTTATCTGCAGGTACTTGCACTTCACCAAGTGTGTCTTTTTCTATACGATAGTCCATTTTGTTGCCTCCTATGTAAATGGTTACTTTTAATCCATCTTCTATTGTAACAAATTTCATCTAAAATTAGAAAACAACATACTTAGCAAAAAATGTTACAGAAATAGTACACATCCTGCGTTAAGCCAATTTCACAATCATTTTCCCTTCATGTTGTTCGCAACTTCTTTTATAATAAGTAAATAGCATATTTCCCAAAGTTTCGCTGCTAAGAATAAAATAATGAAAACTTTTGGAATTATGATTAATGCTTGCGTTGCAGGATGTGGGGAGGATTTCATTATGCCGAATATATGGACCCATATGTTTTTTTGCGAAGATGTTGTGGATACAATCAATAATCCTACACCTTTCTTTCAGCATGAAACATATATGAAGTTAGGCGCACAAGGGCCTGATCCATTTTTTTATTATAAATTTTGGCCATGGAATAAGGATGAATCAGTAAGTAATATTGGTATGGCATTGCATACAAAGAAATGTGGTGCATTTTTGATTGATTTAATCCAGGCTGCAGCAAAAATGGAATCACATGTTAAGGCATATGTATTCGGATTTGTAACACATCATATTTTGGATCGAAATGCACATCCATATATCCATTACAGAGCAGGCTATGAAGGTAATAAACATCAGGAGCTTGAAGTAATAATTGATACGGTCATAATGGAAAAGTTTCATAATATGAAAACATGGAGAGCACACGTATATAAAGAGATAGATGTTGGGTATTCATTAGACAAAGATATTATCACTTTGCTGCATACGAGGATTGAAAAACATTTTCCTGAAGTAGTAAAAGAATCTGACACCTACATTCAAAAGTCCTATCGTGACATGAAGCTAGCCTTACGATTGTTATCTGACCCTTATGGCTGGAAAAATGTTGTATTTAAATCGCTTATTTCTTCCTTTTCCCATCAGCCGATAAAGACCAATATTGATTATTTAAATGAAGATGAAACAACCTGGCACCACCCCGCTACCAATGAAGTTTCATCTAAAAGCTTTTTGGAACTTTATGAAACGGGCCGTGCTGAAGGAATTGAAATTATGGGAGAAGTATTAAGCTACTGGGACAATCCCACAAAAGAAAAGAAATTATCTTTAACTCAATTAATCGGAAATATTTCTTATGACACAGGAAAGCCATTGGAACTTGGGCTTATAAATAAATATAGTGATCCTATTGTATAAAATAAAAATATCCGAACTAATTCAAATTCTAATTAAAGAATTTGGAATCATAGTTCGGATTTTCTCTCCGGCTAAAACTTTTTTGCCTTAGTATGTTTTTTTACTCAGGTTTTATTTTGACTTCTTCTTCATAATCCGTGTATTTTTTAGCATCCATCATACCTTTTTCAATATTTACAAAGCGCAGTAAAATAATCCCAACGATAAAGAACACTACTAATGAAATAATCCCCAGCCTGCTTGATCCTGTGAGCTGCCCGACTAATGCAAATAGGAATGGTCCAAAAATGGCAGCAAACTTTGACGATATACCATAAAAACCAAAGAATTCACCGTGTTTATCTTCTGGAACCATTCGGCCGAATATAGACCGGCTCAATGACTGCGCCCCACCCTGCACAAATCCAACACAAACAGCCAATAAATAGAAGTGAAGTGCTGTAGACATGAAATAACCTAAAATAACAATTCCGATATAAATATAAAGTGTAATCAGCAAGGCCTTTTTTGCTGTTATTTTCTTGGCTATATAACCAAATAAAAAGGTGAATGGAACCCCAACAAATTGAGTAATTAATAATGCAGCGATTAATGAATTCTTGTCGATTCCAATGTCCCGACCATAAATTGTTGCCATTTTAATGATGGTAGAAATTCCATCATTATACATCCAAAATGCGAGCAAGAAAATTAATAATTGCTTATATTGCTTGATATCTTTAAATGTTGTTGTGACCCTGGTTAAACCAATCAAAACGTATGATTTATCACGTTTGATTGGGTGTTTCTTTTCTTCTTTGATATTTTTAAGAAGCGGTATTGAAAAAATAAACCACCAAATACCTACGGAAGCAAATGATAATTGACTTGCTGCTGTTGCATTTGGGATTCCAAACCAGTCATACTTCAAAATCATTAATATATTTACTGCTAGCAATATCCCTCCGCCAAAGTAACCAAATGCAAATCCACTTGAGGAAACTTTATCAATATTATCCTCATCAGCAATCTCAGGCAAAAACGCATCATAGAATATATTCGCACTTGAGAAACCAATCGTACCAATGATAAGCAGAAGTGATGCAAATAGATAATCACCCTCGCCAACAAATCCTAGCATAATACTTGCAATCATACCCATAAAGGCAAAAAATCGGAGAAACTTTTTCTTTGCGGCTGAATAATCACTTACGGCACCAAGAAATGGAGCAAGAATGGCTACGATCAGTACAGCAATAGACTGGGAATAACCCCAGTAACTTGTTGCCAGGGAATTATCTAAGCCAACTGCGGCAACATCGTAATAAAACACCGGTAACACCGCTGCCATAATTGTCGTTGAAAACGCTGAGTTCCCAAAGTCATAAAGCATCCAACTATAAACAGCCTTCTTTTTCATAGGCCACCCCCTTTTAGCTTAATGCTTTAGCGCTGGAGCTAGGCATATTTTCATTTCTTTTATTATCCAGTAAAAAATACCTTGCCTACTAAAAGGCAAGGCTATTACATTCTTTTCATTGACTATTCCCATATAAAATGTTTATATGCTTGACTTAACTTTAGAAAGTTCTCTTTATCCCCTTTATCAATAGAACTATTAATGGCATCCTCAAGCTTTTCCTTATTCCACTGAAAACATAATTCATCCAGTAATAACCTAGAAGTAAGCTTAAACTCATATAGAATTTCCCGTTTGGCTACTAATGGCTTTCCATCATATCGATAATATCGATAATAAATTTTTTGCTTTTTCATGGAACATGCCCCCTTGTTCCTTTTTTCTATTATCCTAAATTTTTGGAATAATTGCAACAAAAATTAATTAATTTTTACAGTAAATTTTTGGTTTTGAGCTAATGAAACTTAATTAGTTACTTGCAATAGATATACCCATATGCTTGAATGTTTCTCTGGACTCACCATGTGATGCTTTGGTAGACTATTAGAGCTGTTATTAATCAGCTCCACTAGACATTAAATGGAGGATCCCATGACACATACAGAGAACTTGAAAAAAGGTGAGAGAGGTGCCTGGATCAGTATTTTTGCTTATCTAATCTTATCTGTAAGTAAACTCATCATAGCTCACTTCGGCAATTCGGAAGCATTAAGGGCGGACGGATTGAACAATTCAACAGACGTTATTGCATCGATAGCAGTATTAATTGGCCTTAAAATATCCAGAAAACCTGCGGATAATGACCATCATTACGGGCATTATCGGGCTGAGACGGTAGCATCCTTATTTGCTGCCTTTATAATGGTATCTGTAGGAATACAGGTAATTTACGATACGTTGCAAAAATTATGGAATGGGACAATTGAACAGCCAGACATGTTAACAGCCTGGACTGCACTTGCTGCGGCAATTATAATGTTTGGTGTTCACCGGTACAATGCAGGATTAGCCAAAAAAATAGAAAGCCCATCACTGCATGCAGCAGCACAGGATAACAAATCAGACGCCCTAGTGAGTTTAGGAGCTTTTGTTGGAATAATCGGTGCCCAATTTGGACTGTATTGGCTTGATCCTGTTGCGGGTTTACTTGTAGGTTTCATTATTTGTAAAACAGCGTGGGATATATTTAAGGATTCAACACACACACTTACAGATGGTTTTGATGAAAAACTTTTGCTGAAAATAAAAAAGAGCATTGCCAGGGTTGATGAAGTAAAACAGGTGAAGGATATAAAAGGGCGTATACATGGAAACCAATCTTTTATCGATATTGTCATTCTTGTTGATCCAAATCTTAACGTAAAAGAAAGCCACGACATAACAGTTCATATTGAAAAACTGCTTGCTCAAAAGCATAACGTCTATTATGCACACATTCATATTGAACCATATACAGGGGAATAATAATTTAAAAAAGTTAAAGGCACAAAGCCTCTAACTTTTATTTTTCTGTATTAAACCTAGTAATTGTTCAATACTTTCCCACCCATATGCGGTTTCCTGATATGTTCCTTCTCCAATGGTTGTTTCTTCCTCACCCACTGGTTCTGCCTGGTATCTTTCATAAAACTTGCTTGAAGGATTCTGTTTTAATACCCAAACAAGAATAGATGAATTTCCTTTTAGTTTCATGTCTTCAGCAAAGGTTTGTAATAACTCGGCCCCAAGGCCTAACCGCTGGTATTCATCTAAAAGATAGATGGTATATATTTCACTGTCATAATTAAATCGCTTAGTCCGTTCAGGCCCGCCATTTACAAATCCAACAATCTTTTCTTCGTTATGAATCACATACGTACATTGATCTTCCTTATTATTTATTGTTAAGATGGTTTCCCATAACGCCAAACGATTTTCGAACGTAATATTTGAAATATCTCTCTCATTAATCAAGTCTCTATATGTACTTTTCCAGCTATTGATATGAATATTGGCAATCGCTTCAGCATCACCATAAACTGCTTTTCTGGTTTGGAACATCATATCTCCCCCGCATCAATCTCTTTTTACATCAATTTTTCCGTTATCAAACTACAGACTTAATACAAATACCGCTGCAATCGCACCAATTACCACTAATATAACATTCAGCCCTACATATGCTAGTATTATTGCGACAAGTCCACCGATGATTCCAATGTGTGGATGTTCGGGCCGAACGGATAAAATGCCTGGAAAAATTAAGGCACCAAGTGCAGCGTATGGAATTGCGTTTAACCAGCGATTTAACCAATCAGGAAAATGGATCAGATCCACAATATATGCCGGGATTATTCTTGGAATCATCGTTACAAGTCCCATTCCAATAATGATGGCAAGTATCATCATTTTGAATCCCCCTTAAGCAAGAAAATTCCACTAGCCGCACCGATGACGGTACCGCAAACAATCGCCCAGCCTTCACTGGTAAACTGGCTAAATAAAGCATTGATTAGCATTGCAAAAATAGCAATTATCCCTACTCTTTTTTCTTTTTTAACAGAAGGAATTAATAAACCTACAAACATGGCGTAAAGAGCAATTCCCATACTTTGACTTAATTTCGCGGGAATAATCTCCCCCAATACTCCTCCCAAAAAAGAACCCATAATCCATGAAAAATAAGCAGTTAGGATCAATGCAGTATAAAATAGTGCACCTTTATTCTTTTTCGCTTCTTCTGGATGCAGCGAAGACATTGCAAAAGTCTCATCAGTCAAACCTAATGATAAAGGAACTTTCCATTTTAGTCCAATACCGCGCAGACGATTCATAAACGATAAACTCATAACAAAATGGCGAAAGTTCAATACAAAAGTAGCAATTATAATCTCTGCAACACCTGCACCAGCAGCTACCATATTGACTGCCATAAACTGGCTTGCTCCAGCAAATACAAAAATACTCATTGACGTCAGCTCTGTCAGCGTCATCCCCGCTTGCTTAGCGAGAACTCCATATGTAATTGCAATTGGCAAATAGCCAAGCATGATTGGAAAGCCAACTGCGATCCCTTTTTGAATCATTAGAATGGAAGGAGATGCTCCACCTTTACTGATTGAATTTGTCTCCATCTCTCTATCCCCCCATAAGTTAAATATGGATTTATTAATGAAAATTTAGACAAGTATATACTATTTTTCCAATTTAAAAAAGAAAATTGTTTTGAGCAGAAAAAAAGCAGCCCATTCATCAGGACTGCACCTACTCAGTTATTATTTTTTCAAGTTTGCGTAACCCTTCTAGTAGCCGTGGTGAAGGCCTGCAATATAATGATTCTTCCAACACATGAATATTACCTGATTTAATTGCTTTCAACTGTTCCCAGCCAGGTCTCTTGATAACAAGTTCCGGACGCATTTTTTCTTCTTTTACACCAACCCATACCATACATATGTGATCAGGATTTCGCTCTTTCACTGCTTCCCAGTCCGTTTGAAAACTTGCCACTTCTTTATCGCTAAAACTATTTTCAGCCCCTGCTAATCTGCTTATCTCGGTAAGCCAATTAACCCCCCCGGGCGTAAATACGGGTTTTGGCCACCATTCCCAGTATAGGGTAGGTGTATGCTTTCTGTTTTTTGCCTTTTGCCGAAAGTTATCTATTTCCTCATGAAATACCTGTGCTCGTTGTACACCTAATTCTGGGCATTGCAGCACTTCTCCGACCTTTCTGATATCTGATTCGATTTCATCCAGGGAATTTGGATTTAAAATAATATATGGTAATCCATGATCATCAAGCTCTTTAATATTCTTTTCCATACCTGGAACACTTAATGACGCCAAAACAAGGTCTGGCTGTAAACTGGCGACTTTTTCCATATCGATAGATAAATCGGGTCCAACCCTGGGTAAATGGTTTACCTCTTTTGGCCAATCAGAAAAGTTATCTACACCGACCAGCAGCTCTGTTTTTCCTAAGTATGCTACAATTTCAGTATTACTTGGACAAATAGACACAATACGCATGGTGCACCTCCTGAAAAGATTGGATCAGTTTACCTATCTTCACCTTGGTCTGTTATTAATAATGGGCCATCCTTTGTAATCACAATGGTATGCTCGTATTGTGCAGACCGTCCACCATCAATCGTGCGTGCAGTCCAATTATTTGAATCCATTTTACTTTCCCATGAACCTTCATTGATCATCGGTTCAATTGTAATAACCATTCCTTCTTTTAAACGAGTGCCTTTATTTGGTAAACCAAAATGCGGGATATGTGGTTCTTCATGAATGGTCGGGCCAATTCCATGTCCGGTGAAATCACGGACCACTGAAAATCCTTCTCCCTCCGCATAGGATTGAATCGCATGTCCAATATCACCAATACGGCTGCCTGCCTGGGCTTTTTCAATGCCTTTATAAAGTGACTTTTTAGCTACATCCATCAGCTTTCTTCCTACCTGATCAACATTACCTACTGTGTATGTCCATGCAGAGTCAGCTAATCCACCATTTAAATTAACAACCATATCAATTGTTACAATATCTCCGTCCACAAGCTTTTCTTCCCTTGGAAAGCCATGACAGATCTCGTCATTCACAGATGCACAAATGGCATATGGATATCCACTAAAGCCCTTTTGTTCAGGGGTAGCTCCATGCTTTGCTAAATACTTTTCAACGAAGGTGTCAATTTCCATGGTTGTAATCCCCGGTTTAATCATTTTGGCAATTTCCTTATGTGTTTGGACTAATAATTTACCTGCCTCTTGCATCATTTCAACTTCTCGTGTACTTTTTCGTGTAATCATCAAATTCTTCCTTTCACTAGGTATGTTTATCTATTATATGAAACACTTTTTCAATAATTTAATTTTAACGCACCAATTAGTTTATCATATTTTCGATGCAAAAGCGCATACACCAGCCTTAAACTAGAAAAACATGCAGAGGATGTCTTCCCTGCATGTTTTTAAGATACTTAATATCCGTAGCCGTTGCCGCCACCTGTATAAGCAGTACCAATAATTATTAACAAAATAAACAATACGACGATCAAAGCGAAACTAGTGCCGTAGCCGCCGCCACCTTCTTCATAACCCATTGAAATTCCCTCCTTATTTTAAGCATATGATAACCTATGCTGAGGTTTTAAAATGGGAAGGGCGTTTCTCACGAAATTTGGCAATTATGCCTAGAAATAATCACTTGCATTATAAATTTTTCCATTTTCAATGCTGCCCTCGTCAGTAAGTATATCAACTAATATACCTCCAACTGTATCGGTGTCCTGTAATGCATTATTTTTTTTGTAATCTTTAAAGGTTTCTACATCTTTGAATGAATCTTTAGAGGAAGATCTGATGGTTTCCTGCATATTTGTATCCATAATACCTGGATTAAACGCAATTATTTTGTTGCCTGTTTTTAATTCAGCTTGCTCAAGTGCAGCTATTTCCGTATATCTGTTTATACTTGCTTTCGAACTGCAATATGCGCTCCATCCATACACTGGACGCTGCGCCGCACCAGATGTTACGATAACGCCAACCATAGTTATATCATTTTCTGTAGCAGCTTTTAAAAATAAATTTGTCAAAACCATTGGTGCAATGGTATTGACCTGCATATGATAGGCAAGCTCTGCGCTTTTGATATCCATTGAAGGGTTAATTGGATCTAATACTGCAGCATTATTCACTAGATATACACTTGTTGCATCTTCTATAAAAACCTCTTTACTTATCTGTTCAAATGTACTTTCTATCTCCGCAACATTACCCAAATCACATGGAAAATGTGTGAAGCCCACATTGTTTGATTTAGCAAATTTATCTAACGTGGTTGAACCACTTCTTGAAATACCTATTACGTTAATTCCGGATTCCAGAAAATATTTAGCTATCGACTCACCAAGTCCCCTTGAAATCCCTGTTATGATTGCGTATCTCATGATAATCCCCCATCCTGTTTGTCATTACCTATTATTACCCTTATTTCAGAAACTAAAAACGAAAATTCCGTGCTTTAAAACACGGAATTTCATTTTAATTAATTTCGCTCCAATAATGTACAAGCGTTTCCATTCCCTTATCAAAGCTGTCCAGTGGAAAGCTTTCATTTGGTGAATGTAATCGGTCGTCCGGTGTACCAAAACCTAAAAGTACAATTGGAATGTTATAAATTGCTTCAAACCATTCAACAACAGGAATAGACCCGCCCATCCGTACATAAACAGTTTCTTTGCCAAACGCTTTTGTATAGCTTTTTGCGGCTTTCTCAATCAGTGGGTGATTTGGCTCCACCTTATATGCTTTGGCTGACAGTTTCTCTTTTACGACTTCGACCGTTACACCAGCTGGCGCAACACTTTTCACATGGTCCTCCAACAATTGCTGAACTTTTTCTGGATCTTGTCCCGGAACAAGGCGACAAGTTATTTTAGCAGTTGCCGATGACGGAATGATTGTTTTCGTTCCTTGACCTTGATAACCGCCATACATACCGTTGATTTCAAATGTTGGACGTGCCATTGTATGCTCTTTTGCTGTATAACCTTTTTCGGAAGCTGTTTCCTTTACCCCAGTTGCTTCTTGGTAATCTTCACCCTGTACCTGATCAATCAGCTTCCGTTCTTCGTCTGATAGAGGTTCTACATCATCGTAGAAGCCGTCCACCGTAACAACTTCATCTATATTTTTCATAGATGCCAGTATATGATTCAATGCCATTATTGGGTTACGTATAGCACCACCATACATGCCCGAATGTACATCATGGTCAGGTCCGGTAACATTAATTTCTATCCCGGTAAATCCTTTTAAACCATACAAAATCGTTGGCTGATTCTTAGCAATCATACCTGAATCAGAAATTACTGCAAAGTCTGCAGCAAATTTTTCACTCTGTTCATGGAGAATGCGATAAAGATTCTCGCTGCCAATTTCTTCTTCCCCTTCGATGCAAACCTTTACATTGACGGGCAATCTGCCCTCTGTTTTCAGATAAGCCTCAAACACTGCCAAATGCATAAAAACCTGGCCTTTATCATCACTCGAGCCGCGTGCATATAAACGGCCATTTCGAACTTCAGGTTTAAATGGCTCACTGTCCCACTGGTCAATAGGATCAACGGGTTGGACATCATAATGCCCATAAAACAACACAGTTGGCGCATCTGGACCTGCCCCGTTATATTCTGCGTAGACCAAAGGATGTCCACCTGTATCCATTTGTTCCACATTTTCAAACTGAAGATCCTTTAAGTAATTCACAATAAAATCTGCTGCTTCCAGAATATCTTTCTTATGTACACTGTCCGTACTAACGCTTGGGATAGATAAAAATTGGTTTAGTTTCACTAGTAGTTCAGCACGATGGCTGGTTAGATAAGCTATTGCTTGCTCACTCATGATTTATACCTCCATCTGTTTTCTTTTTATTTTAGCATAGGGGGACAGTCCCCCGCCACGCTAACGCGCTAATGCGGTGGGGGACTGTCCCCCTATAAATGTCTTCCCCATAGTAAAAGACCCAAGATGAACTTGGATCTTTGTTTTATCCTTCTAATGCCTGTTTTAGGTCCTCGATTAAATCCTCACTGTCTTCTATTCCGACGGATATCCTGATTAGTCCGTCTGTAATTCCGAGTTCTAAACGACGTTCACGTGGAATGGATGCATGTGTCATTTGTGCTGGTAAGGAAATCAGGCTTTCTACCGCACCAAGACTTTCTGCCAAGGTAAAGTAGTTTACCTTCTCTAAGACTTTTTGGGCCAGTTTTCCGCTTCCTACATCAAACGAAACCATGCCACCATAGCCTGATGCTTGACTTGATGCAACATTATGTCCTTTATGACTTTCGATTCCGGGGTAATAAATCGTTGAGACCTGCTCATGATCCTGCAAGAAGGAGATGATTTTCTTTGTATTTGCCTCGATTGCTTCCATGCGCAATGCCAATGTTTTTATTCCGCGCATTAGTAACCAGGAATCCTGTGGCCCTAATACTCCACCAGCTGAATTTTGGATGAAATGAAGATCTTCTGCTAGTTGATCCGAATTTACAACAACTAATCCTGCTACAACGTCACTATGCCCGCCAATGTATTTTGTAGCACTATGAAGAACAATATCTGCGCCAAGATCAATTGGCTGCTGCCAATATGGTGTTGCGAATGTGTTATCAACAATAAGCTTTAGATCATGCTTCTTGGCAATTTCCGCCATTTCTTTAATATCGGTAATTTTCAAAAGAGGGTTAGTTGGTGTTTCTACATAAATCGCTTTTGTTTTGTTGGTAATTGCAGCTTCAACTTTCTCTTTATAACTAGTATCCACATACGTATGATTCAAGTTGAAGCGGTTTAATACACTTGTCATCAACCGGTATGTTCCACCATACACATCGTCAGTCATGATAACATGATCCTCGGCATTGAACAGCATCATAATCGATGTAATGGCAGCCATTCCTGATCCAAAAGCAAATCCGGATTTGCCATTTTCCAAATCACTTATCACGGTTTCAAGTGCATGTCTGGTTGGATTACCAGTTCTGGAATACTCGTATCCGCGATGTTTTCCGACCTGATCCTGTTTATACGTACTCGTTTGGTAAATCGGTACGGAAACAGCGCCAGTTTGCTCGTCGCCAGTTATTCCGCCATGTATCACTTTTGTCTTTGCTCGCATATTATTCTCCTCCATAACTAAAACTTTTTGAATAAATACCCTTACTTAAATATCGATCACTTGCATCGGGAAAGATGGTTACAATCGTTGATCCTGATTGCGCCACTTTCGCTTCCTCTAACGCAGCAAACATAGCTGCCCCCGAGGAACTGCCGACTAACAAGCCTTCTTTGTCCGCAAGCTCTGAAACCAGACGGAACGCATCCTGATCCGAAACTGTGTGAATAGCATCCATATAATTGCGATTCATATATTCTGGCAAAAACTCCATGCCAATCCCCTCTGTCTCATGTGAGCCAGGTTTGCCTCCTGCAATAATGGAACCCTCCGGCTCAACAATTACTGTTTTTATCGAAGGTTTATGTTTCTTGAAATAGTTTGCTAATCCCATAAATGTTCCACCAGATCCTGCTCCCGCAACAAATACATCCAGGTTCCCTTCCAGATCCTCCATGATTTCCGGTGCCAGCGATTCGTAATAAGTTTTTGGATTTGCTGGATTTTGAAATTGCTGCGGTGAAAAACTATTTGGAATGCTTGTAAGCAATTCATTCGTTTTTTCTATTGCCCCCATCATCCCTTTTTCTATAGGTGTATGGACAATCTCAGCACCTAACGCCTTCATAATCATTTGTTTCTCTTCACTGAAGTGTTCTGGAATACAAAATATAATATTGATATTCTTATTTAATACAGCCAAAGCCAGGCCAATACCTGTATTCCCTGCAGTAGGCTCAATAATAGTTCCGCCATCCTTTAATTCACCGTTTTTCAGCGCTTCCTCGACAAGCATTTTTCCCAACCGGTCTTTAATACTGCCACCAGGATTATAATACTCCAGCTTCGCATACAAACGAACCCCCTCAGGAAGGGGGAAATTTGTTAATTGCAACAGTGGTGTATGACCAATTAATTCAGTAACGGAATGATAAATAGTCACAATAATCGCCTCTTATTGTGCAAAAACTTGATGCCATTCATTGCGTTTATCAAGCATGTCTCTAGCAATCGCTTTTGCACCTTCTAAACTATGATTTGCAGCCCATCCACATTGCACCTCATTACATGCAGGTACTTCTGTTGCCTCTAATACATCGTGTAACGTTTTTTCAAGTGTATCAAGCACTTCATCATAGTTGTCATTATTTAATATCGCCAAATAGAAGCCAGTTTGACAGCCCATTGGACCTATATCCAGTACATTATCCATATGATTTCGTATATTTTCTGCCATTAAATGTTCAATAGAATGTAAGCCAGGCATATCCATATGCTCCTTATTGGGTTGTTTGAAACGGATATCGTATTTATACACATTGTCACCGTTTGAACCAGTCGTAACACCAACTAGACGAACATATGGTGCAGCTACCTTTGTATGATCTAAATTAAAGCTTTCTACATTCATTTTTTTAGACAATATTGTCACTCCTCTTATTATTTTTCAGCTATCACTAGCCAAACAAATTCGTTCATTTTTTTAAATGTAACATGGAACTGATTTTTTTCAAAAAGTTCCTGCATGGTGCCAATTGAAGAATAGTATTCGCGGTTTAAATCCTCAATTAAATCTGCAAACCCTTTTTTATTTGCTTCTTCAATTATATTTTCCTTTGCAATAGATGATTCAAACATCGTATCCGCGAAGACCACTTTGCCTCTCTTTGTGAGTACCTTGAAGAATTTAGCTATTGCTTCATCTTTTTCTTCATCCGTTAAATGATGAAATGCATAGGTACTAACAATAGTATCAATCGAATTATCCATATTTGGAAATGTTAAAAAATCACCTTCATAGACAGGTAATTCCGGTATTTTGCTTACTGCAATTTTACGCATTGCTTCTGAGGGTTCCACACCCGCAACCTGGTGCCCTTTTCCCACTAGTTTCTTCGTTAAATTGCCTGTACCTATCCCAAACTCGAGCACATTTCCGGTCGAATATTTTGCCACCTCATCTAATATTTTATCATAATGAAGAAACACGGCGGCATATTGCGGATCTTTTCCTAAAACACTATCGTCATAAGATTCCGCCCACTCCTCGAACAAACCGATAAATTCTCTTCCCATCTATTTCAACTCCACTTAATGTATTAAAACATAGTAATTCACTATGAATAGTATGGATTACTTGTTTAAGAATAGCATATGATGGATTATCTTTCAAAGTTAATCTATTATTAGAAAACTTGGTGATGAACTAGCCTTGCGAAAAACACCTACACATAAAAAAAGAGAGTGCAGCAACATTCTGCACTCTTCCTAGTCAAAGTTATTTATTTTTTATCTTGTGGGAATACACGTTCAATCATATTTCCAAGCTGATCGAATATGCCTTCGATTGGTTCACCGTTATCGGCTTGGTCGGCATAATTATTTACAAGGTCAACAAAGTCTGGGTTTGTTGAAACGTAAACATTGTCAATGTCCTTGTCTACAGACTTTACAATATCGGATATTTGTTTCTTTGTTTCATCGGTAAGTTGATCATCATTGTTACTGTCATTGTTGTTATTGTCTGCCATGCCGTTTGTACCATTGGTGCCATTTGTACCGTTAGTTCCGTTGGCATCATTACCATTATTATTATCTCCGTTTGTATCAAGGCCTGCAGCTACGTATGCATTATTATCAGTTGTTACAACATATGCATGATCAATGCCCTTTACCTGATTGGTAATTTTATCGGCAGCTTTTTCGGACAAATCATACTCATCATTGTTCTGGTTATTGTCACGGTCTCCATTATCGTCATTATTCATATCAAAATCCTGTCGATTATCTTGACCGTTCATGTCAGATCCATCACCAGCATTAAATCTTGTTTGTTCAACATTGTTATCATCTGGTTGTGCACCATTGTTGTCATCCTGGTTGTTACAGCCGACAAGTGCTGCAGTAGCCATAAGTGCTACCCCAATTGTCTTTATTTTCATTGGTTTTTTTCCCTCCTTACATATTTGTGATTAGTATGTAACATCAAACACAAATTATTCTGTTGTCTGCTTCTCCTTTTTTTGGAAAATACACCAAATATGTCTTAGGAAATATATTTATTATAGGGGTAAACTACAAGTAATCCTTTAAATTTTAAGGAGGGGAAATCAGTGGATATACCGGACTACGACAAAGCTCTTTACTACACGTTATGGGGACAATGGGATGATTTACTTGTGTTGATGGTTCGAACAAACGATGACATGCTATCAAAGCGGATTCAACACTTTTTACACTCTTTTTATTATTCATCTGATCAGGATAATGTAATAAAAAACCATGACCAATTACTTTATTACATTGATCATGCTATGAAATATACACCAACAGTTGTTATGGAGGTATAATGATTAAGCTGCCCAAAAAAATTCGGGGCAGCTTTTTTACTTTTTGTTACCATGCTTTTCATGGCCCTTTCCATGATTATTGCCATGGTTGCCATGATGACCATTTTTTTGCTTGTTACCGTTATTACCATGATGAATACCTTGGTTCTGGTTTCCATTATTGGCGTTTTTCTTATTGTTAGATCTATGGTTGTTAAGGTGACCGTTATTATGATGTTTATTATTTCCATGGTTTTGTCTAACTTTATGCTTTTTTTCTTGTTGCTTTTCTTTTTTATCTGGCTTTTCTTTTGACGCCTTTTTACTTTTTTGTTTAGCCGATTTATCAGGGTGACCTCTATTCGAGTGATCTCCGGTATGTTTTTTTGGTTCGCTTTGGCGCTGGACGGCTTTTTTCTTTTCTAATTTGGGCACAACCGCTGGATGGTTGTCTTTCCCTTCTTCAGACACAGGTTGATTTAGATCCGAATTCTGATGAGTTGATTTAGAATTAGAATAAAAGGAATGAATGAGTTCTTTTTCATCATCATCAGCACGGGTTTTCAACACCATTTTTTCTGGTTCGGAAGCAGTGGTCTCCATATTTTCTGCCATCACTTTGTTCATAGAAACCTTTTCTTTTTGAGCTTGTTCCCTAATTTCTCCAGGAACCTGAAAAGTGGCAATATCCCACGAGGTATTATGGGTTAAAAAGTAGTTGTCAACTGTATCCAAAACTGAAATGTCCCGTCCATCTACATAACTAACGCCAACCAATACATTTTTACCGTGTTTTGTTAATCCAAGCGCATCACTCTTATTCATGATAAGTTCAATTAATCGTTCAATTTTTTTATCTTGATAGTCGGGTAATTTTTGAATTAATTTCCGCGCGTCGTCATTCAATGGGGAAATAGAAACTACATTTAAATTCTGATCTATCTCAATTTCCAAACTGGGATTTATGTCCAAATTGACGTATGCATATGTTTTGTTTTGGCCGCCGAGAAGGAAAAATGGCATAACAAATAGGAGCACCATACAAGCAATTGCTACATACCTGCTGCTTTTCTTGGAATGAAAGAATAACAATTCACCTTTCTTTGAAGCTAACATCTCATAGGAAATTTCCGCACCAATATCAGCGTCTTTGACAGACTTCACCTTACGAAAAGATCCATCCTGCGTCATAACAATGATATAATTTCGATGCTTTTCCATCACTATCCCTTTACTCACTGAGCCACCCCTTTAAGATAATCCTTGAGATATAGATAATCTTCACTTAATACAATGAAGATCGCTAAAATATATTTCCGGTTCCGTTCCAATGTTTTCTTACTTACATTGACCCTTTTCACCAAATCCTTAATTGGAAGTTTTTTCTTCTGATGAACGTACTCCCTTAATTCTGCATCATCGTACAGGGTTTTTGCAGTGCGAATGGCTGATTCACGTGCATCCCTGTGCTTGGGAGAAGCTTCTGTAAGCTCGGATAGCGTTAATTTATATTCCGAAAGCTTGTCTTTAAAGTCAGCTATTTCTTCCCGGCGATACCATGCTTCCTGTTCCTCCTGGTATCTTTCATTTACAGCAACAATTTCCGCCGGATTTTCCATTTTTTCTTCGTCATAGCTTTCGTCTAATGAAGCTGTACTTGGTGTTTTTTGCACAAATCGAATATAATCAATAACTTTGCGCTTAACAACCAATTTTGCGAACGACAGAAAAGAACTGCCTTTTTCCGATGAATACGTTTGAATGGCCTCATTAAAGGCAAAAAGTCCAACACTAAACTCATCATCGCGTTTTGGGTCAATATAACGTTTGCAAACTTCTGAAACACATTTAGCGATATAAGGCTGATACATCTTTAAAAGATAGTTTTGCACATCTTTATCCCCTTCTTTGGCCGAAGCAATCATTTCATCAAGGGGTCTTTCTTTTAAGGACTGGTTGCTAATCAACCTAAAGCACCTCCAGCCATTATAAAATTCGTCAATTTTTTATCATTTTTGGGTGTAGTTTTTATATATTTAAGGTTTACTTTATTAATCATAATTATAAAATCATTTGTCATGATGAAAACCACCATCTTTATTTTTTAGGTATTATTTTCTATTTCAATATGACTAATCTTAACGTATCCGCGGCACAGTTACTATCACAGGTTATTTACAGTTCTATTAAAAATCGATTACCTTTGACATATTTCTGTATTAAAAAAAGCGTTCATGTCGAAATTTCGACATGAACGCTTTTCTGTTTCCAGCTTCACCACCCAGTGAATAGTGGACTGCCACCACCACCGTACGATAAATTCAACTTCGGTTCACCAAAAGGAGGGACTACTAAAACCGGGCTGTCGCTCAGGCGTCGGCATACTCCATTTGCAGGGGAATGTTTCCTTTATCTCCTACGCTTCAGTCTAGTCCATACGTCGCTAAAGGGGCGCTTCAGCTTTTTCATTCTCTACAGACTTGCCAAGGCATCTTCTTTTGTGTCAAAACTCGTTTGTTCTTGTAAATAAGATGCCGGTAAATTAACATAGATGTCCTTATCCGGCCATTCGACAGAGGTAATATGCTCTGATTTAATCAAATAATATCTTTCCGCTGGGACTTTAACAACCTTCACAACCAGAAAATTAATCTTCCAATCATCATCGTCAAATATTAAATCTGTTATTTCTCCCATTTTACCGTCATGCCCGTGGACTTTTATACCAATTGTATCCGATTCATTTAATAGTACATAATTTTTATTTTCATTCATTTCCATTTCATTACGCTTCGCCGCATTCTCTTCGTCCTGCACAGGAACTTTTGGAATAAATGGTCGATCTACTGCTCCCCACAGGTTCTCACCACGCCAATACCGATTCCAGCCGTAATACTCGGTAAGACTTGCCTCGTTTGCCTTTGATATTTCCGCATCGGCCGGTATGGTTGGACTATTTTTGATGGTTTCTTTCGTGTGATTAACTTCCACAAGTTTTTCTTCCGCATTAACTCCCGTAAAGGATGAAGGTGATACGTAGACATTTCTTGCTGGTAACCATTTGTGTGTATCTACTTGTGCATAACGAATTGCCCAGCTGTGATCATCAAAATAAATATCTTTGACCTTGCCCATTTCGCCATCTGTTGCATGAATATTAAATGATTTCAACGTTGAGGTTAAATAAAGCATATAAAATCCTCCTTTTTTCTCTCATGAAGATTAATTACCCCCTATTTCACTTTATCAAACAATTGGCAAATTATTTATCGCAGGTACGAAGAATAAAAATATTCAATTGGAATGAAAAGCCCTACTTTTCCATGTTCTTCACTTTCAAGTGTTGCAAATACCACACCAATAACTTTACCGTTTTGGATTACCGGGCTGCCGCTATTCCCATGATAAACTGGTGCATCAATCATAACGACTGGCTTTTCCCAATCAGATAGTAATGTTTCTTCTATAATTGTTCC
This sequence comes from Virgibacillus phasianinus, assembly GCF_002216775.1. Lineage (GTDB taxonomy): Bacteria > Bacillota > Bacilli > Bacillales > Amphibacillaceae > Virgibacillus_F > Virgibacillus_F phasianinus. Next base: position 228,532 of record NZ_CP022315.1, read on the forward strand.
TTTATTCGCGATGCCCTGAAATCGTAGTGGATTGCCAATAAAATATATAGGAGCATCCTTTTTAAACACGGGGTCTCTTGCCAAATCTAAGGATGGGAAGTTCTCCCCCTCAGCTTCCAAAACAGCTAAATCTACTGATGGATATGCGGCAACAACTTTGGCCTGGTGTAGACCTTTATCCGGAAAGGCTACGGTCACATTCTTTTCTCCTTCAATAACATGCTGGTTCGTAATAATTGTGCCATTTTCATTGATAGAGAAACCTGTACCCCTGGAATCACCCGCTTCAATTACCACAACCGCCTTTTTATATGTACGAATGTCATCCTGCATTGAGAGCTTCGATGATGTGATCAAAAAATCAATTGCAGGAACAGACACTATTTTTGGGAAAAACGCAAAAACATTAATTATCATCATAATCGCAATTAGCCAAAACGCCCACTTTGGAAATGGACGTTTTGGCTTCTTTTCCAATCTATTTTCCTGTGCCCTTTTTAATGCATTCTTCCTCTCCGTTTCGACTAGTTCGATAAGTTCTTCATCATCAATCTCTTCATATAAATCTTCATCGATTACATCGTGATTGTTCTTATTGTCCTTATCCATCAAGTCACCCCTATTTAAGAGAAACGTATAAGTGGCATCGTCGTCTAAACAGCTTTCCTGGTATTGCCTTGCTGCATTTGATACATCTGGTAATACATTCCTTTTACATGGATCAATTGCTCGTGATTACCCTGTTCTTTTATAATACCATGATCGAGTACAAAAATTGTGTCAGCTTGTTGAATGGTTGATAAACGGTGGGCAATGACCAGTGTTGTACGGCCTTTTTTCAGTACCTCCAGCGCGCGCTGAATGACAGCCTCGGTCTCTGTATCAACGTTTGCGGTAGCTTCATCCAGGATAAGAATAGCAGGGTCAAAGGCTAACGCCCGTGCAAAAGATAATAGCTGTCTTTCCCCTAAAGAAAATGTACTTCCACCTTCTGTTACAGGATCATCATATTTCTTAGGCAGTTTCTCAATAAAACGATCTGCTCCGACCGCCTTTAACGCCATAATGGCCTGATCTCTTGATATAGCTGGATCACCCATTGTCACATTTGACAGAATGGTTCCCGAAAATAGAAACGGATCCTGCAGAACAATTCCCATATGACTCCGAACTTGTTGCCTGGACCATTCCTTTGTTGGGTTATTATCAATCAAAATGGTCCCTTTCTGTGGATCATAAAAACGAAATAACAGATTCATTATCGAACTTTTCCCTGAACCAGTATGCCCGACAAACGCGGCAGTTTGACCAGGTTCCACTTTAAAGGAAATATCGTTTAATACATAATCCTTATCATTATACGCAAAGGAAACATTGTTAAACTCTACCTTACCGCGGTATCTATCAACGTTATCTGTAACAACCTGCTCTCCGTCTTGATCCATCAGTTCGAATACGCGGTTTCCAGCTACCCGTGCCTGCTCAATTAAAGGAAGCTGATGCACAATATCCGTTACGGGTTCAAATAGACGGTTAAGGTAATCAACAAATGCATATAGCATACCAATTGATATAACAGCTGTTGCATCAAAAGAAATAAAGCCAAAGTACCAAATAAATCCAACAAATGCTAGATTTCGTATAACCGTAACCAAATTGTACGAGGTAAGCGCACTAAGCTTAACTAGTTTACGTTCAAACGTATAGTGGCGCTCATTTAATTGTTCAAAATCCTTTTTCGTCTTCTTTTCATGCCGGAATGCCTGGATAATTGGCATCCCTTGAATTGCCTCATTAATACTTCCATTTATATCACTGATTGTTGTTCGAATAACAGTATTATATTTGGTGCCAAAATATTTATACGCCTTCATCCAGCCAAGAATTAATGGGATAATTAACAAACAAAGGGCAGCCAATTTTACATCAAGAATGAAAAGGGCAATGAAAATCCCCGCCATATAAATAACACTTGTTACAACAATGGAAAGAACACGTTCATACAAGTCCCTGATAGCCTCTGTATCATTTGTAATTCTAGCGACTATCTTTCCGGCAGGCTGATCGACATAATAATTAATTGGAACTCGCTGTGTATGCTGAAAAATATCATTCCGCATTCGCTTAACAATTTGATTAGACGCCTTTTGTAATAAAAACGTCTGGAAAAATTGAAAGAAAGCAGCAATTAACAGCAAAAACATGTACAGACCTAACAGAAAGATGATTGGCCCCTTTTCAGGCTGAAAAAATGGGGATATCTCTAAAAAAGATAGTTTTTCACCAGTAAAGGACTGTTTTCCTTCATTCGATTTAATGACAATTTCATTACCTTTTATACTTCTTTTTCCACTCAATGGTACGTTTTCATCAACTAGATAATAATCACCTTCTACCTGAAAGATGGTGACCAGACCTTGCGTATGATCCTTATCCGTCAGCCGGTCTGACCGTTTATAATAATTTTCATCATATGATACCGTATCGTTATCATTGTTATTTTCAACCTGATGCCAATTCCCTTCAATACCAAGGATATGTTCATCAATTATCCGTTTTGCTATTAATGGTCCAGCAAGTTCAAGCGCAACAGCGATAATTAAACAGAACAAGCCAATAATAATACCACGTTTATAATACAATGCGTATTGAAATAATCGTTTTTCAGTTGTCTTCTTTTTCATTTTAAACTAACCCTCCTTATCCTCTAGCTGTTGCTGGTTGTATTGTTCCTTGTACCAACCATCACGTGCAACTAGTTCGGTATGTGTTCCCTGCTCAATTATCTTTCCTTCTTCCAGTACAATAATATGATCTGCATGCGTTACCGCAGACAAACGGTGTGCTGCAATAAATGTTGTTTTATTTTGACGCTCTTCTCGCAGATGCTCAATTATTCTTGATTCGGTTTTACCATCTACAGCGGATAATGAATCATCCAGTATCAGGATTTCAGGATCTTTGATAAATGCCCGGGCCAGCGCTACCCGTTGTTTTTGACCACCAGATAGTGTCACACCACTCTCTCCTACCTGAGTATCCAGCCCCTGTGGCAATTGCTTTATATCATTTAAGAAGTGCGCCAAATCCATGACACGGTAAATTTCTTTATCTGTTGCATCCGCTTTACCAAATTGGATATTCTCCCGGATACTTTTGGAAAACATCATTTGATCCTGTGGTACATATCCAATCCAAGACCGGATATCGTCCAGACTGATTTCGTTTAAATCAACGCCTGAAATGTTAATTTTTCCTTGCACACCTGGATACTGTCGCAAGAGTAACTTAAACAAAGTAGTTTTTCCTGAACCCGTTTTCCCAACAATCCCAATCGTTTGACCGCGTTTTACATGGAGATAAACGTCATCCAGCCGTTTTACATTGGTTTCTGGGTACGTGAACGAGATATGGTCATATTCAATCGTGTCAATTTGCTTAATCGATTTCGGCGCACCCGTGTCTTTTACATCTGCCTGATAATCCAGCGTTTCGTTCACACGATCAAGCGAAGCATTCCCGCGCTGCATAATATTAATTAATTCGCCAACCGCAAACATAGGCCAGATAAGCATTCCTAAATAAACATTAAAGGTTACGAGGTCTCCTAGCGTAATAGCGTTTTCAAAAACAAGTAATGCCCCAAACCCAAGACCAATCGTATAGGATAAGCCAACAAGAATTTTCATTGTTGGTTCAAATAATGCATCAATCTTGGCAACCTCAATATTCTTTTGGTATACATCATCAGTCATATTACTAAACCTTTTTTCATCTTGCCTTTCCTGAACAAATGCCCGAATAACCCGGACTCCTCGGATGGATTCGAGTACCTCATTATTCATCTCACCAAATGCTGTCTGAGCCTCCATGAACCGTTTATGAATGGTGCCGCCATATTTATTCATAACAACTGCCATAATTGGCAATGGAATTAATGCAGCTAATGTCAAAGGCCAGCTAATTGTAAATCCCATAACCGCAATAATCATTATCATAAAAATGCTTGAGTCGACGAGGGTCAGGACACCAAATCCTGCTGTTTGCTGAATAGACCTGAGATCATTTGTGCTGCGGGCCATCAAGTCCCCAGTCCTGAATTTACCAAAAAACGTTGGTGTCATTTCCAGATAATGATCCATTAGTCTGCTTCTCGACAAACGCTCCAATCGTGCAGCACCACTAAATAATGTATAATCCCATAAAAACGATATTGCATAATGGACAACAATTAATACAAGATAACCAGCTATTAGTGTGATTAGCAGTTTCATTGTTAACGTTTCAAATTGTATATTATCAATTGCAAAACCTACTAATTTTGGTGGAACTAATCCAATCGCACTTGAAATAATTAAAGCAACGATTGCAAATACATAGCTTTTCCAGTACTCTTTGAAAAACCAATCCAATTTCTTAAAAACCTGAAACATCTTTTGCTCACCTTCTTTTTCTCTTTTCAAATATGTGCATTTATTTCTAATCAAATCTCCCCACTGAAAATTTCCAATTGGCCTAAAGACAAAAAAACATGCGTCTATGACGCATGTTTTCATACAAATATGGGTGATCTGCAAATCATCCATAAAATATAAAAAGGCCACAGTGAGGTGTGACCTTCTATTGACATATAAAACAGTATGTATTACAGTGCTTTTCCGCCCAGAAGGTCACTAATTTGTATGAAGTTAACTTGATTTTGCTGAATGATTCTTTCCATCTTAATGACCTCCTTTCGATTTGATTCTCAATAATTATAGTATTAAAAAAATTAATAGTCAATACATTTTTGTGAATTCCAGAAAAAAAGAGAATTGCAAGACAGCAATCCTCAGTTTATATGTTGTATCCTAAGATGATTTAGCTTGTGATTCCATGGTGTCCTTTTCATTTAATCCGAGCATTACCATTTGTTCAACTTTGTCATAAGGCACCTCGGTTTCGTTTGAAATTCTTTCAATTGAGACATGCGGGTGTTTCGCGACAAAACTTTGTACCCGATTGCTTTCCGTCAAGCATTTACTGCACATTGTAAAAGGGCTGGATTCCATTTGCTTTTGACATAACCGACAATTTCGTACAAGTTCTCCCATGTCCTCACCTCTTTGTCTTATTTTAATCATCATACAACTTTTGATAAAATACAACAATATCATTTATTAATTATTTAAAAAAATGATTCTTTCGTCACTGAGCAACTGATACTTTTGTCTTCGACCAGATACTTTCGTACGGTTCATCTTCACTCAGAAAAGTGGTATACTAGATAAGTATGTGAAGTTTTAGTGAACGAATGGAAGTGGAATTATGCAGCAAAAGAATAAGTATAAAAAAATCGAACCAGCCTCAGGTGCGATTATCATGGCTGGTGGAATATTTCTCATTGGCACGGTACAGGCATTTCCAGTATTGGATATACAATTCGGTAAATTTCTAGCCTTCCTGGTTCTCATTGCTTGGATTATTATATATAAATCACTGTCTGTACAGTTTTTTCATCGGGACTTTCTAATCCCTTTTATTAAGCATCCGGTAAATTCATTTGCAATTGGAACTTGGATTGCAGGTGTTTCTGTCTTATGTAATGTATTTGTTAAATACTTCCCTACGATTATTCTTATTACGCAGGCAATGGCAATTTTAAATACATTTTTATGGCTGTTTTTTCTTTTTACTTGTTTCTACAACTTTCGCAGGTTATTTTTTGAAAATCAAAATTACCCTGTCCATGGAGTAATTCTGCTGTCAACAGTAGGTACACAGTCTATTATTCTGTTACTGAACAATGTATTCTTTCAATTTCCAACGTATTTTTCCGAGGCTATTATTGTTTTGGGATTTATGTTTTATTTAGCAGGAATCATATTAATCGGAAACCGTTACGTTCGGCAACATAATTGGACATTGATAAACGACTGGTCCAATACCAACTGTATAATTCATGGTGCACTATCCATCACTGGCCTGGCAATTGTTACTACAAACACCTTTACTCCGGCCTTTATAACTGTGTTTTGGGTAATTGTATTCCTGTTGCTCATCGTTATTGAGGCAATAGAAGTCGTGCGGGCGATAAAACGGATTAAAAACTACGGGTGGAACATTGGATTGTTTCAATACAATGTTAGCCAATGGTCACGGAATTTTACCTTTGGCATGTTCTATACATTTTCATTGGTCATGCATCTTAACCCGTATTATCCAATTCCGGAGAAATTATATAACTTCCAACATGCCTTTATGATATTTTGGGCATGGGTTGTTTTGAGTGCATTAATCATACAGATCGGAATTTATATTAAGTCACAAATTGAAACACACACCCGGACAAAAGAAGGAAACATCTCCCATACCAGCGCCAGCTAAGAAAGTGAACCTCCGATGGTTTATATTGTCAAAACTACAAAAAACACTGCAGCGATTAATTCCTGCAGTGTTTTTTGTTTTTTAGAAAGACTGTATTCTAAAAGATTGTAGTTTTTGACACAAAATCCATAAACTGCGACGCATGCGCTGGGTTGTTTTCCGCTGCAGAACGTTGCTTTCCGCGGGCACGGCTTAAGCCTCCTTGCCCCGGCAAGGAGGCTCATCAGCTGCCCACGGAAAGCGCAGTGTTTTTCCGTAGGCCACCAAACATGATTTTTAATTACGTCGTAGTTTATATCAACTACGGCAGTATTAACAATAAACTATGTGGAAACAGCCATTAGGAAAATATATTATCGGTAGTTCCGTAATAAAATTAAGCCTTTTTCGCATACTAACCGTATATGTTTTTTAAGGGAGGTACCCATGCGAAAAAGTCGATTTAATAGTAAAAATAAATCCTCCATCTTTCCAGTTAAAGTGGACAAACTAAAAGAATTATTAGAAAGCAAGTTTGAGAATAATCCTGATTTGATTTTTACTATTTATGAACACCAACAAAAGAAAATAGCCGTATTCTTTATTGCAACGCAAATACAGTTCGATAAACTGGAAGACTTCTTGTTAGGACCTTTATTGAATAAACAAAGACAATGGACAAATGAATCATTATTAAATGAACTTCCATTGAGTACTGGTTCAACAAAAGATAGGTTAGAAGAAATACTGGAAAAGTTACTAATTGGAGAAACTTTTATTTATGTAGAAGGGGAAAAAGAAGCCGTTTCCTACTTACTGCTAAAAAAAGAAAAGCGCAATTTGTCGCAACCGGAAACTGAATCCATTGTTCTTGGTCCAAAAGTAGCCTTCTCGGAGTCCCTGGAAACCAATTTAAACCTTGTTCGATGGGGTTTAAGGTCTACCGACCTAGTATTAGAAGAAATACAAGTTGGGAAATTAGCCCCCGCGAAATACGATTGGTCTATATAAAATCAATTACTAATGAAACTGATGTAAATACAATGCGTCAACGGTTAAAAAACCTGGAAGTGGATGTTATTGAAGATAGTAATGTTTTAATGCAATACATTGAGGATTCGCAACTTACCATATTCCCACAATTTTATTCAACTGAATTACCTGATCGTTTTTGTTACACAGTAGAAAGTGGAAAAGTTGGCGTCTTGATGGAAGGCAGTCCTAATGGTTTCATAGGACCGTCAACACTATTTAGCTTTTTTGAATCAACTGAAGATATCTATATGCGATGGAATTCAGGATCCTTTTTTCGTTTGTTACGATTTGTCGCCATGATCATTTCCGTATTGCTTACACCGTTATACGTGGCCGCAGTTACTTACCATTACGAGTTAATCCCAACACCAGAATTAATTACACTGGGGCAATCGCGGGCAGCTGTGCCCTTTCCGCCATTAATTGAGGCCTTGATCTTAGAATTTATGATTGAATTACTCCGAGAAGCGGGCGCTAGACTACCTACTAAAGTTGGGCAAACTATGGGTATTGTTGGTGGTATTGTTATTGGCCAGGCTGCAGTTGAAGCAGGCTTAACTAGTAGTATTCTAATCATTGTGATTGGAATTAGCGCATTGGCTTCTTTCACTTCCCCAAGCTATTTAATGGGAAGTACTGTACGTGTTATCCGATTCCCAATGATTATTTTAGCTGGGCTTTTTGGGATTGTTGGCATCATGATTTATATATGCTTCCTAATTATTCACCTATTACGCCTCACTTCACTTGGCCGACCATACTTAACACCATTGTATCCGCTCAGGTGGAAAGATTTAAATAAAGTTCTTTTTCGTTTACCTTTCAGCGTACAATCTCATCGTGCAAATTTGTCACAGCCAAAGGATGGTACACGGTATAAACGAGAGAAGTCAACAAAGAAAAAAGACATAGACGAATAAGTTGGTGAAAAAATGGATGTTAATGTGAAAGTGAAAAGTAACTTACAAATACGAGCGTTCTATCTTTTTTTCATCATTACCTCTATTCAGACCGGTACTGGTATTATGGGAGGACCTAAGTATATATTTGTTGCAGCTGGTCGGGACGCGTGGTTGTCGATTCTGATCGCATTTGTATATTTGTTCTTGGTTATATGGGCGATGTATATCATTTTAAAACAATATACAAATGCAGATATTCTCGGAATCCAGATTGATATATTCGGTGTGTGGATAGGAAAGTTTCTCGGTAGTATTTTTATCATTCATTTAGCGATGAGTCTGTTCACCGTGTTAATTACCTATATCGAAGTAATCCAAATTTTTATTTTCCCTACCTTCCCGGCCTATACCTTAGCGTTTATTCTGCTATTTTTAATTATATATAGTGTGTTAGGCGGGATTCGAGTAATCGTAGGGGTCGTTTTCATTTTTTTTATTGCCATCCAATTTTTAATGGTTTTGTTAATCATGCCTGCATTGCGAATTGATATAATGCACCTTCTTCCAGCTTTTCAAACACCTATTATGGATTTACTGAAAGGGGCAAGAGAAACCACCTATAGTTTGCTCGGTTTTGAAATATTTTTGCTGTTGTACCCATTTATACAAAATAAAGAAAAGATAAAACTCCCTGTCTTTCTCGGTATTGCTTGGACAATTTTTACTTTGCTTATGGTGACTGTCATATCAATAGGCTATTATAGTCCCAAACAATTAGAAACACTGGACTGGGCAACTCTTGGTCTATTCAAAATTGTGTCCTTTTCCTTTATAGAGCGGTTTGACTATATCGTGGTAACTAGCTGGCTAATGGTTGTCCTGCCAAATATGATCTTGCTTATGTGGGGAATCACGTATAGTGTAAAACGCTTATATAAAATCTCACAAAAAATGACCCTCTATATTACATCAGGAATCATGCTAGCCGCCTGTTTCTTTTTTCAAGACACACATTCAATTATTGCTTTAACGTCCAACTTTGCCAAAGTCGCCTTTTGGCTTGTCTTTGTCTATCCCTTTGGATTGCTTCCACTTGTATTAATAAAAAAGAAATGGCGTAAGAATAAGGGTGAATCAATGTGAAGAACAAAAAACTAGCGATTCTGCTAATCGGTCTCATAATCATCTTAACTGGATGCTTACCATCCAAAGAGATTGAAGGCCTTGGCATTATTAATACAAGAGGGATTGATACACTGGACGATGGGAATCTAGAGACAACAATTGTTTATTTTCAGTTTGATAAACAATCAAAGAACATTACTAAAATTGTATCCGGACAGGGAAAGACGGTAAAAGGGGCGCGAACAAATGCCAATTTTAAGACTAACTTTGAACTGACTGCTGGTCAGATTCGACTGGAGATTTACGGGAGGGAAGCTGCTGAAAAAGGGATCTTGCCATACCTTGATACACTGGGTCGTGATGCTAAAGTTGCAGATACGATGTTCCTCGCGGTAAGCGATACTACAGCAAAAGATGTAATAAAAATGGGACAGAAGGATCCACAAACAAATGTTGGCCACTACTTATACCGTTTAATCGAACAATCCATAATACATGATGTAGTCCCCCGGATGACCTTGCAGGACTTCATTCATGCCTTTTATGATGTAGGCAAGGACCCTATTATGCCAATTTTAAAGATCTCAAAAAAAAGACCTTATTTATACGCTGTGGGGCTTTTTAAAAACGATCAGCTTGTCGGTCAAATACCGGCAGAAGATGCTTTTCTGATAAATATGCTTGAGAAAAAGGTTAAGACAACTCAATTGGAATTAGAACTTCCGCTTAAACCCTTTGAGAAATACATCCAAAAACCAGGGGGGAAAAAAAGCGATGAGAAGACATTTAGTGTATTAATCAGCGTATTAAATGGTAAAGGCAAAATGGACGTTGTTGATATGAATAGTCTTACCTTTAAAACAGATATACAAATGGAATTACGCTTACTTGAATTAACAAAAGAAATCAGGATTAAAAGTCCAAAGGTAAGGGCATTATTTGAAAAAGAGATTGAAAAAAGTATCGCAAAACAATATCAGGATTTGTTAGCTAATGTGCAAGAACTTGGTGTTGATCCGTTTGGATATGGAAACGTTTATCGAGTTCATAAAAAGAATGGAGAACTGAAAAGTAAAGAATGGAGAAATATCCTGCCAGATATTAACGTAAAGTTCCATGTCGATGCAAAAATTGTTCAGCATGGTATTACAAAGTAGAAAATACGCCCACAAACGTAATTGTGGGCGTATTTATTACAAGCCTTTAGTGTTATCGGGATGAGAACCAATTCTCAGATTTTCATTCATTTGATCCATATATTTCTTATCTTCAGGTGAAATTTCAAAATCAAATACAGCAGCGTTTTCCTTTTGGCGGGAAGCATTAGTTGATTTCGGTATAACGATTAAATTGTTTTCCAAATGCCATCTAATTATTAACTGGGCAACTGACTTGTCATATTTACCTGCCATTTTAACCAGCGCCGAATCATCTAAATATTTTGCCCGGCCAAGCGGGGACCAGGATTCAACTGCAATATGATGTTCCCGGCAATAATCAACCGTGCTTTTTTGGGTCAGCTTAGGGTGTAATTCAATTTGGTCAACTACTGGAGTTTCATTAGCAGTTTTAGCTAATTCCCCTAAATGATGATCCAAAAAGTTACTCACTCCTATTGCACGTGTTTGCCTTTTTTCATAAACTTTTTCCAACGCCTTCCAAGTTTCCGGGAAAACATCTGGTACTGGCCAATGAATTAGGAACAAATCCAAATATTCAAATCCTAACTTGTCCATGCTCCGGTCAAATGCCTTTAGGGTGTTTTCATACCCCTGATCATCATTCCATACCTTACTCGTAACAAAGATTTCTTCCCGGGGGATCCCTGAATTATGAACAGCCTTCCCAACCCCTTCTTCATTGCCATAGAAACTTGCAGTATCAATATGGCGGTATCCTAAATCAAGTGCGCTTGAAACTGTATCATATACTTGCTCTTCCGGAACCTTATATACACCAAGGCCTAATCTTGGAATAGTAATTCCGTTATGCAATTTCTTTGTACTAGACAAATCCAATATGATCATCCCTTTAAATTTTAGTTATTATTTCCATAATAGCATAGTGAAGCAAACCATCCTAAAAAGGAAACTTCAGTCATTGAACTCTTTCTTTCCTCACTTAAATATGTCGATTTTGTGACTTAGCATATTTTCCAATTGAATCTACATCTTATCCTTGTTATTATAAAATAGTTCACTTATTAAACTATTCATTAATTGAACCTTTTTAGATAAAAGAAAATGAAACTGGCTCAATTGCCAGCGCTTTTGTAATTGGAGGTATTAAAAACTATGGACATATATACGCTAATTAGTCGTTATCAAACTGCCATGAACACGATTTATCGTGGAGTAAACAGTATTTTAAAGGAAAAGATACATTCCGATATTACCACAGACCAGTTTTCAACTCTGCAGTACATCCGAAATCATGAAACATGTACCTCAACGGAAATAGCACATGCTTTTGGGGTTGGCAAAAGTGCAGTTACAGCCCAAATAAACCGGCTATTTGACAAGGATCTTATTGAGAGAAACCGTGATCAAGCTGACCGCAGGAACGTCTACTTGTATGTTACACCTAAAGGACTTAAGCTGGTGGATTTTACCGAAAAAGAGGTATACGCAGTTATTGGGGATCAGCTTTCGCATTTTGATAAAGAAGAGATCACTATGTTTATCCAGTCCATTGAGAAGTTAGCAAATGTAATGGATAATAAAGAAGGAGATAGATCATGAAACAAATTATACGTTTTCGCTGGGTAATTGCTATTCTATGGTTAGCTGTTGCTGCTTCGTTATTTATCTTTTCACCTAACCTGCAGGAGCTTGTCCGCGAAAAAGGGCAAATTACAATACCGGAAGATTCGCCTTCCCAGGAAGCGAATGCATTATTAGAACAAATGTCATCCGGTAATTCGGAAAACACAACAAGTGCCGTGCTGGTTTTCCATGATGATAATGGATTGGATAAAAATGAAAAAGATGAAGTGTCAAAAGCAATTAATCAATTACAGGATAATAAAGATAAACTTGGACTATCCGATATATTAGCATTTAATAAGGATCCAAAAATTGCTGAACAGACGGTATCTAAAGATGGAACAACCATTTTGGTGCCTTTTGATGTGTCATTGGAAGACCAGGAAGTTGATGAATCACGCGAAAAAATAAATCAAACAGTGAACGATATTGAGGTCGAACATCATTTAACAGGTGAAGAATACATTCAACTTGATATTACGAAAAACTCAGAGGAAGGTTTACAACGAACAGAATTTATCACGGTTGGGTTGATTTTAATCATCCTGTTTGTTGTCTTTAAATCCTTTGTTGCACCGTTTATTCCACTATTAACAGTTGGAATCAGTTATTTAGCAGCACAAGGAGTCGTTTCCATTCTAGCCGATACCGTTGGGTTTCCTCTTTCCACGTTTACGCAAATCTTTATGGTGGCTGTCATGTTTGGGATTGGAACCGACTACTGTATTTTGTTGATTAGCAGATTTAAAGAAGAAATTACCCATCAGGAGTCTGTGAAAGATGCTGTATTAGCAACATACAAATCAGCAGGAAAAACGATTTTCTTTGCTGGAATAGCCGTCTTGGTTGGTTTCGCAACAATAGGATTATCAACCTTTTCCCTTTATCAATCAGGTGTAGCGGTTGCAGTTGGTGTAGCCGTTGTACTTATTGCTTTAACCACAATTGTACCTTTTTTCCTGGTTGTTTTAGGCAAAAAATTATTTTGGCCATTTGATAAAAACGTTTCACATAAGGAAAGTAAGATATGGAAATCTGCTGGATTATTCTCATGGGCACGTCCAGTCATTGCGTTACTCATCGTAGCAGTAATCACATTGCCATTTTTGCTAACCTATGACGGTGACAAATCATATAATTCCCTAGAGGAAATTGGGGATGAATACGGTTCTGTAAAAGCATTTAACTGGACTGCTGACAGCTTTGGACCGGGACAAACGATGCCAACAACTGTAGTTCTAAAAACAGAAAAACCCATTGACTCAGTTGAAGACTATCAGGATATTGCAACAATATCACAGGAAATAGCAAAAATGGATGGTGTAGGGCAGGTTCGAAGTGCGACTAGACCAGCTGGCGAAATTATTGAAGATTTCCTCGTAAAAAATCAAACAGGTCAATTAGCTGGCGGCATAGGTCAAAGCACCGAAGGAATTAAAGAAATTCAAAAGGGTCTGGCGAAAGCATCAAAAGAACTGCAAAATGCAACACCTAAACTTGAAGATGCACAAAATGGTGTCGATCAATTAATGGAAGGCACACAATCAGCAAACAATGGTATTGGTGATATTAGTAATGCACTTGCTAAAATCCAAAATGGAATCAAATCCGGTTCACAGGGCGCAGCAGAAATTAAAAGTAATCTGCAAACCATTAAAAGTAATCTTGATCAAACAATCGCCGGAAACCGTAAATTGCTGTCTGGCTATCAGCAGCTTGCTGATGGTCTAGGAAACTTTGGCAGTTCACAAAGTACAAATGCAAAGGACCTTGATCAACTTAAAGGTACGCTAACTAGTGCCAAGGAAAACATTACAGCTAATAAAAAAATTGCCGAGCAATCCAATCCCGATTTAAAACAAAACAAAGAGTTTATTGCAAACTATAAGACATCAATCGCTCAAATCAATGGGACAATTGATGGCATAACTAAATTGCAAGACAAACTCGGAAAACTTGCAGGTGCACAATCCCAAATCCAAAATAAGGTTATCGCACCGCTTACCAAGCTGAATGCTGGATTTAGTGACTCTATCGCTGGTCAGGAACAGCTGTCACAAGGAATTGGCAAGTTAATTGGTGGTATTGAACAATTACAAGCCGGATTAAATAAAGCTGCAGATGGCCAAGGACAGGTAATCAATAATATTCCAAGTCTGCAAGATGGCCTATCACAAATTTATGGCGGTCAAAAAGAATTGAAAAAAGCTTTTGCAGATATGCAGGGACAGTTAAGTCAGCTCTCAACTGGACTTGGTAAAAGTTCGGATGGATTAGAGGAAATTTACGATGGTCTTTCCGAAGTGGAACGTTACCTTGGTGACTTTAATGCAGAAGGCAGCAATCCTGCCGTAGTTATTCCTAAACAGGCTTTAGAAGATGATGCATTTATCGAAGGAACCAAGCCTTATATTTCGGAAGATAAAACGATAGCTAAATTCGATGTGGTTTTGAAAGATAACCCTTATTCATCTGAAGCGATTGCGATGGTTGATAAAATTGATGATACGGTAAACAATGCAAAAGATGGAACTGTATTTGCAAATAGTGATCCGAAGCTGGGTGGAATAAGCAGTACTAACCATGATCTTAAAAATATTTCGGATGAAGATTACTCTAGAACAGTCATGTTAATGATTATCGGTTTATTTATCGTACTGGTAATTATGTTACGGTCGATTGTTATCCCGATTTATTTAATTGGATCACTTGTTTTAACGTATTTCACATCCCTTGGGGTTACCGAAGTTATTTTCGTCAACATACTTGGCTATGATGGATTATCATGGGCAATACCATTCTTTGGCTTTGTCATGTTGATGGCTCTGGGAATTGACTACAGTATATTCTTAATGGACCGCTTCAAAGAATATACAGAAATTCCTATTAAGGAAGCGTTAATCAATTCAATGAAAAACATGGGAACTGTTATTATCTCGGCCGCGGTCATACTTGGTGGAACATTCGGTGCAATGCTGCCATCTGGCGTCTTATCTCTCTTAGAAATCGCAACAGTGGTTCTAACAGGATTATTCCTTTACGCCTTTGTAATGCTGCCGCTATTCGTACCAGTCATGGTTCGGATTTTCGGTAAAATTAACTGGTGGCCGTTTAGAAGATAGATAAATCAAAAACACCCTCATTACTTTAATGTAATGAGGATGTTTTTTTACAAGATCAGAAAGTATAAACCAAAATATGTCTAGCTCCAGCGCCCAGAAGCTGCCGTCATAAGCAATGGACACTACGAACGCTAAACCCATGCGTTCTACGGTCCCTTGCTTATGCGTCCGCTTCTAAACGGGGCGCTTTCGCTTTTCTTATTTCTTACTTACTTCTTTAATGATTTCAATTACTCGGTCTTTGGCTTTTTCACTTTGGTAGGATTCCATGTTGGTTTTCATAACCAATCCCTGCTCTTTTAATTGAAGCAGTTCATTAACTAGGGTCTCTTCATTCATTGATTCTTCTTCCATAACGCGTGCATATCTTTTCTCTGTGAATGACTTAGCATTGATGATTTGATCTCCTCTGCTCGACCCTTTAGATAATGGGACAAGCAGCATTGGAATTCGTAATGACAGAAATTCAAATATTGCATTTGAACCCGCACGGGAAAGAACAAAATCAGTCGCAGCGAATAGATCATTTAATTCTTCGTTAACATATTCAAACTGCTTGTATCCCGGCCGATCGAAGGTGGAATCTGTTTTGCCAATTCCACAAAGATGAATGATTTGAAACTCTTTTAGCAGTTTATCAAGACCTGCACGGACACTTTCATTTATCTTGATTGATCCGCCGCTCCCCCCCATTATTAGTAATACAGGCTTATTATTTGTAAATCCGCATAACGCAAACCCTTTTTTCTTATTGCCCTGAAATAGTTCATCCCGAACAACCGCTCCTACATACTCTGCCTTTTGTTCAGGAAGATAGTTCATTGTTTCAGGAAATGTGGCAAGAACTTTATTGACAAACGGAATGGCAATTTTATTAGCAAGTCCAGGTGTAAAATCAGATTCATGAACCACTGTCGGGACACGCCGTACCTTGGCAGCTAGCACCACTGGTACAGATACAAAGCCACCCTTCGAAAAGATAACGGATGGTCTGGACTTCCCGATAATACGCCAAGCCTGCAGGGTTCCTTTTAACACCTTAAAAGGATCCTTTACGTTCTCCTTGGACATATAACGACGCAGTTTTCCTGTAGAAATTGGGTGGTATGTTACACCATCAAGTTTTTCAATCAGCTGGCGTTCGATTCCATCTTTTGAACCTATATAATTTATCTCCCATCCTTGCCGCTTAAAAATAGGGATAACTGCTAAATTTACAATCACATGGCCTGCTGTACCACCACCGGTAAACAGAATACTCTTTTTATTCATTTATTGAAATTCCCTTCTTTCGAATTACGAAATAACACGGTATAATTGCATTTATATTCACAGCAATCACTTATTTATACTAGTAGAAAATCAAAGAAAAAGGAAGACTTTTATGTATGAAACATCAACGATAAAAGAAAAGCTAAAACTGTTTACAATTATTTTAATACCTATTCTGGTTACCCAAGTTAGCATGTATCTCATGAACTTTTTCGATACCGTCATGTCCGGTCAGGCTGGTGCTGTGGACTTAGCCGGTGTCGCGATAGGTTCCAGTTTGTGGGTTCCCATTTTTACAGGAATTAACGGAATCCTTCTTGCAATCACCCCCATTATCGCACACCTAGTTGGCGCAAAGGCTGACCACGAAATTGCCAGAAAGGTTCAACAAGGTGTTTATCTCGCAACAGTACTTGCAATTTTAGTTGTTGTGGCAGGAGCCTTTTTATTAAACCCTATTTTAAATGCAATGGACCTCGAGACCGGTGTAAGGCATACCGCTAAGTATTACATTATATGGCTGGTTACGGGTATTGTTCCGCTATTCATTTTCAATACATTACGTTGTTTTATTGATGCACTTGGACAAACAAAAATCTCAATGATGATTATTCTAATCTCGTTACCAATAAATATATTCTTTAATTATATGTTTATTTTTGGCAAATTTGGTGTTCCGGCTTTTGGCGGTATCGGAGCAGGTATTGCGACAGCCCTTACCTACTGGCTTGTTTGCTTTATCGCTTTTGGCATCCTATCTAAATTAAGTCCATTTAAAAACTATCATCTCTTTTCCGGCTGGGTGAAACCTTCCTTGGCTGAATGGTGGGAGCAATTAAAGATTGGTATCCCGATAGGGTTTTCGATCTTTTTCGAAACGAGCATATTTTCAGCCGTAACCCTGTTTATGAGTGTTTACAGTACGTATACAATTGCAGCACACCAAGCCGCAATCAACTTCGCATCATTGTTGTATATGATACCGCTCAGTGTCGGCATGGCATTGACGATAGCGGTAGGCTACGAGCTCGGGGGCAAACGCTTCGGTGAGGCCCGGACCTACGGATATATTGGAATTAGTGGCGGGTTATTTATTGCCCTTTTCGCCGGCCTTGTACTTTATGTATTTAATGATATGGTTGCAAACCTTTATACCGATAATGCAGAGGTAGTGGAATTAACTAAACACTTTATCTATTACGCAATATTCTTCCAGCTGGCAGATGCCTTTGGCGCACCAATCCAGGGAGCACTAAGAGGTTATAAGGACGTTAATATAACATTGATAACATCATTCGTATCGTATTGGGTCATTGGATTGCCAAGCGGCTGGTTATTAGCAAACTACACTCCGCTTGAACCATTTGGATATTGGGTTGGAATTATCATTGGATTAAGCTGCGGAGCTGTTGCACTATTGTGGCGGCTATTGCATTTACAAAAAAAACAACGGGCTTACGAATAAGCCCGTTGTTTTTGTAATCTGCATTACAGTCCTAAAATTGCTTTTGTTTCCAGATATTCTTCAATACCAAAGTCGCCCCATTCACGGCCAATGCCGGACTGCTTATAACCGCCAAATGGCGCTGTAAAGTCTGCCGCAGCATTATTTACTGTAATGCGCCCAGCCTTTATGCCATGTGCTACTTTACTTAATGTTTCATGGTTATTACCAATAACATAGCCCGCTAAACCATATACGGTATCATTTGAAATTTCAATCGCTTCATCAAGCGTATCATACGAAATAATGGACATGACTGGTCCAAAAATCTCTTCCTGTGCAATAGCCATGCTATTTTTCACATCTGTAAAAATAGTTGGCCGTGCATAGAATCCTTTATCAATACCCTCAGGTTTGCCAGTTCCGCCAGCAATCAGGTTAGCACCTTCATCAATTCCTTTTTCAATATAGGATTGAACAGTATCCCACTGTTTTTTCGAAATAAGCGGTCCGATAAACGATTTCTCCCGAGGACTTCCAACTGGAAATTTCGGTAGCACATTGAGTACTGCTTCTTCAAATTCTTTCTTAATGGAGGAAGGCACAATAATTCGAGTAGCAGCGGAACATACTTGACCCGTGTTCATCGCAATATGGTTGACAGCTCCTTTTGCCGCCTTCTCAATGTCTGCGTCTTCCAGCACTACTAACGGTGATTTTCCACCTAGTTCAAGCGCAAAGTTTTTAATTGTTTCTGATGCGTTTTTCATGATTTTTTGGCCGGTGGCTACGGAACCTGTAAATGATACAAAGTCGATATCAGGGTGTGAACTGATACCATCACCAATAACATCCCCAGTACCGTTTACCAGATTGAAAACACCTTTTGGCACGCCAACTGCATCAAAAATCTCAGCCAAAATGATTGCCGCATATGGTGTCATTTCTGATGGTTTTAAAATAACAGGACTACCAGCAGCAAATGCACTGGCAATTTTTGTAGTTGTTTGGTTTGTTGGGAAATTCCATGGTGTAATAAGTCCACTTACACCTATTGTTTCCTTCACAATCTTGTGGCCGCCGCGGTCTTCTGAAAACGAAAAGTCTTTAAGGGCCTTTGCAGCCTCGGAAAAGTGCTGATAACCCATGTTATAATGGACCTTTTCTGACATTTTAAGTGGTGAACCAAGTTCATCAGTAATGGTCTCGACAATATCATCTTTCCGTTTCTCGTACTCAGCAGTTATCTTCTCAAGTAACTCAATCCGCTCTTCTTTCGTTGTATTTGAAAAAGAAGGCAATGCAGCTTTTGCTGCCTCTACAGCCTTGTCCAGGTCCTCTCTTGTCCCCAAGCTGATTTTGCCAATAACTTCCTCTGTAGCCGGGTTGATAACATCCATTGTTTCAGATCCAGATGATGCTACCCATTCCCCATTAATATAATGCTTTAATTCGTTACGCATGATAAAATATCCCCTTTTTTTAAACAGTTTCTAAATCCCTCTATATGTTCTTTTACCTTAATTGGCTTATGTAAAACATAGATGATTGAAAGGTGTGAAACAAGTTCCAAGGAATCATAAAGCTTCCGCAATTTCCATTTTACAGAAAAAAACGTTAATTTACAATTTCTTTTACAGTGGTTAATGCTTCTTTTAGCTCAGCGTTTTTCCCAGACTGTTCCAAGGTAAACCAAGAGATCCCCGGAATAAATAGGACAAAGCAAATAACAACCAACATAATAGCCCAGCCAGGAAATGCAGAAGGATCTTTTATCATAACGCCAATAACTAAGGAAATAACGGCTGTAAATACTCCAATAATGAATGGTGAAGGGAAGGTAATCTTGTTGATATCGTCTAAATATGAGATCAAGGTATTCACTTTGATTTTTAATAGTTTCTGTTCAAGTCTATTTAATTCACCAAGCTTTCTATCGAGTAATGGTAAATTACGATAAAAAGCCAGGTTATATTTCATATTGCTGCGTTTCTGACTCTCACTTTCACTGCTCATTATAAGATGATTTTGCAACTTAAACAGGAACTTTTCTGTATCATGCTCTTTTAAAATAGATCTGAGTTCCTTACTGATTCCACTAGATAATTCCAAGATTAAACAACTCCAAAATAGATTTCAGATGCACATGCCATCCTTATCCTATTCTATTGGAGCAGTAAGAGTTTTATAACAGGAATAAAAAAAGAGCGGGATGGTACCCCGCTCCTTTTCAACCTATTCCTCTAAATTCAGCACAATTAGTCGTTCTTCTGTCATTTCTTCGATGGAATATTTGGGACCTTCTTTTCCCCATCCACTGTTTTTCACTCCACCGTACGGCATGAGGTCAACACGATACTGGGAGGAATCATTGATCATCATTCCACCAACTTCAACTCGTTTTGCAACATAAAATGCTGTATCAAGATTCTTGGTAAAGATGCCACCTTGCAGCCCGTATGGCGATTCATTGACATCTTCTATACATGTATCTATATCATGAAATGGAATTGTACAAAGAACTGGAGCAAAAATTTCATCACATACTACCCGCATATCCTTTTGGACATCCGTTAAAACAGTTGGGTAATACACTGTTCCCTCACGTTTTCCTCCTACTACCACTTTCGCTCCATTTTCAACGGCTTCATTGACCCAATCTTCCGCACGTTTTGCTTCATCCTCAGAAATCATTGGACCAACATCAGTATTTTTATCATTCGGATCGCCGACATTCAATTCCTTAATTGCCTGCAATAGTTTCTGCTGGAATGAATCTTGGATGGATTCATGAACGTAGACACGCTGAACGGAAATACAAACTTGTCCGGCAAAAGCAAAGCTCTTTTGCGCAACATTTGCTGCAGCTTTTTCGATATCTGCTTCTTTATCAACAATTACTGGTGAATTATTACCTAGTTCCAGAATTAATTTATTCAACCCAGTATTTTGTTTTAATTTAAGTCCTACTTCAGCACTTCCTGTAAACGTGTAGACAGATATCCGCTTGTCCTGCTGCATTTGTTTACCAATGACTGACCCGGAACCAGCAACCACGTTTAATAAACCAGCTGGCAAGCCTGCTTCTTGAAACAATCTGGCCATTCGTAAAGCAGTTGTTGGTGTAGCACTGGCCGGCTTTAATACGACTGCATTTCCCGCCGCAATTGCTGGACCAATTTTATGTGCAACTAGATTTAATGGGAAGTTAAATGGACTTATTGCTCCTACTACCCCAACAGGCACACGAATAGTAAAAGCCATGCGATTTTCGGATCCTGGCGCCGCTTCTACAGGAACGCCATGACCACTGATACGTTTCGCTTCTTCGGCGGACAATTCAAAGGTCTGTGTAGCCCGATCAACCTCCGTTCGCGCCTGTTTAAGTGGTTTACCAGCTTCCTTGACAATAGAATTAGCAAATTCCTCTTTATTTTCCTGAAGCAATTCAGAAACCTGTTTAAGTATTTTGTAGCGCTCATATGCACTTAATTTGGTTGATTTATATGCTTTTTCAGCGCTGTCAATTGCTTGATCGACCTCTTTTTCACCAGCCTTGGAAACCGTTGCGTAAATATCTTGTGTGTATTTGTTTAACACCTCTATCGTTTCGTCGGCAGATACCCAATTACCATTTATAAATAAATCGAATTGTTCACTCACTTTATCGCTCTCCCTAAAAATAGTCTATACTTTATCTTTCCTTATTCTTTATGATATAAACATTAGAAAAGCGCAAGTGTATGTTTGAAAGCCGACGCTGGAGCTAGATATATTTTATACATTCTTATCTTTCAAGAAAAATATCCGAACTAATCCAAATTCTATTTAAATAATTTGGAATCATAGTTCGGATTTCTTTATGACTGAATCACTTTTGCCTTGGCTTCTTTTTATCTATAAGAACAATCCAACTACTGTGGCTGATAAAATAGATGCAAGTGTTGCACCAATTAATAACTTCATACCAAAACCGGAAACTTGGATTGCTTTTTTGCTGTCAATTGCTTGTACCGTTCCAGCAATAATGCCGATTGAAGAAAAGTTAGCAAAACTGGTCAGGAATACGGAAACAATACCGATTGTTTTCTCTGACATGCCGCCCAAGATTTTTTGGAACTCAAGCATAGCGACAAATTCATTGGTGACAATTTTAGTCCCCATGACACCACCAGCCCTAATTACTTCATCTGGGGCAATACCCATCAATAGTCCGATTGGTGAAAGAATGTAACCGAGAATTTCCTGCAACGTCAGTCCTGAGAAAGAAATAATCCAATTCACAAGCTCGAGTGACGCAATAAACGCAACAAGCATTGCCGCAACAATTAACGCAATTTTTCCTCCATCCAATGCACCATTACCCATTGCTTCAAAGATACTTCTGTCCGTAGTAACATCCTTGATATCTACATGGTCTTCCTCTTTCGGTACTCGAACAGGGGCAATAACAGATGAAATCATTAGCGCACTGAACATGTTTAGTGGCAGCGCAATCAACACATATTGTTCGGGTAAGATTTGTAAATACGCACCTACAATGGACGCTGAGACTGACCCCATAGCTGAGGCGCTGACAATATACAGCCTGTTTTTATCTAGATGCTGGAACTGCGATTTAATGGCGAGCAGTGCTTCAGATTGACCGAAAAAGATACTGTTAACCGCATTAAATGATTCTACCTTTGGCACTCCTGTGATTTTCGAAATAAAGCCACCTACATATTTAATGATTGGCGGAAGAATACGTAAATACGTGAGTACGGATAAAATAGTTGCGAAAAAGATAATGAGCAATAGCACATCAAAAAAGAATATGCTGCCGCCGTCTTTCACCGCGACACCACCCACGATAAAATTAATGCCAACTGTACCAAATTCAATAAGTTTGTTAAAGCCAGCTGAAATACCTTTTATTATTGCTTGTCCAATTTCAGTCTTAAACATGAACAGCGTTATCAACATCTGTGCAACCAGCATAACAATGATGCCTCTATAATTTATATTTTTCTTATCGTTCGACATCAAAAACGCTATTCCGAGGACAACGATGATTGCTAATATTCCGAGAAGAATATCCACGGACTCTAGCCTCCCTTTACCTATAATCTAAATTTGTAAATGCTTACAAATAGTTTTTCCACTACTGATTCTAACAGGTTGTCAGACGTCATGCAAATGAAATTTTATGCAGCTTCTATCTGACTTTAGTTTTACCCAATTTCCTGAATTTAAATAATAGCCAGCCCGCATTTGCCAAACGTAGTAGCATGATAAATTTTGGGTATAATACAAGTTAGCCAAATTAAGAAAGGTCGATTATATGGAATTCCCCGTTATCCAGACAAACTTTTGGGATGGAGTGATTGCTGTTCCATTAGTTGTTCTTATTACACAGCTTTTTAAGATATTTCCAATCCCCAGCAAATTCATTCCGACAATAGCTACGGTTGTAGGATTTACGATCTCTATCTTTTTCAGCCACAGACATGACTTATGGGCAGGTTTATTCATGGGAGGATTTTATAGTGGAGCAGCAATCGGAGCATATGCATCGTTAAAAACTTCCTGGTTAGCCCTTCGAAAACAAGGTGAATATAAAACAAAAGGAAAACCTTATTAGGCTTCCCTTTGTTTGTAAAGTTTCGAATAACTGCTTTTATTAATGTGCTGGAAAAAAAGCCATTTGCAGGACAAAGATGATTCCAAACAAATATAAAATCCAGTGTACATCCTTCCCCTTTCCACTGACCAATTTAAGCAATGGATAAGTGATAAATCCAATGGAAATTCCGGTTGCAATACTGGATGTTAAAGGCATGGTCAGAATAATCGCAAAGGCAGGAAACGCCTCATCAAAGGTTTTCCAATTAATGCGTGCCAACCCTTCCATCATAAAACTTCCGACAATAATTAGTACTGGTGCTGTCATTGCTGGTAAATTTGCAATAGCCCCGATTAATGGGGAGAAAAATACCGATAAAGCAAATAATAGCGCTACGATAAGTGATGTTAAACCAGTTCGCCCGCCAGCTGTAACACCGGATGTTGACTCTATATATGCAGTCGATGGGCTTGTCCCAAACATGGAACCGACTGTAGTGGCTGTAGCATCGGCCAGCAGGGCTGACTTCGCACGAGGCAATTTGCCTTCCTTCATAAAGCCGGCTTGCTCTGCAACGCCAATCAACGTTCCGGTAGTATCAAATATGGTAACCAATAAAAAAGCGAAAACTACCGTATAAAGACTGTTTGCGAACACCCCTCCAATATCCATATCAAAAAATACTGGTGCAGGCGGTGCAGATGCAACTCCCTCAAAGTTTAGCTGCCCCGTAAAAAATGCGATAATTCCAGTGATAATCATACCGACGAAGAGTGCACCTTTTACATTCCGTGCCATTAATATTAAGGTAATAAAAAGCCCGGCTAATGTCAGCAATGTCATAGGCTGATGCAAGTCACCAAACGCAACCATTGTATTCTTATTGGGAACAACGATTCCGGATGACTTCAACCCAAGAAACGCGATAAACAGGCCAATACCAGACGTAATTCCGAACTTTAAAGAAGCTGGAATTGCTTCAATTAATGTTTCGCGTAATTTGGTAAGGCTTAATAACATAAAAATAATTCCTGCTATAAAAACTGTTCCAAAAATCACTTGATAGGAATAGCCTTGTGATGCGACAACACTTGCAAAGTACGCATTCATTCCCATACCAGGTGCAATTGCAATAGGATAATTTGAGAAAAAGGCCATGAATAAAGTTCCAACCACGGCCGAAATGACCGTTGCCATAAATACCTGTTCAAATGGTACACCAACACTCGAAAGAATTGCTGGATTTACCACAAGAATATATGCCATGGTCAAAAAGGTTGTTAATCCAGCAATAACTTCGGTTCGGTAATTTGTATTGTTTTGTTTTAGTTTAAAGAGTTTATTCACTACATACACCTTGCTTTCCGAATGAAATAATCAACATATACAATAATATTCGTTTTTAACCATTAACGCAATATATTTAATTGAATTTATTATGTTAAGGTAAAAAATACAAACTAGGATCAAGGTATGTATAAGAAAAACATATTGTGACAAAGTTTTATCAAGACTCCCTTGGCTCATAAAAATCCCTACTGTTGCTAGGCGTTCAAATTTCATCTTATAAAAAACCCGTTATGGCATTCGCCATAACGGGTTTTTGAAATCTTTATTATCCTTCAAGCAATAAATCATATGGATCTTCAAGCAATTGTTTAATCCGTACTAGGAATTGCACCGCTTCTTTTCCATCAACCACACGATGGTCATAGGATAGTGCTAAGTACATCATAGGACGAACTTCAATGGAGTCATCTGGCATTACCATTGCACGTTTAATAATGTTATGCATGCCAAGAATACCAACCTGTGGTGCGTTAAGTATCGGTGTTGACATCATTGAACCAAATGTACCCCCATTAGTAATGGTGAACGTTCCACCTTGCAAGTCATTCATTTGTAATTCTTTATTTTGTGCTTTCTTGCCTAGGCCGCCAATTTCACGTTCAACGCCAGCAAAGTCTAAGCGGTCTGCATCCCGAACTACAGGTACTACTAATCCTTCTTCAGTTGAAACTGCGATACCAATATCATAAAATTTCTTCAGTACTAATTCGTTTCCTTGAATTTCCGAATTAATTAACGGGAATTCTTTTAATGCGCCAACAACTGCTTTTGTAAAGAACGACATGAAACCTAGCTTCACATCATGTTTCTTCACAAAGTTTTCTTTCCGTTCACTGCGAAGCTTCATTACAGCTGTCATATCAACCTCATTGAAAGTGGTAAGCATTGCCGATTCATGTTGAACCTCGACAAGGCGTTTTGCAATCGTTTGACGGCGACGTGACATTTTAATGCGTTCAACCGGTTTATCAAACTCTGTTTTCTCAGCGCTTTTCGGTTGCTCTTTTTTCGCTGGCTTTTCTTCTTTTTTATTGTTGCTGCCATTTGCTGCTGCATCAACATCCTCTGGGCGAATACGGCCTAATGGATCACGCGGGCTGATAGAGCTCAAATCAATATTTAGTTCACGTGCGCGTTTCCTAGCTGCAGGAGATGCAATAACATCTTGCTTATTGTCTTCTGATTGTTCTTCTTTCTTTTCTTCTTTTTTCGGAGATTCTTTTGGTTCTTCTTTAGGAGCTTCTTCTTTTTTCTCTTCTTTTGGAGCCTCTTCTTGCTCAGAAGAGTCACCGCCAGCTTCACCATTTTCATCTACTTTTGCTATGATATCTCCTACTTCAACATCGTCGCCTTCTTCGCTCACGATTTCCACAAGAACACCAGCAAAATCTGAGTTGACTTCCACATTGACTTTATCTGTTTCCAGTTCAACAACGGGGTCACCTTTCTCAATCTTATCGCCTTTTTTTACTAACCATTCGGCAATAGTTCCTTCTGTAATTGATTCTGCTAGCTCTGGAATTTTAATCTCTTTCACTGGAATCTCCTCCTTCTATCGGTTGTATCGCTTTTTGTACTAATTGGTTTTGCTCCGTTTTGTGCACATTAGGTATCCCAACTGCTGGTGATGAACGTCTTGGTCGGCCAATATAACGTAATGTTTGACCTTCTTGGAGCAAGTCTCTCAAAAAATCATCGACAAACTCCCAAGCCCCCATATTTTTCGGTTCTTCTTGCACCCAAACAATTTCTTCTAAATTAGGAAGTTCCTTGATAACCTTTTCCAATTCCTTTTTAGGGAATGGATAGATTTGTTCCAAGCGCACTGCGCGTAAAAAGTCAAAGTTTGCTTCTGAATTGTCAATAGCCTCTTCAATATCAACCATCACCTTGCCGCTTCCAATCAATAAGCGTGTTGCATTCTTCTTACTTACCTTTAGATTAGGCTGTTGACGTAAAGGCTGGAACTTACCTTCTGTGAACTCCTTAGCCACGGATGCAACACGTTGATTACGCAGCAAGCTTTTCGGTGTCATTAAAATTAACGGTCTGGCTTCTTCACGTCCGCGCATTGCTGCCTGACGGCGGATTAAATGGAAGAACTGTGCCGACGAAGTCACATTTGCAACAATCCAGTTATTTTCAGCACCAAGCTGTAAATAACGCTCTAACCGCGCACTGGAGTGCTCTGGTCCCTGGCCTTCATAACCATGCGGGAGAAGCATAATCATGTTTGACTTTTCGCCCCACTTTGCACGACTTGCTGCAATAAATTGATCAAAAATCACTTGACCAGCATTTGCAAAGTCACCAAATTGCGCTTCCCAAAGCACCAATGTATTTGGTGATTGTACACTATATCCATATTCAAAGCCTAAAACCCCAGCCTCGGATAATGGACTGTTCCGAACATCAAACGAAGCCTTCGCATCTTCAAGACCATGCATCAAGCAATATTTCTCATTTGTTTTAATATCATGTAAAACAGAATGGCGATGTGCGAATGTACCACGTTCAGTATCCTGACCAGTAAGACGGATTGGAATACCATCATTCAAGATAGAAGCATATGCCAGTGCCTCGCCAGCACCCCAGTCGGCTTTGTTTCCTTCTTCCAATACATTTTCACGACGTTTCAGGATTTTCTCAAGCTTCTTAAACCCGGTAAACCCTTCAGGACGATTCTGCATATTCTTGTTCAAAGTCTTCAATGTATCAAGAGGAACAGCTGTTTCAAATTGATCAAGTCCATTTGTTAATTCTTTTGGCATGCTTTGTGCTACTGCTTCACCAGTATCGTTTTCCTTCATGCCTTCGTAGATATTACGCAGGCTTTCTTCAACATCGTTCTTGATTTTCTTAAAACCATCACTATCAACTATACCCTTTTCTTCCATTTCCTTAGCAAAAACGTTAGCTGCCGTAGGATGTTTGTCAATGTTTTGATAAAGAAGCGGTTGTGTAGTTCTTGGCTCATCCATTTCGTTATGGCCATAACGACGATATCCAACCAAATCGATCAAAAAGTCTTTATGAAACTTTTGACGATAATCATAGGCAATCTTGATTGCAGATACACAAGCAATTGGATCATCAGCATTCACATGAATGATTGGGATTTCAAAGCCCTTTGCCAAGTCGCTGGCGTATCGTGTTGAACGTCCATCTCGCTGATTTGTCGTATAACCAACCAGATTGTTTGCAATGATGTGTAGCGATCCGCCTGTTTTATAACCAGGAAGGCCACTTAAATTTAATGCTTCCGCAACTACACCCTCACCAATAAATGCAGCATCCCCATGAATCACGACAGGAAATGCCTTATTCATATCCTGATTTGGATAACCCGATTCTGAACGATCATCCTGTGCCGCGCGGGCGAAACCTTCAACAACCGGATTTACAAATTCAAGGTGTGATGGATTATGTGCTAACGTAATTCGAGTTGTAGTTTCATCTCCATCTCTTACATCCTTTGTTGCACCAAAATGATATTTAACATCGCCGGTCCAACCATAGTTTATGCCTGTTGAACCTTCTGATGGTATTAATTCCTTATCTGGCGAATGGTGGAATTCTGAAAAGATTTTATCGTAAGGCTTGCCTAAAACATGCGCAAGCACGCTTAAACGGCCCCGGTGAGCCATTCCCATCATAATATGTTCAATTTTATCTCTCGTCGCGTACTTAACGATTCGATCCAGCATCGGTACCATAGCTTCAAGACCTTCAATTGAAAAGCGCTTCTGTCCGACAAATGTCTTTTGCAAGAACCCTTCAAAGCCTTCCACATGGGCAAGGCGCTCAAGCAACTGTCTCTTTTCCTCATCAGAAAGTGACATCCGAGCATTGCCTGCTTCAATTAATTCCATTAACCATTTGCGTTCTGCGTCATTATTCACATGATCAAATTCATACGTAATTGTTCCTGAATAATATTTTTTCAATTCCATTATTACATCATAGCCATTGTCGACCCCATTTGGAGCATCTTCCCAAAGCCATTGTGCAGGAATGCTTTTTAAATCTTCTTCACTAAGTCCATATGCGCTCGGCTTAACGAGTTCCGTTTCACGCTGTTTTGAAAGTCCAACCGGGTAAATATCCGCTTCCAAATGTCCATAACGACGAATAGCCTCAACGAGTTTCATAGCTGAGGTTAGTTTCTTAATATCATTTATGGAAGTTGATGCTGATACTGCTTGAGCTTCAACATTATTTGAATGCGTCCATTCAGGGGCTCCATGCTCTTCAAAAACTTCTTTTAAAGATGGATCTACTGATTCAGGATCCTCTTTAAACAAGTCATATTGCTCTTCCACATACCCAATATTTGGACCATAAAATTTTTCCCAGAATCTCTCATTGGATTCTTCATTCTGTGCCACGTCTTATACCCCCATTAGAAGTTAACTTTCTCCGTTGATAAACGGCTTTTTCATCCAGTATTCATTATAGAACTGTCATACGACTTCATCAACTAATATACCCTATTTTATGTTCATAAACAACAAATGAATTGTCTTATTCCGCAAAATATGACAAAACGTTTAAAACATGTCGTATACATGTTAACAACTCGGCAAAAATAATATACCAATGGTTCACATTTTAAAATAAATAGGCTATAATAAAGACATTAAATTTGATACAAGTGGATACATATATATTTAAAGGAGGCAAGCAGCATGACAGTTGACTTGGCATTACTATTAGGAGTAAGTGTGACATTTGTCGTGTCCATCTTTACAGCAGGCCATGATGCAAAACCGGGAGTAGCTAAAAAGGATCAATAATAAAACCGTCATGTTAAGCATGACGGTTTTATTTATCAGTCCATCCTTATTTTAATCCAGCAAAGTCTTGCTGTCTGAGCGCTTCATAAATAATAATTGCGGCGGTATTTGACAAATTTAATGATCGGACTTTCTCATTCATGTGGATGCGTAAGCACTTATCTTCTTTTCCTTCCAATAAATGCTTTGGAATCCCATCGGTCTCACGTCCAAACACAAAAAACAAATCCTCATCGACCTTACTGTAATCATAATCGGTATAATGCTTTGTACCAAAGTTTTCAATATAATAGTAATTTCCATTTGGATATGTACGATATAATTCATCGATTGATTCATATTCACGAATATCAACGTGTTTCCAATAATCAAGTCCAGCCCGCCTCAGCATTTTATCTTCCGTGGAAAATCCAAGCGGATGGATCAAATGCAGGGTTGTATCTGTCGCCAGGCAGGTTCTTGCTATATTACCCGTGTTTGCGGGAATTTCTGGTTGAAATAAAACTACATGTAAACTCACATTCATTCTCCTTCTTCTTTAATAACTACATAAGTATATCACTTACTCCCCAATCCGAAAAAATTTATATGCAATATTTGGTGTCCAGGCTGTTGAGTCTTCGTAAGACCAATAGCGATGTGTACTATTAGATGTATGTGCATTAACAAGTGGTTCTCCATTACCATCCTTTGCAACAACAATTGTATTATGATTCCATCTGCCATCACCTTCAAAATCATAGCATATAACGTCCCCTGGAATGAGATCCGTTGCCGCTTCCATTTCTTTCCCTTTAAGTCCGGATGATGACCCACTTAAATACCATCTGAGTGAATGGGCAACTGCCCAGCTGAAACTCCAGTTAGAAGCGCCATACCACCATCCCCTGCCTCGATTGGGGGCGCCAGTCATTGGTGCGCCGCCAGCATGAAGACATTGGGATATATAATTCGTACAGTCTACATCAAACTGCCGGTAAGCAGGATTATAACTGTTCCACCAATGATTCGCATATTTAATAGCTGCGAGACGGTCGTAATTAAACCGGACGTCATTGATGGCTGAATTTGATAATTCAGGTTCGCGTGTCACTAATTCATGTGGTTGTTCCATTTCTCTTACCTTATGGTTACTTATCGAATTGTTCTGTAATTCAAATTGATACGGGATATGCTGTTCTTCCTGGTAAAGATTACCACCCTGCTTCATCAGCATTTTTAAGTGAAGAAGATATTGAAGCTGTTGTTTCCCCTCGTAACGCAATTCCTGATGCAAATGACCTTCCCCCTGAATTCGTACAATGGTAACACCCCGTTTTTCACAAAGGGCCTTTTTCCTTGTCCACCAGTTATCTTCCTGGTGTTCCCGCTGAAAAAAGTCCTGCCAATAATCCACCAATTTTTCCATAATAAACCCCTCCCCATATTAGTGTATGGGGAGGGGCTTGCCTAAATTGATAAAAAGATTCCCTAAGTAATGTTTTAGATATGTTTTTCATGGGCGAGTAAATATTCCTTTTTATCCAGACCACCATTGTATCCGACCATCTGCCCTCCGACACCAATTACACGGTGGCAGGGCACGATGATGGAAAACGGATTCTTATTTACTGCTCCCCCAACAGCCCGGACAGCCTTCGGATTACCAATAGCAACAGCTATATCTTTGTAAGATCTCGTTTCCCCATATGGAATGTTATCGACTAGAGCTTGCCATACCTTTTGCTGAAAAGGTGTTCCATTAAATTCAAAATCAAGTGTGAAGTCTCGTTTTTGTTCATTAAAATATGCTTGAAGCTGGTTTATGACAGGTTCCATTTTGTCTTCGGAATGAATAAATGCTACATCGCCAAAATATCGTATCAGCCATTTATCCATTTGATCACCTCTGTCCTTCAATTCGCCATATTCGATTCGTACAAGTTTTTCCCCATTGCTTATTAGTGTAAGTATACCAATTGGTGAATCCATTTCATCGTAATAAAGACGTACTTGTTCCATTTCTTATCTCCCCTATCTATTTGGCAGAAATATCGTGTTGAAAATCAAGTCCTTTTTCCATTTCATAGCGAACGCCTTCATCCTGTTCTGTTTTAAGTGCATGTTCAATTGCAGCATAAGCTTCGGAAGTTCCAATTTTCCCGAGTGACCATGCTGCCGTTCCGCGAATTACGGGGCGCGGATCATTTTCCATAACCTGAATTATTTCACCGACTGCTGACTCGTCCTTGTAATGCGCAAGACCAATCAAGGCATTTCGCTGCAAAGGTTTCTTACCACGCCATGCGCCCGCAATATGACCAAATGTTTCTTTAAATTCACGGTTAGATATTCGCAGCATTGGTTGTAGTCTAGGTTTAGCGATTTCCGGTTCCGGCTCCGTTTCTGGGTGAATATGAAAATCGATCTTTTGATTTTTAGGGCAGACTACCTGACAGGTATCACAGCCATACACCCGATTACCAATTTTGGTCCGAAATTCATCTGGTAAATAATCCTTCGTTTGTGTAAGAAATGCAATACAGCGCTGTGCATTTAACTGTCCTCCCTGAATAAGCGCACCTGTTGGGCAAGCGTCCAAACATTTCGTACAATCCCCACAGCTGTCATCGACAGGGCTATCCGGGATAAACGGGATATTGGTAATTAATTCGCCAAGGTACACAAAGGAACCAAATTCAGGAGTAATAATCGATGTGTTCTTTCCGCTGAAGCCAATACCTGCCCGTTCAGCCACCGCGCGATCCGATAA
This sequence comes from Virgibacillus phasianinus, assembly GCF_002216775.1. Lineage (GTDB taxonomy): Bacteria > Bacillota > Bacilli > Bacillales > Amphibacillaceae > Virgibacillus_F > Virgibacillus_F phasianinus. The sequence goes on from NZ_CP022315.1 coordinate 261,045, forward strand.
TTCGCCAGTATCCACCATTAATTTATCCTCGGACTCAGGGAATTTTTCTTTAATAAAGGATGAGAGTTTAGCCAGCCGATCACGTAAAATTACATGATAATCCGTGCCCCAGGATGCCCGGCAAAAGATACCTCGTCTTGCTTCTTTAGTACTTTTCGGTGCATTTTTCATTCGTGATGGATAAGCGATAGCAATGGAAATAATGGACTTTGCTTCAGGAAGCAGACGCTCTGGCTCTGTTCGCTCCTCAATCGACCCCTTCTCGAAACCTGAATAATAGGCTAAATCCTGCTGTCGTTTAAGCCTTTCTTTTAATTCTGAAAAGACATCGGCAGAGGCAAAACCAATTTTATCAATACCAATCTTTTTACTATATTCAATGATTTCCTGCTTTACTGCCTCATGATTCATGGTTATTGCCTCCTGGTATTGCAAGTCCAATTACTGCTTAACCTTTAATGTGCGTATACGATTTAATACTGCCGCAATTTCATAGGTACGCGGTCGGGCTACATCGCCTGGATGTTGATCAGGATGTGCTGTGAATGACGAGAGCCCTTTTTTATCTATCTGTTCGTTTACTTTAATTAGTAATTCTTTTAGGGGCTGGGATTTGGCCAGCGCGTTTGTTTTATCCAAATACTGAATAATTTCCGCAATCATTCTTGTTTGTGAAGAATCCACAAGTTGTTCTGTTTGGTCAAACGTTATTTCTGTTTTACCCATAAGGATTTTGGTTAATCCTTTAGCTTGAACCTTGGATCGTTTTCCTTTTGTTGTCTGCAAGCCGGATTGTTCCAATTGACGGTGCGAAACATTCCCAAAACTATCTTCACCCTTATGGCTGCGTTTTGCTGGATATTCAGCAACTATTTCTTTTGCTCTTTTGGTAACATTCTTTGGAACATATTCTTCCATCATTATAACATCATCTGCTACATCAAAATAGTCACCGGAACCCCCCATTACAATAATGGCAGATACTGACATTTGATTATGAAGCTGTTTCACTTTATCAATAAATGGGGTAATTGGTTCTTGTTCCTTTTTAACCAGTTGTTGCATCCGTTGGTCACGGATCATAAAATTGGTTGCACTTGTATCCTCATCGATAAGTAATGTTGTCGCTCCGGTTTCCAGTGATTCCATTACATTTGCTGCCTGTGAGGTACTTCCACTGGCATTTTCTGTGGTAAAGAAATCTGTATCCTGCTTGTGTGGCAGGTTGGTAATAAATGGTGAGATGTTAACGCCTGTTACCTGGCGGCCATCCTCGGCTCGGATCTTGACTGCATCAGGGTCTGTTAATACATATTCACGCCCGTCTTTTGATGTATGATTGTATACCCCTCGTTCAATGGCTTCCAGTAATGTGCTCTTCCCGTGATAGCCACCACCCACTATTAGTGTAATACCACTTTTGATGGCCATGCCCTTGAGTAGCTGCTCGCGATGCGGAATTGAGATTTCAACTTCATTTTCAGTGGGACTAGTAAATGGAACAGCCTGTTTTAACGGACGATCACTTACTCCACTTGCCCGCGGCAAAATAGACCCATTCGCAATGAAGGCAATCCAATTATGGGCTTTCATCTTTTCACGGATAGCCTGTTGTTGATCAGCCAGTATATTCGCTTGTTCAATTTCCCTGTCTGAAATTGTAAAAATGGATTTGTTAATTATGGATGGAATAGCTTGTTTGAACAGTTTTTCTGCCTCTTTACCATTTATTCTACGGCCATTTGCAGGTAAGCCCACTGATAAACAAATAATGGTTGCTTCAGCAGAAATCGAAACAGCACTTCGCTCCAGGACTTCCTGGTGTGGAGCATCAAATTGAATGAGCCCACTTTTCCCCGATCCCCTAACAGTTAAAGAATTATGATAAACCGCATGTCCAACAGCCCTTGCGATACGGTTCTCTGTTGCTGTTCTGCGGTAATAAGTTGATAACCAATTTTCGTTTATTTGACGATATTTATTAGGTACAATAATACGAATTTTTGACGGAGTAGCAAACGGATCCCCTTGGACATAATCTATAACTAAGTCAAATTTATTGAACTTGTAATTTCCCTGAATGCTTTTATACGCTTTATAACTTTTTCCATCGAGCAATCGTAAATTTTGAATAAGTTTATCCATAATGCATATCCCTCCTATTTATTTTCTGAACCTAAATAAAAACGCAACGCTTCGTAGTTTGCTACGAAACACTGCGTTATGACATATGTATGGAGCGGGTGAAGGGAATCGAACCCTCATCATCAGCTTGGAAGGCTGAGGTTTTACCACTAAACTACACCCGCAAAATTCGACAACCTTTTTAAGAAGATGTTTACTATTATAGCAAGTTTGCATTTATCAAGCAAGGGTTAATTTAAATTTTTCGAAAAACGACCCTGCCTAATATGCGTGAAAACAACCATTTACAATGATGAAAGATAACGATAAGATAGACGTATGCTTGACGGGGAGGCGAAGAGAATGTCCGTATATCCAATCATGTTGTCACAGACAAAGTTTATTCACCGGGATAATTTGCACTATCCCTTTGAGGAACGCGCCATGCAATTTGGCGATGGTGTGTATGAAGTTATCCGTATTTACAAGGGCAACTATTATTTAATGAAAGAACATATTGATCGATTCTTCCGATCTGCTGAGGCAGTGAAAATCAGACTTCCTTTTACAAAGGAAGAGCTTACCAATCTATTAAACAATTTAATTCAAAAAAATGTTGTTACAGCTGATGCGAAATTATATTTACAAGTGTCACGAGGTTCAGCATCACGAGACCACATTTTCCCTGTAGGTATTGACGCAAATGTGTATGGTTATATTCAGGAACAGGCAAGGAATGTAACCAACTTACAGGATGGTGTGAAGGCAATTACCGAACGGGATATCCGCTGGGAATATTGTTATATTAAAAGTTTAAATCTATTACCGAATGTGCTGGCTAAACAAACAGCAAGCGAACAAGGCGCATATGAGGCTATTTTGCACAAGGATGGTATGGTTACCGAATGCAGTTCTTCAAATGTATATTTGATAAAAGATGGTACTATTTATACGTACCCTGCCACAAAAAGGATCTTGCATGGCTGTGTGCGGATGCGAGTAGAACAGTTTGCTAAAGATTTGAATATTCCCTTTAACGAGGAAGGCTTTACTGTTGAAGATATTGCACTTGCTGATGAAATGTTTTTATCAAGCAGCACATCAGAAGTGCTGCCGATTATCACAGTAGATGATTCAAAAATCGGCAACGGATATCCAGGGCCGATAACTAGAAAGTTGCAACGCGCATACGAAGAAGATGCCAATATTAGCGACAAGAAAATTGAACAAACGAATTAGACAATGTCGAAGAGCTCCCTACCAGGGGGCTTTTTCTTATCCTGTGGGGATTGGCTGTTATATCTGAAATTTGGCCGATATATCTTGGGAATAGAATCGAAAACATTTTTTAATCCTAACCAGTATGAACTTTCCCAAAATTCTACTATTCTATTTGCTTCGATTTGCGAAATAGTTTAAACTTGATGAAACTATTTTATTGTTTAGGAGGACTTTTCATGTCAGATGCGAAACGCCCGCTAACAGCGGAAGACCTTACACAAATAGAAGTTTATAGTGACCCGCAACACGCACCAAATGGTGATGCATATGCCTTTGTTTCAACCTCAATAAATAAGGATAATAAATATGAATCCCAACTCTATACGCAAAAGCTAACAGACTCCGAACCAAGACAATGGACCTTCGATGAGGATGCTAAAAATTGCAATCCCCGCTTTTCCCCTGACGGACAACATTTAGTTTTCCAATCTACCAGAAGCGGTGTTCCACAACTGTGGCTCGCCCATACCGATGGGGGCGAGGCCCGTCAGCTTACTACGTTTAAAAATGGGGCTGTTAATCCTTCATGGTCAAAAGATGGAAACCAAATCATTTTCAGTGCACGATTGGAAAAGGATGATAATGTACAGGAACAAAAGGAACATACAAAAGACGAAAAGAAAAAAGAAGCAGAAGACAAAGCAAAGGAACCAATTGTAATTAATCGGTTGAAGCACAAGGCCAATGGGAGTGGTTTTCGCGATGAGAAAAGAACCCAGATCATTCAATATAATTTAGCTTCGGAGCAATTTATTCAGCTAACCCACGGGGATGCCGATTATGATTATGAGGATATATCGCCTGATGGAAGTCTTATTCTTTTTTCAGCAAATCTTGATGCGGACGAAGATTCATCGTTAACAAACGATCTATTTTTATTACATACAGATACAAAAGGAATGGAAAAGTTAACAAACGGGAAAGGGTCCTATAGCAATGCCTCTTTCTCCCCCAAAGGTGATAAAATAGCCTGTTTTGGTAATGAGTTTGCTTATGCTGGGGCGACTCAGGATGAACTATTCGTGTTTGATCTTACAACTAAAGCAAGAACTTGTTTAAGTGAATCAATCGACATGCCACTTGGTGATATGATGATTGGCGATACACGCATGGGCCAGTCAACAACAGGTCCTGTCTGGTCAGGTAGCGGTGACGCCTTGTTTTTTATTGGAACGGATCATGGTGCCACAGGACTTTATCAAGCTGATTTGCAAGGTGGAATTGCAGTTCTTTACAAAGATAATAATCATGTATTTGGTTTTTCTTATAACGACAAGTCTGAATCTTTTGTTCTAGGAATCAGCACCCCAACAAATCCATGTAACTTTTATCAATTGAAAGATGGCAAACTTGCTCGACTAACGAATGCCAATGCTGAATTTTTACAAGAAGTTGCCCTTTCAGAACCGGAAACGATAACAGTAGAAGCTGAAGATGGCTTTGAAATTCAGGGGTGGATATTACATCCCATTGATTTTAATGAAAATGAAAAATACCCGTTTATCCTTGAAATTCATGGGGGACCACATGCCATGTATGGACAAACCTTTTTCCATGAAATGCAATTGCTTGCAGCAAAAGGATACGTTGTTTTATATACTAACCCGCGCGGCAGCCATGGATATGGACAGGAATTTGTTACGGCATGCCGCGGAGACTATGGCGGTAAAGACTATTCGGATCTCATGCAGGCAGTTGACTATGCCTTGAAAAATTATGATTTCATTGATCAAGACCGCCTCGGCGTTACTGGTGGCAGTTATGGCGGATTTATGACAAACTGGATTGTCGGGCACACAAATCGCTTTAAGGCCGCAGTAACGCAGCGCTCAATATCCAACTGGCTTAGCTTTTACGGAGTAAGTGATATTGGCTACTTCTTCACCGAATGGGAATTAGGTGAAAATCTATTGGATGACCCGAAGAAGTTGTGGGATTTCTCCCCCTTGAAATATGCGAAGGCAGTGGACACGCCGCTGTTAATCGTTCATGGGGAAGAAGATCTGCGTTGTCCAATTGAACAGGGGGAACAACTCTTTATTACATTAAAACATCTAAAAAAACAGGTTGAATTCGTTCGCTTCCCTGGCGCAAGTCATGAATTAAGTCGAAGCGGAGAACCATTGATGCGAATCGAGCGATTGCATCATATTTGTCGCTGGTTTGAGAAATATTTGTGAGAAAAGCGCAAGCGCCCTGTTTAGAAGTGGACGCATAAGCAAGGGACCGCGTACGCTTAAGTTTGGCGTTCGTAGTGTCCCTTGCCGGGGCAAGGAGGCTGAAGCCGTGCCCTAAGGTGCGCAACGGTCCGCAGCGGAAAACAATCCAGCGCATACTTTTTAGCTTTAAGTTTACAAAAACAGACAAGAAAAAATCCGAACTACTTCAAATTCTAATCAAAGAATTGAATCATAGTTCGGATTTCTCTCTGGCTAAAACACTTTTGTCCCAGCCTTAGTTCACATATTTACCCAAAAAAGAACGTAACTTTTTCACGTATGCCTCTTTTTCAACAACAAATCCTTCTCCATGCCCGGCATTATCAATTGTCATGATTTCGGCTGGACTTGCCGTATTCTTATATAATTCATGTGCCATTCGCGTTGGTACAAACGTATCGGCGTTTCCGTGGTAATACAGAATTGGAATGTCTGTCTTTTTAACTTGCTTTAGTGCAGATGCTTCTTCAAAATTATAGCCGGCTCTGAGTTCGGTTACCAAACTAGTACTTGTTAAGAATGGGACTTTAGGCAAATGATACATCCGCTTCATCTGGTAGGCAAATAAATCTTCAACACTCGTATATGCACTATCTGAAACAATAGCTTTTACATTATCCGGTAAATCCTCGCCACTTGTCATCAAAACAGTTGCCGCTCCCATGGATACACCATGTAATACAATTTCAGAGTCGTCACCCAGCTTTTCCTTAACCAGATCAATCCATTTTACGTAATCGAGACGGTCATGCCAGCCAAATCCAATATAATCTCCTTCGCTCTCACCCTGACCGCGTGCATCCGGCATCAATATATTATAGCCGAGTTTTTCATAATAATATTTACCATATAGCCCCATATCAAGTCCTGATCCTAAATAGCCATGTGCTAAAATAACAGTTTTATTTGTTGGCTCTTTTGCGGGTAAAAAATAGGCATTTAATTTTAAACCATCAAACGATGTAAGCTCCCACCGTTTAAAGTCCTGTTTATCTTCCCATGCTCGCCAGTCGCCCTCTGTAAAAACTTCCATCGCTTCGGCGGAGACTTCCAAATCAGCGTTTCCTTGTAAAAAATCTTTCGTATTTCGTTCAATTGCCAGATTATAAAAATAAAAACTAGCAGCAATATCTATAATTACTAGAATACTAATTATTCCAATTAATAGTTTTAAGCCTCTTTTTTTCTTCACACAGATTCCCCTTTTTCGAGCAAGTGTTACTTCCATTATACAGGAAATACGGCTTTATTTCTGCCAATTCGGGTTGGTATTTCTTGACACAACAGGACGGGCAGCAAATGCTGCCCGTCCTGTGTGCTAACCTATATTCCTAATTTTTCTTTAACCTCTTTAATTTGTAATGTATGTCTTTTTTCGTGGTACCCAACAAATGGAATCCATTGTTTTAAACTCATTTGCCCAAAGGCAGGATGTGTGAATCCTTTCTGCTCTAATTCTTTTTCATCAGCAGACTCAGCAATCTTTACCAATCCTTGATGCGTCGCAGTAAGTTTCAGCTTCAGCTCATCCAATGTCGCAAAGTCGTCATTAGGCACAGCGAAATCAGGGGCATTCACTTTTGTTGACCGATTCGTTGTCGCCTCAATTGGTTTAAGGTCAGCGTTCACCACTTCCCCATTCTCCAATTGATCAATGATCGTTTTTGTTATTGCACCTTCCATTAAAAATAAGTGCTCCATTATTTCTTTAATTGACCATTCATCAGCGGCGGGTTTTTTATTTAACTCTTCATCAGATAACCCATTTACTTCGCTATATAAATCCGATCGCGCCTCTTCATTAATTTGCATGTTATCTCTCCTTGTAAATTGAGCTACCAACTCATTTTATCAAACACAAGTATTTTAATAAAACAATTAACTTGAAGAACCATTAGTGAAATAATCCCGAATCCTTGGATTTTTTCATCAGTACATTGGTCTTTTTGTTGATCGAGGCTTTTAAAAATGTTCCAATTAATAGCCCGCCGATTCCAAACAAGGATAGAAAAGTTACGTCATGTATTGCACGTTCCCAGACAATCCCGCCAACTGCTTCACGCATCAAATCAATTGCATACGTAAATGGTAAGAAAGGATTGATCGTTTGGAAAAACTCGGGCAGTAAAACGACGGGGTATGTTCCCCCTGACCCAGCGATTTGCAATACAAGAAATACAATAGCCATTGCCTTTCCAACATCGCCAAAAACCGATACCAATGTATAGACAATCGCCATGAATACCAGACAGCTCAATAGCCCAAACAGGATAAACCATAATGGTTGCTTGATATAGGCCTCTATTAAATAAATATCCCCCAAAGAGACGATAATTGTTTGCAGAAAGCCAATACTTAAAAAGGTTAAAAACCTTCCATAGTATACTTGCCTCACCGAATACAATTCAGAACTTTTTACATCAGTTGCCAATAACGAAATTAATAATAATGCGCCAACCCATATCGCTAGCACCGTATAAAAAGGTGTCATGCCAGAGCCATAATTAGGAATCGGAAAAAGCTTGTTCTGATTAAGTTGAACTGGTTCGGAAAAGAAACTCTTCTCCGCATCCGGGTCATTTTGCAGGAGCTCAATTATTTCATTGATATCTGTCTCGCCCTGAATTTCCCTGATTCGATCCGCTAATTGATTAACCTTAGCATTAACGTATGGAAATTGACTGGAGATATATCCTAGTTTATCTTCTCCCTTTCCTAAATTATCTTCTGTCCTATTTAAAATACGTTCAACTTCAGGTATCGTTTCCTGAATTCCGCTCAGCATTTCCTTTGCGTTTGCCAGCGTTCCTTTCGCTTTGGCTACTTCTGCTAATATGGTAGGTTCAATTGATTCCGTGTATTCTTTCATGAACGCGTCAATTTTTGTGTTAACATTTGCTGTTTTGGTTTGAAGTTCAGCCAGTCTGTTATCGACCTGCTGTTTTTTCTCACCAATGAACGAATTAATTTCTGTGATATTACCTTTTACCTCTTGCAGACCAGCTTTCAGTGCTGCTAATTGCTGCAGTGCCTGATTGATTTGCTGATCCGATTGTTGTTGTGCTTGTTGTTCCTCACCTTGACTTTTGTTTGCGTTATTTGTTTCTTTTAACTGATTCAATGCTTTTTCGATTGTTTCAATGGTCTGGATTCCACCATTAACCCGCTGTAAAACTTGATCTGTTAATTGGTCACCGGCACTAAAATCGATATCGGCCGATTGAATCTTCGTAATGTAGTCATTCGCACTTTCTGCCATATTCTGTACTTTCTTTAAATCTGCTTTTACTTTCGGTGCTATTTCGTTTAATCGATTCTCGGCTTCCGTTAAAAATGCTGTGGTATCGTTGATGATTGCTAATCCGTCATTTGTTGTTTGCTTTGCCTTTGGAACCATCCCCTGCGCCTTATTAATGATTTCTTCGGCACTGGAAGCATCTGTCAATGATTCATTAATCAATTGTTTAATCCTTGGGAGGTCTTTCTCCATTTTAAAAATATAGTTCTCGAATTTCTTAATATCCGGCAGGTCCTTTTCTATTTCCAGTCCAAGGTCATTAAACATATCAAAAATAACGCCGTTCACCGTTGAAACAAAATTACTGCTGATATTATCTACAATGACACTTGCACCCTTCTCGGTAATCTTTGGTGCGATAGCATTTATCTTTTCATTTACATAATACTCGACCGATGCTTTTTTTGGATTATCTGAAATGACTGTCGCAAGCTTTTTGGAGAAGTTCTCAGGAATTACGATTACAGCATAATAATCACCATATTCCACCTTGTCCATGGCTTTATCGCGATTGACAAACCGCCAGTCCATATCATCATTGTCCTTTAATGTCTCAACCAGTTCTTTTCCTACATCAATCTTTTTATCACGAACCATTGCCCCGGCATCCTCATTTACCACACCTACAGGAATTTGGTCTGTTTGTCCATATGGATTCCATGATGCAGCAATATTAAACCAAGCATACAGAGATGGCAGTAGGATCAGACCACCAATCAATATTGCCGCAACCCAATTCGTTCCGATGTTTTTACTATCCGTTTTAAAAATTCTCCAGATGTTCTTCATTTATACCGTCCCTATCTCCAATGTTCAAAAATGAATAACCATTCATTTAAGGTTAAAAAAATATCATATTTTGATATTATAGCAGTAAAGTCCTGTATAGCAAAATTCAACAACGAAGGAAGCTGGTTTAAATTATCCGAGGGAAGACGGTCTATGATCACTGCGTTTTCATTTGAGCCATTACTTAAGGCACTTCTAAAGTGTGGTACACTGAAACTAATCTCCAATAAAGAATGATTATATGGCAAGTAAAATTAAGATGGAACAACCAAAAATCCCACAAAATTTAGCGCCGGCTAATTTTGAATAACAGACGAGCCCACGTCAATCTGAAATTTTAAAAATCACCACTTTTTTTAGCTTTATGTAAGATTTACAAAAACAGCCAAAAAAAATATCCGAACTAATCCAATTTCTAATTAAAAAATTTGGAATCATAGTTCGGATTTCTCTATGACTGAATCACTATTGTCCCAGCCTCTTTCCAGAAGGATGAATCGCTATCGCTTGCTTTTATTTCTTACCATCATTTAATCTTCTGGCTTCTTCTGGGCTTGACATCTTTGTCGCTCCTTTATAACGAAGACCCACATCCCTGTCTGATTCCACACGACCACTTTCTTTTAGCTTCTTTTCCTGACGGTCTTTTCCCATTATAAGCACCTCCTATTTTTAACATGAGTCTTTTAGATAGTATTATTCATATAAACTGCAATTGATTTAATATATCGTCTGCATTTTGTTATTACTAAATTCTATTTCATTCTATCCAGTCCCTGCTACATTCCGAACTGAAATTGGGTTTTAACAGTTGCACGGACGATAAGCTGACCAGGTTCTATAGGAGTAGATACGCTGCTATCCAAGGTTGAAAAAGTTTTAAGTGCTTGTTGCGCGTCCGTTGATTCTTCAACTATTTTAATTGGTGTTGGATCGAAATTTACCGTTAATGTTTCTGCAATTACCTGAGCTTCATCAACCGCATTCTGCAGAGCAGCACTAAGCACCTGTTGATAGGCAGATTGCTTATCTTCAATCAAAAACTGGATATTGGAAACTTGGTTTACACCATTTTGTATTGCTGCATCAATAATTTCCCCTACTCGATCAATATGGCTGATCTGCACCGTAATTGCATTGGAAACACGATAGCCTCGAAATTCTTGTTTTCCATCATTGTAATTATACATTGGGGTTATATTATATCCGGTTGTTTGGATTTTTTCCCTGGGAATACCTAACTTCAAAAGGGATTGGATAACCTGATTCATTTTACGGGAATTTTCCTGCTGGGCTTGGCTTAGTTGCATATCTTCTGTCATAACCTCTAAATTAATACTTACTACATCCGGATTAAATGAGAGACTTGCATTTCCAAATACAGTCATAATTCGTGTGGGATTGTGCCTATAGTGATTCGGATTTGGATAATACATATCATTCCGCCCTTTCATGCTTATAGGTTCTTTTCCTATCCTATGTGAAATGGTACGTAATGTTATCTTATATTGGAATTGTTCCATTCACGACAACCTGTTTTTCCGTTTAATAGATGTGCAGGGGTCCCTTCACCAAAAAAGCATTCCCCTCTTGCATGCTTGCTATTTTTAATTATCACACTATTAAAACTACTATCTTTGTTTTATAATTAGACCATACCATTAAGGAGGGCGATTGAATGGAACATATTTATCTCATGACAGGTTACCCAGGTTTTCTTGCTTCAAGCTTAATTCGCCAACTCATCGACGACCACCAACAGGACATCAAACATATTCACTTGTTGGTGTTACCTTCCCAGGAAAAGAAAGCTAGGGAGGAAATAAAAAGCTTCGCAAATAAAAATTCAATTCCAGCTAACATATTCTCCATTGTAATTGGTGATATCACAGAATCCGGACTCGCTATCTCTTCGGAAGTTAATGAGTCGTTACAGAAATCTGTCACCCATGTATTCCATCTTGCTGCAATTTATGATCTGGCTGTGCCAAAAGAGCTTGCATTTGATGTAAATGTAAACGGGACAAAAAATGTTAATTGCTGGGTTAAGACTTTGGACAAGCTTGTCCGCTATACTTATTTCAGTACTGCCTATGTTTCCGGGACACGCGAAGGCAAAATATATGAACATGAACTTTCAATGGGGCAAACATTCAGAAACCATTACGAACAAACAAAATATGAAGCAGAGTTATTGGTGGAAAATGAAAAAAGTTCTGTTCCAACAACAATTATTCGCCCAAGTATTGTGAAAGGAAATTCTAAAACAGGAGAAACAATTAAATTTGATGGCATGTATTTTATGCTTAATTTCCTCGACCACCTGCGTTTTCTTCCTATAATGACATATCTTGGTGACGGTGAGCCTGAGGGGAATTTTGTTCCTTCCGATTATGTCTTAAAGGCCGTAAGCTACCTAGCTACAGCTACCGCTGGGGAAGGAAAAACCTATCACTTAACAGATCCTAGACCTTACAAGATGAGAGAATTACACAAAATGCTATCAGAAAGTTATTTGGGTAAAACTCCAAGAGGGCAAGTTCCACTCTCGCTAGCAAAAAACGCCCTATCGGTCGCAAGGATTCGAAAATGGCTACAGGTTGAAAAAGAGGCGATGGATTATTTTGAAATCATGTCTTCCTATGATTGTTCACAGGCAGTGGCCGATTTAGAAGGGTCTGGTATAAAATGCCCAGATTTAAAAGACACAATTGAACCAATGATTCGTTTTTATCGCAAGTATAAACACGATTTCGGCAAACAGATTGAAATCAGATAATATCTGCAAATAAAAAAAATACCAAGGAATATCAACAACCAGTCGTTATTGAAGGTTGATTTCATCGTATTTTTCAGCGTCTTTACAAACTGGAACTAATTTTATTTGTTAGGAATTATTTAATAATCTCTGTTTTTGGTTCACTATACAGAATCTTAATTTCTTCAAATAATTTTTACGGGGGTTATTACAAAAAAAGTAATTAAAATTTAATATGACAGACTTCTGTGAACATTGTACCATTTTTTAACAATTTCAACATTTATTGTTTCTAATGCTGTATAATGGTGGGGACAGGTAAAGTAGGGTGAGTAGGAGGAAAAGACTTCTTTTACATTGGCGGCTTACACCCCATAGAAAGGGGATGAGCGTGTGATTCCAATTGACAAGGTACTAGAGTTGATGCTGATGTTTTCGACGCTTGTGTTGTTGATTGTGAACAGCCATGAAAAAAAGTAATTACCCTGTCGGAAAGATAGCTGGATAATTACCTTTTTCAATCCTGATAACGAAGTCGTCGCCACCTTGCGTTAAACTGTCTGGGTCGTAAGTAGTAGCTTACGGCCCAATTTTGCGGGCTCACCTTTTCATTCTATTCAATCCATTTTAAAAAAACAACCAATAATTTTAAATAATTTCACTGCTTCCGACTATCTTGATATCAAGATAAATAAATAAGCAATTCACTTGCAAAATAGATACTTTATTTTATTATATAGTAAATTTGCTCGTATTTCATCATTATTCTACAAAGTTTTGGTAATATGATTAGAAAACAAAAAAATAGGAATGTAAATACGCTTGGTTTATCATTTTATATGGGTAACTATTGTACAATACCCTATTTTATAAAAGTAAACACAGAAAGAAGGATTCACAAAATGAAAGCAATTGTTATTGAAGCATACGGTTCTTCGGATCAATTAATCGAAAAAGAAGTTCCAATTCCTGCTTTAGAAGATAAGCAAGTATTGGTGGAGCTTCATGCAACATCCATCAATCCAATCGACTGGAAATTGCGTGAAGGTTATCTGCAGGAAAAATTGCCGTTTAACTTTCCAATTATACTAGGCTGGGACGCTGCCGGAATTGTAAAGGATGTAGGAAGCAACGTTACAAACTTCCAAATCGGTGATCATGTATTCGCCAGACCGAAAACCACAGAAAATGGTACTTATGCTGACTATACAGCTATTGATGAGGATCTTTTAGCGAAAATGCCTGAAAATCTTTCTTTCGAAGAGGCGGCGTCAGTTCCGCTTGCGGGTTTAACAGCATGGCAATGCCTAGTTGACTTTTCTTCGATAAAAGCTGGTGATAAAGTTCTTATTCATGCTGGTTCAGGCGGAGTCGGCAGCTTTGCAATACAGATTGCTAAAAGTTTCGGTGCATACGCGGCTTCAACTGCCAGTGGCAAGAATGAAGCGTTTCTAAAAGAGCTTGGAGTGGATAAATTTATTAATTACAAAGAGGAAAACTTTGAGGAAGTTATCGAAGATTTTGATATTGTTGTCGATACAATGGGCGGCGATATTCAGGAGAAGAGTTTCGACGTACTGAAAAAGGGTGGAAAGTTAGTATCCATTGCGCAGCCTCCGGACGAAAAGAATGCGGAATTAAAAGGAATAAAAGCTGGTTTTGTCTGGTTAGAACCCAGCGGTAAACAACTCGCAGAACTTGGCAGATTAATTAAACACGAACAAGTTCATACAACAATCGGTCACACTTTCGAATTCAGTCAAGATGGGCTGCGTGAAGCGCATAAATTAAGTGAAACCCATCATGCAAAAGGAAAAATTGTTATAAAAATAAGATAACCTGTGACCCGGGGAAAATACCGAAAACAGGCTAATTAATAAACGGCCAGGTCGGGAGAAAACAAACCGAACACGGGCCGTAACACCTCTGACTCGGGAGACAGCTATTTCTCTCTCGGGTTGGACTTTCCCCTTCCCCAGTTGCAACGATTTTCACTCAAGTTCCGCACTCCCTCGCCCTAGTTCACTTTTAAGTCTATTCAGGTAAGTAAGTCAAAATACGTTTCCATTCCTCCACTTTCCCAGCAAAGTTTTTTGTATACCTTCCGGGAATTGGACTTGTTGATGGAAGCTTGAGAACATCAACATTGCTCAGTTTTTCCAAATCAAAGTTCTTGTTCAATGTTTGAAAAGACTTGGTTCCATTACAGGCAATAAGCCGGATGGAAGCATAGTTATCCAGCAAATTTAAAATATCATTTGGTTCTTCTTCCGTTATTTTACTATCAAGACTCCCCACCCGGTGGCACGCGCCAATTACATCCCATAATACAAGATGATGTTGTTTGATAAATTCTATTTTCCTTTGATAATCAGCAATTGTTTCTTGATTAAATAATTCAAATAAAATATCCCAAAAATGATTCCGGGGATTACCGTAATATTCCTGATTCGTAAGTGAGATTTCACTCGGCATTGAACCAGCAATTAATACCTTAGGGTCATCTGAAATGATTGGATCCAGACCAGTTAGTTTGTCAGTCATTAAATATACTCTCCTGTAATAGTCGATATTTTTTCAGTATATCATTTACCAAGGTTCTGCAAAATGTTATACCCGAAAAAAAAGATTCCTAATACCGTAAGAATCCCACCGATTGTGGCAAATAAGAAAAAGATTTGACCTGCCCCCAATATTGCTAAGGCAATACTCGCCATCATGATTGGCAGCCCAATATTGTGCAGCCAAAAATGAATTCTTGCCGCAGATGTTCTTGTCAGATTTGGAAATAGGATATAAAAGATGCCTGCAATGGAAAGAGAAACCCACCCAAGCAAATTAATGTGAACATGAACAGTGGCGAGATTAAATACATGTGCAGCTGACATGTATAAACCAAGTGAAATTCCGATTAAAAAGTAAACCACAGCAATTTTGATTAATTTAATACCCATTTTTTGACCTCCTCATATAATTACTATTATTCATTATATGATGACGGCTACAGTCACATGTTTTTACTTTTCTTTTGGAATACTAAAAAGGCAGCCCGATGACTGCCTTTAAATTTACATATCGTGTGACGCGTTATTTTTTTGCCTTGAGTGGTTTTTATTTTTTACTTTATGAGAACCACTTAATGGTTCTCCATAAGGCTGTTTTGGACTTAACGGTAAATTTGGATGTTCTTGTTGTTTTGGACCTTTACGATTCTTTGACATGATAGTCTCTCCTTTCCTCATTACCCATTAGTTTTTCATAGGCGATATAGATTTATGCATGCAAACAGCTATCCAATTGGCGTATACATTTGGTATGATTAAACGTACTATTGTGAATTTGAGGTGACGTAATGAAAGCAACTATAATTGGAATTCTTTCGGCTTTATTTTTCTCCGTCACATTTGTTTTAAATCGTGCTATGGAACTGGATGGCGGCAGTTGGGTATGGAGTGCAACGTTACGTTTTTTCTTTATGCTCCCACTATTACTCATTATTGTTGGCTATAAACGCAATGTCATACCTGTTATTCTGCATATTAAAAACCAACCGCTTCCATGGATTATTTGGAGTACGGTTGGTTTTGGGCTTTTCTATGCGCCTCTTACCTTCGCAACGATTTATGGGCCTGGCTGGCTTGTTGCAGCAACATTCCAACTTACAATTATCGCCGGTTCACTACTTGTACCTTTTTTAAGTAGAGGCAAAAAACAACGAATACCAATGCAAAGTATCATAATTTCTTTAGTCATCTTAAGTGGGGTTTTTATCATGCAGTTGGAACATGCTTCATCAGTATCGTTCGCAAGTGTTGTTTTATGTGTAATTCCACTGATTGTTTCAGCGTTTGCATATCCACTCGGAAACAGAAAAATGATGCATGTTGTAAATGGCGAATTGAACACCTTTCAGCGTATATTGGGAATGACAATTGCCAGTATGCCCTTTTGGATTATATTATCCATTTATGGCATAGCGACTCAAGGCGCACCCAGTTCCGATCAAGTCCTGCAGACCTTTATCGTAGCCATTTCATCGGGCATTATTGCCACAGCATTATTTTTCTACGCAACCGAGCTCGTCAGTCATGATAACCATAAATTGGCGGCAATCGAAGCGACACAGTCGGGAGAAGTTGTTTTTGCTTTATTTGGTGAACTTCTTTTATTACATGCACCGCTACCTAGTGCAGTTTCCTTTATTGGGATGGCTCTCGTTGTGATAGGAATGGTCCTGCACAGTGCAGCGTCTTCTTTCGGAAATCGAAAAAAGATGCCCGTGCATAAAAAGGTGTCCGGGGAATAAATCACCATATTATCAATTCGATAAGTTCCCGAATTAATAATAAAGTGTTGCTTTACTATGGTACAATATTTAAGAAAATGATTATTTGGTGGAGAGGATTGATTTTATGTTTGGAAAAGTTGCATCAGATGTACTTGGTATTAGTGATGTAGGGAAAGTGATCCAACCTGTTGATTATGACAAGGTTGATTCAGACGATTATGTCATGCATGAAGACGATGAAAAGATATTCTTTTTAATTAAGTCACGCTCAGATGAATACTGCTTTACCAACAAAGCATTGATTCATGTGGATGGTACGAGTGCAACCAGTAAAAAACGCACACTCCGCCGTTTTGATTACCGTCACAACACTATTTCAGATGTGACCTTAGAAACTGCTGGAACATTGGATCGGGATGTTGAAATTCAATTCAAAATGGGACAAAACTTCCACAGTATCGATGTCCATAAAGATCATTTAGATGAACTGAAAGACTTATACAAAGCATTAATCATGATTTCGGAAACAGTAAAAAATAATGAAACATACATTACCTACTCAAAACAAAGTTTAGAGTTTGCTTCAACAACGTTAAATAACAGTAGAAGCAATGAATCCAAGTTATCGGATGAGTTCAAGGAAATTAATGAAGCTGCTTTCGATTGGTTGAAAATGAATAAAGATAAATACAGCATCAAAGATTTCGGCTATATTTTTGAACGCTATATAAACAATTAATAATTTGTTACCCCGCCACTATTTTGGCGGGGTATTTTTAACCTTGGATTACCGTTATTACGCCTTCCACTCCAGAAATTCCAAGCGATTTCCGAATGGATCATGCAAATAAAACCTGTTTGCACCAGGAAGGCGATCATCCTCTATATAATTTATATTTTTTGAACGCAAATAGTCTTGGAGTCCCTCAATATTTTTTACATGGAACGCGGGATGAGCTTTTCCGGCTGGAATAAAGGATTCTTCCACCCCTATATGTAATTGAATAGACCCTGCCATGAACCATACGCCCCCATTCTGGCGCAGTGGTACAGGTTTTTCAATTTCTTCAAATCCAAGTAAATCAACGAAAAACTTTCTAGCTTTGTCTTCACTGCCCGTTGGCGCCGCAAGCTGAATATGATCAATATTTTTAAATTGAAATGTCATGCATCCCATCCCCCTTGAATTTGTTACTCTTATCATAACGCTCCACAAGTAAAATAGATAATACAGCTTTCAAATCAAAGAGGAGAAGTTTTACTTATACAAACAAAAAGACCAGTTCCCTACTGGAAACTGATCCCTTACATTTAAAAGTTATAAGCCACAATTGCCGTATATTCAATAAAAAGTTTTAAACCACCACTCCTCAAAGTGGGTGTTTGCAAAAACCTTCCTGTCTTCCACTCAACGGAGGCTCGACATTCCAGCTCTTATATAAAACTCCCTATTATAATGTTAGAGGTTAAAACTTAAATTAATACGAACATTGTAGCTTATATACATCTTACACCTTACCTTTCAAAAAAACAATAGTAAATTTGCCCAAGTTATCTAAATTATCTTTTGGTATTATCCTTTTTTGCTTTCTGTTCTAGTTGTGACTCTGGTCTGTTCTCTGCTGCATCCTCAGTCTGTCCCTGGGGATTTACACTCGAATTCAACCGGTTCTTTTTATATAAATTATCTTTTTCACTCATTTAAAACACCTCCATCAGATAGTGTTTCAAAAAATGATGCTACTATTCAATCCTATTTAGACCCTAGGCCTTCATAATCATCACGTAAGGATCTTTTTAACACTTTCCCGCTTGGGTTTTTAGGCAGAGTAACCGTGAAATCAACATATTTGGGAACTTTGAATGTTGATAGTTTAGATCTGCAAAACTTGATAACATCTTCTTTTGTTAAATTCGCGCCTTCTTTTTGTACGATGACTGCAGTTACAGCCTCAATCCAGTATGCATCCGGAATACTAACCACAGCTACCTCTGACACACCATCAAGCTGATAAATGGTTTCCTCGACTTCCCTGCTCGATACATTCACACCACCAGTATTAATCATATCTTTCTTCCGGTCAACAATTGTAATGTATCCTTCATCATCCATTACACCAAGGTCTCCGCTATGGAACCATCCACCACGGAATGCTTCTGCAGTTTTCTCAGGGTCATGCAAATATCCTTTCATGGTATGTGGGGTTCGATGGACAATCTCCCCAATTTCATTACGCGGAACTTCATTATCTTCATCGTCCACTATTTTTGTTTGTACATTTAATGAAGCTTTCCCGGCGGAACCCAATTTCCGAAGTTGATCCTCCGGTTGCAATGCTGTAGCCAGTGGTGCCACTTCCGTTTGACCATAAAAATTCCAGAACTTAGCATTTGGCAACCGTTCCGAGAGCTCCTTTAAAATTTCCCGAGGCATGATGGCAGCACCATAATAGCACTTTTCCAGTGTTGACAAGTCTTTTTTATCAAAATCTGGGTGGCGTAGCAGCGCAATCCAAACCGTTGGAGGACAAAATAGCTGAGTGGCCCCTTCTTCTTCAATTGTTTTTAAAATTATTTCAGGACTTGCTGCACCAAGCACAATTCCACTTGAACCGACATATACACTTGGCCCTAAGAAAACATGTAATTGTGCGCTATGATAAAGCGGCAACGCGTGTATCGCAATGTCACGCTCCTCCATTTTTCCGTCAACGATACAGCTTACATATTCACTTACTAAGCTCTTATGGGTAAGCATAACCCCTTTGGGCCGTGATTCCGTACCGCTAGTATATAAAACATGTGCAAGATCGTCATCTGCAATATCCACATCGACAAGTTCGGTTGGCTGTCCTTTTTTAAGGTTTGAGAGTAACTCCCAATCAGCAAGCCCATCCTTGTTATGTGTTTCCGGAACATCCATTAAATAACGATGTCTGATTTCTAGACTGCCAGCCGATTGGCCTAATATTGGTGCATACTCTTCAGAAGCAATAAGCCCACTAACTTCAGCATGCTTTAAAATATATTGAATATCTTCTACTGAAAGCATGTAATTAATTGGAATCATGACTGCACCGACCCGGGCTAAAGCGAAATTAACCACCACAAAGTCCAAGCTGTTCTTGGACATCACCGTAATCATTTCCCCTTTTTTCATTCCTCTTTCCAAAAAAGCATGTGCAGTCCGGTTCACCGCAGCATCCAACTCACCATATGTTAGCTTAGTTCCTTGATACGTAATGGCGGGTTTATTTGGAGTTCGGTCGCTTGTCCTGGCTAATAAATCCCCTAATGTGTTTCTTCTTGCCCGTTCTAACATGTTGGAAAGTGATGCGTTATTATTGGTCTGCATGTCCATAAACTTCACTCCTCATTTAGATAAAATTGAATTTTCCCCCTTTTATTTTATTTCAGATAAATAGGAATGGCAAGCTTTACTTATGCAAGAAAAGCTCAGGGCGCCCCGTTTAGAAGCGGACGCATAAGCAAGGGACCGTAGAACGCATGGGTTTAGCGTTCGTAGTGTCCATTGCTTATGACTGCAGCTTCTGGGCGCTGGAGCTAGACGGATTTTCATTTATACTTTCTGATCTTGTAAAAAAAAGATATAGGCAACATGCCTATATCCAAATCTAAATTATACTAATACACCTTCAAGTTCTTCGCTGATTTCTTTTGATCGCTTTGCTGCATTGTTAACAGCCTGTGAAATTGCTTCCCCGCCGTTGTGTTTCTTTAATGCTTCTAACCCGGCAGCTGTTGTTCCGTTTGGTGAGACGATATTGTCAATTAATTCTGCAGGAGTTTCCTCTTTTTCCATGATCATTTTTGCTGCGCCATAAACAGTTTGTGCAGCAATTTTTCGGGCCATCTCATTGTCCATCCCGCTTACCTTTCCTATTTTCTCCATTTGTTCCATTAGATAATAGAAATACGCTGGACCACTTCCCGCTATGCCAGTAAAAATATCCATTTGATCTTCCTCAATCACATATACTTTTCCCATACATTCAAGCAGTTCTTTTACATCCTCAGCATTTTGGTCCTTTGCATAAGTTCCAAGTGACATTGCTGTTGCAGACTCTTGAATCATACTTGAGGTATTTGGCATAACACGAATTACCTCTTGACCTGGATTGAGTCTTTCCTCCATATAAGAAGTGGTTATACCGGCTAATACGGAAATTACCACCTGCTTGCTGTTTAATAAGCTTTTTACAGTGGAAAGTGTTTCCTCTGCTCCTTTTGGTTTCATTGCCAGGATAAGAAAGTCAATTTCCTCATAAGGCAGTTCATTCATTGGAACAGCTTTTACTCCATATTTTTCTTTCATTAAATTTAACCGATTTTGATTGCATCTATTTGTAACAATAATTTGCTTAGCCGGTACTTTCCCTGTTTGAATCATTCCAGAAATCATTGCTTCTGCCATGTTGCCAGCACCTAAAAAAGCAATTGTTTTATGTTTTAACATGTAAACATCTCCCATTTGTTATTTCTTCGGCTCAAACATTCAACCTTTGTATCTTAACATCTGTGTATTTTGTTTCAAGGGTTATCAGGAAATTGATGCGCATAAGCTTCAAATAGTGCATGAAAGCGTTACCATTCGGTTTTAAGGAGTATCTAAACGACGCTCATCGCATTTAATTCGCTTATATCGCTGAAATTGAAGAATTAATTCCCATAAAAAAAACAGAAAAGGCCAAATTAGGTCCATCCTGCTTTTTCAATGTAAATTATTTAGAAGTACATTCTTTTTTTTCGCTTTTTAGGATTAATCTTAGGAGTAACATACCCCCGTTCATATATTTTTCCTTTTTTCATACTACATATTTTCACGAAGTCATCTAGATCCTTTGCATGATGTTCCCTTAATGCTTCAATCATAATTAAGGAAGCAACACGCGCATCCTCCAAGGCATGGTGATGTTCAAACGCGATGTTATGGTGTCTGGCAACTGTATTTAGCCGATGATTCATTAAATCCGGCCATATGCGTTTTGAAACTTCCACTGTACATAAATATTCCATTTGCGGATATGTAAGGTTAAAATAATCCAACGTCTTTCTTAATACACTCATATCAAAACTTGCATTATGAGCAATAACACAATTGCCGGTTAAATAAGTTTTAAATTTCGGCCACAGTTCAGGAAAAGTCGGGGCATCTATTACATCTTCCTGTGTTATCCCGTGAACCCTTATATTAAATGAACTGAAATCCATTAAAGGATTGATCAAACTATAATATTCATCAATTATCCCTGATTCATTTGCAACGACGATTCCAATGGCACATGGACTGTGGCGTTTTTCATTGGCAGTCTCGAAATCTATTGAGATAAAGTTCATATGATACCTCCTGACAATATCTATCTACCAATTATTTTATTTTTCCATTATACCACGTACTATCTTGCTTCTTCATTTAATAGTAATTTTTCCTATTACTAAAGAACCTGTCCGAAAACAATCAGAAATGTTAGAATGTTAATGATGAATAGTAAATCCTACACCGGGAGGGAAAAGAAATGAAAGACTGTGCTCAGGTTATTCCGTATAAGGTAATTCAACAAGCTGATCAAGTAGAGAAGGAGATTCCAAAGGGTGTTGAGCTAATTCAAGCGCCAAAGGTTTGGGACGATACGAAAGGAAAAGATATTACAGTAGCGGTTCTTGATACAGGCTGTGATATCGACCATCCCGACTTAGCGGACCATATCGTTGGCGGCAAAAACTTCACAGATGATGATAATGGTGACCCGAAAATGTTAGAGGATTATGCCGGTCATGGCACACATGTTGCGGGAACGATTGCGGCAAGTAAAGATGATGCTGGTGTAACGGGTGTTGCACCTGAAGCCAGCCTGCTCATTGTAAAAGTTCTCAACAAAAACGGATCTGGACAATACGATTGGATCATTAACGGAATCAATTATGCTATTGAACAAAAAGTTGATATCATTTCTATGTCACTCGGAGGACCTAACGATAACCCAAAACTTCATGAGGCCATTAAAAAAGCAGTCTCCAGCAACATTCTCGTTGTTTGTGCTGCAGGAAATGCCGGCGACGGCGATGATTCTACGGATGAGTTTGGCTATCCAGGTGGTTATAATGAAGTTATTAGTGTAGGAGCTATCGATTTTGAACGGCGCTCCTCGGAATTCACCAATTCAAATAATGAAGTTGACTTGGTGACACCAGGAGAAAAAATTCAATCCACTTATTTAAACGGCAAATATGCTACTTTAAGCGGCACATCCATGGCAGCTCCCCATGTATCAGGTGCGCTTGCTCTAATTAAAGTTCTGACTAACAGTTATTTTGAACGGAAACTTTCAGAACCCGAGTTATATGCCCAATTAATCAAACGGACCGTTCCACTTGGAATTTCACCAATGCTGGAAGGTAACGGACTGCTTTATTTAACAGCTCCCGACTATCTAAGTAAAATATTTGATAAAGAACTGAAAACGTCAGTTATGAATGCATTATAAACTTGTCCAAAGGGCAGTCCATCTTATAAGATGGGCTGCCTAAAGTTTTTTTTCCAAATGGAGTAACTGTTTTTTCATTTCTAATCCGCCA
Source organism: Virgibacillus phasianinus (assembly GCF_002216775.1). Taxonomy (GTDB): domain Bacteria; phylum Bacillota; class Bacilli; order Bacillales; family Amphibacillaceae; genus Virgibacillus_F; species Virgibacillus_F phasianinus. The sequence continues at coordinate 284,399 of NZ_CP022315.1, forward strand.
CGATAACCTGTTAACTTTCCATTTTTGCCAATTACACGGTGACAAGGTACAGAAATAAGTACCGGGTTAGCTCCAATAGCTGTCCCTACTGCCCGAACCGCGGAAGGTCGTTGAGCCAATTCCGCAATCTGAGTATATGTGTATGTCGCACCATACGGTATTTGATTCAATGTATGCCAGATCTTCTGCTGAAATTCAGTTCCCCGGATATCGACGGGAAACGTAAATGTTTCACGCTTACCCTGAAGGTATTCGCGAAATTCCGTCTTGCAGGGTTCTAGCATAGTAGTAGTCTTTTTTAATTCATCTTGTGGAAAATGGTACATAACCCAATTTTTTAATTCATCGAATGGACTATTCGGTGACCCCACATAACAAAGTCCTTTTGATGTTGCAGCAAGATAGAATTGCCAATTTTGATATTCGAATAATGACCAGCTAATTATTCCCTTACTTATCCTATTCATTAACTCCCTCCCCCTTTTGGAACCTTTTTCGGTATTCTGTGGGGGTAAAATTCATTTTTTCCTTAAACAAAGTAACAAAATAAGCAGCATTTGGCATACCCACTGCTAGTCCGACTTCCGCAACCGTTTTTTTGGTTGTAACTAAAAGCCGACTGGCCTGTTTCATTCGTACTTTTTGAATATATTCAAGCGGAGAAATACCTTGCACCCGTTTAAATAATCGCTGTAGATGGTATGGGCTGCCATGAGCATTATCCGCTAGAATATCCAAGTTAATCCGTTTTTGATAGTTTTGCTCAATCCACTCTGTAATTTGTTGAACCCAATCTTCATCCGGCAGATGCAGTCCATCGGGCTTACATCTTTTACAAGGTCGAAAATTTGCAGATAATGCGAGTCTAGCATTTTTAAAAACACGCACATTTTCCCTATTTGGCACTTTTGACTTGCAGGATGGACGGCAAAATATTCCGGTCGTTTTTACACCATAAAAGAAACTGTCATCATAGGAAGAATCGTTTTCCACTATGGCCTGCCAATATTCGTTGGAAATCTGTGATTCTCTCTGCATGTTCATCGCAATCACCTCTACAACTTAGTATACCTGGAACAATTGGAAATGTAAGGTTTTACGAACGTAAAAGCAAGATAACGAAATTATTAAATCAGATTTATGTGATAAAATGAAATTTCAATCTGTGGTTTATTACTGCCCGTTAACTGCGATAAAACATAGATATACCAAACTAAACAAATTAAGGAGAAAAACACATGAAGGACTTTGAGGACCATATCGGATTTATAAGGATTTTTGCACCTAAAGAATTTAGCTTTAGTGAAAACCTAAAGTATCTGTCAAGATCAACAAATGAATGTCTGTTTACCATTGCAGACAATAAAATATACAGAGCGCTGCCAATTGAAGACGTTACACCTTTAGTGGAAATTAGCGGGGAAACTGAAACTATAATACATGTACGCTTTTTTGGTAATACAACACCCGACCAGAAGGCAGTCAGGGAAAAGGTTGCAGAGTATATCCAGGAATGGTTTGATTTAAAGACTAATTTACTTCCTTTTTATGAACTGGCTGAAACAGATCCTTTGCTACATCAACCTGTCGACAATTTCTATGGCTTACGAGTTATCGGAATACCTGACCTCTTTGAAGCATTAGCGTGGGGAATTCTAGGTCAACAGATCAACCTTACATATGCCTATACCCTGAAGAGGCGGCTAGTTGAATATTTCGGAAGATATAAAGAATGGGATGGTGTGAGGTATTGGATATTTCCTGAGCCTGGGGTTATTGCAAAATTATCGGTAGAAGATTTATCCAATATGAGAATGACAGTGAAGAAAAGTGAATATTTAATTGATGTTGCAAACTTAATAACAAATAAGGAATTATCAAAAGAAAAATTAATGAAAATCAGGGACTTTAAAAAAGCTGAAAAAATACTTGTGAAAATTCGTGGGATCGGTCCCTGGACTGCCAATTACGTGTTAATGAGATGCCTGCATTATCCATCAGCATTTCCTATAGATGATGTTGGTTTGCACAACGCTATTAAACTCATCTTGGATTTAGAGAAAAAGCCCTCGAAGAAAGAAATTTTAAAGCTATCTTCTGCCTGGACGGGTTGGGAATCCTATGGAACATTTTATTTATGGCGTATGCTTTACTAGAAATATTCAGGGTTAACATTACCGACGCCATGTTAACCCTCAAAAATTATTTTTCCTTATCGTCGATTTCTTTTTCTTCCTGCTTCTCATGGAATTCATCCTCTGCTTGACCAGCAATATGGTCAAACGGAGTATAGGAATTATCAGGTCTTTCTTTTTTAACAAAGATTTTAAAAGCAATAATACACACCAAGACCACCATCACAAAAATAAAAATTGCCGATGAATATGGTAAGAGTTCCATTAGTTCACCTCAACTTATCTTCTGATTTTTGAAATCAGCCGCAGAATTTCAAGGTAAAGCCAGACCAGTGTCACCATTAACCCAAATGCTCCGTACCATTCCATGTATTTAGGTGCATGTCGGTTTGATCCTTTTTCAATGAAATCAAAATCAAGTACGAGGTTTAATGCTGCCACAATAACAATACCAACACTAATCAAAATGCCAATTGGTCCACTATTATGCAAATATAAAACATCTGACATGCCAAAGAAGAATCGCATAATAAAAGTTGCAAGATACGCGAGCATAATTGCACCGGTTGCACAAATTACACCCAACCTAAACTTCTTCGTAACTTTAACCAGTCTGGTTTTATATGCGAATAGCATCACAAGCATAACGCCGAATGTTAACACAGTTGCCTGTATAGTAATTCCGTGAAATTGCAATTCATACATTCCGGAAATTGCACCAATGACCAAGCCTTCCGCCAAAGCATATGGAATCGATGTAAATGGTGCAACTTTCGGGATAAAAATGGTAATTAACGCGAGAATGAACCCAGCAATCAATCCCAGGATCAGCATCCCCGTCACTACTGAATCATTACCACTGAAATACTGATTCCATGTATACGCTGCTGAAACGAAAAGTGCCAGGAATAGAACGAAAGTTCGATTGGCGGTTCCCTGAATAGTCATTGTTGATGTACCTTCATTTCTTACACGAAACGATTTATTGCTTAAAGCTGGATTTGCTGTTCTCATCAAAATCAACCCTCCTATCAAAAAGGCGCGGGTTAACGCGTCTTTTATTTCATACGACCTGGGTTTACATTAGGTTTCAAATCAAAATTTCCACTCCCGATCTAACACACTATATAGATAGGAATCACGCCATCCTTCCTTAAGCCGGATATGCTCCCGGATTCTGCCTTCCCTGACCATACCTATTTTTCCTAAAACTCTTGCGGAAGCTTTGTTTCTGGGATCGCACGTAGCAAAGATCCGGTGAAATCCAAATTCCTTAAATCCCCAATCTACTATTAATCTAGTAGCTTCCGTTGCATAGCCCTTTCCCCAATAAGAGGGATTGATAACATAACCTATTTCTGCCGTGCCATATTTCTCGTCTGTGATAGTTAATTCGACGGATCCGATTAAATATCCATTACAGATAATAGCTAGAGAAAATCTGCTTCTAGGGTGTTTATCTATATCCGCTAAAGCTTGATTAATAAATTCCTTTGTTTCATCTGTAGTATTTGGTCCCCATACCTGGTATTGGCACACTTCATCACGTGACGCGTATATATGGACCTGCTGCCAATCATTACTAGTAAATTCCCTAAGATATAGCCTTTTACTATTTGTCTTTATATTCATTTTCTTCCCCTATCCAATCTTTTTATCTATTATTCCTACTTCTCCTAACAATGAAGAATATAATTAGACCAATACAGCCTAATACGATAAGTAGCGGCAAATTCCCGATAAGAAAAACAACTAATCCCGAAAGAACCGAGATGATAAAGTTGATGCTTTTCAAAAACTGTTGTTTCGTTTTTTCCCACGTATTTAATTCATCCTCACTTATTCCAGAAAGTTTCACATTATTTTCTTCTATTTGAATAGTAACCGTCGCTAGGTCGGTTTTATTCCGCAGATACTTCATCCGCCCTGTTATTTCCTCAATCCCTCTTTGAACCTTGGCTAAATCCTCAGAGATAGATAGAAGATCTTCTGTTTTCTCGGCTTGTTCCATGAAAGAAATTAGTCGTTTTTCTACTACATGTTTGGATTTTAAGCGGGATTTCAGATCAATGTATTCCTCTGTCACGTCTTGCCCTGATACAGAACTTTCCAGGACTTTGCTACTGCCTTTCTCCACAAACTGAATAAAGCTTTGAAACCCATCCTGTGGAATTCGTGCAGTTAATTGACCATTGGTAGATCCTTCCTCAGTATCACCGTACCTATTTGATTCCACAATATATCCACCACGATCAGTCACCTGTGTTTGAATATCATGTAACGCGTTTTTAAAATCTTTAACTTCGATACGCAGGTTGGCGGTATAAATAATTTTTCTATTCACCTGGGTTAATTGATCTTCCTTAGAATTCGCGTCTTTCTCTTCGGAGCTATTTCCCTGTTGCCCATTTTCAATATCGTTTGTTCCTGTATTAGAATCTTTACCCTCCACTGTTACCTTTTCTTCTGTACTTACGGCAGCTTTATCGGCGGAATCACTCATACTCTTCTCTTCATTACTGCACGCTCCCAAAAAGACGCTGAAACTAAGTACAACCACAATGGACAACCACTTTTTCACCTTGACCACCCCAACTGTCACTTTCCCCCAAAAGTATAAAATCTTATAAGGAAAAAATTGTATTTTATGGTATAGACAATATTTACAGAGAAAAATTCCGTATTCTACTTACGGTAAACAACCCTGGTGTCACAAATCATATCGTGCAGTGCCTTCTTTTCCTCGTTCCATCCAGCCATCATAAATCCGATTAGAAGTGTTATTGCGGAGATGAAGTACGCAAAATACCTCCCAACAGATTTCCATAAACTTATTTGTGATCCATCCACATTTAACACTTGAATTCTGCAAATCATTTTACCGGGCGAACCCTTATATTTACTTGCAGTGAAGAAAATAATAAATATTACCGGGTACAGTAAATTGACAATAGATTCAGATGTCGAATCGGTTGTATTCCTATTTATATTATTGAAAAACTCCTGATCATTTAAGATTAAGGCGATAACTAACGTCAATGCGAATGAAATCAAGCCATCTACTAAAGCGGCCAAAAATCGAATCCAAAATCCGGCCGGTTTATAATCTATCATTGAAAAAACTCCTTTTATTCCCTATGCTTCATTTTTTCATCTATACATATGTTATGATGAGTTTCCTGAAAACAACACTCCTTATTCACTATTCGACATGTAGGTATAAAAACCTGCAAAAAAACACTCCCATCATAATTTAAAATGAGATTGTTTCGTATTTTACTATTCAAAAAAACCCGGTAAATATAAGGAAATGCTTGGAATATACGCTACTAATAATAGGACAGCAATCATTACAGCGTAAAAAGGCAGCATTCCTTTTGAAGCTTTTTCAATCGGCAGCCTGCCAATTGCCGAACCAACAAATAATACTGAACCGACAGGTGGTGTTACCAATCCTATACCTAATGCTAGAATTAATACGACACCGAAATGAACGGGGTCCATACCTACACTCGTCGCAACAGGCAGTAATATAGGTGTTGCAATTAATATAAGTGGTGCCATGTCCATAACCATTCCAAGTAACAACAGGATTATTACGATCATTAGAATAGTGCTTGCATCATTTGGTGAAATACTTAATAAGCCGTCTGATACCAAAGCAGGAACTTTCAATAGCGCTAATAACCAGCCAAATGAAGAGGAAGCACCAATTAGAAATAGGACCATTGCCAATGTTTTAAACGATCTTTGTAAAATAATTCCCATTCTAACGAGTGGGATTTCCCTGTACACGAAGAATGTGATGATAAATGCATAAAGAGTTCCAATAGCAGCAGACTCAGTAGCTGTGAATAGTCCACTTAATATGCCACCCATAATGATTACGATTGTAAGTAATCCTAACAAGCCATCCCGTATAATTTTAGGTATTTCCTCTTTTTTGACTGGTTCACCCTTTGGATACTTACGCTTTACAGCCATCATATAAGTTAAAATCATTATTCCTATCCCTAGTAACAGACCAGGACCTAACCCACCCATAAAGAGCGCTCCAACTGAGACCCCACCAGCAGCAGTTGAGTAAATAATCATATTATGACTCGGTGGAATCATTACACCTTGTGTTGAGCTTGAAATCGTTACGGAAACGGAATAGTCCGAATCATAACCTTGTTTTTTCATCATTGGAATTAAAACTGACCCTAAGGATGAAGTATCAGCAAGTGACGATCCTGAAATCCCTCCAAAGAAAGTACTAGCCAGAACATTTACCATTGCAAGTCCGCCTCTGACTTTTCCAATAATTACGTTTGCAAGGTTTATTAATCTATTTGAAATTCCACCCTCATTCATTATTTCACCAGCAAGGATAAAGAACGGAATCGCTAACAACGAAAATGAATTTAAACCGCCAACCATTCGCTGCAGAATAGCCGCAGGATCAAATCCCATATACACCCCTGTAACTAAACAGGATATGATAAGGCAAAGGGCAATTGGAATTCTAAATATGAGCAACAGAATAAAACTGCCAGTTAAAATAAATACTTCCATCTTATTCACCCCTCACTTACATCAGTTAGATCCTGATGCATACCTTTTTTAAACAATAATTCAATCCCATATATTGTGATGAACAAGCCCGCTATTGGAATCGATGCATATAAAACACTTGATGGCCAGCCTGTTCCCGGCAAGGTTGACCTGCCCATTAACGTAGTGAATTGCCATCCGTAATAAATCATAAGTACCCCTAAGCCCACTACAATTATTTTTGCTAGATAATCAAACAAATCCTGGACTTTTTCCGGCATGGCATTAACTACAAGGCCTAATGCAATATGTAATTTTTCTTTGAATCCATACGCTATCCCAAGAAAGCTTACCCATACAAAAAGTATTCTTGATAACTCTGTTGACCAGGAAGGGGTGTAGCTAAAAAACTGACGTGAAAAAACCTGGATGATTATGACAACTACCATTACCGCAAGCATAGTTAAGGCAGAAACTAAAAGCAGTCTATCAAGACCACTTTTAATCATTTTTAACGCTTTCATAAAAGTTGCCTCCTAAATTAATTTAGGAAGCGGGATCTCCCGCTTCCTCCCTTACAAAAAAGAATTATATTTATTTTGTCAATTTATCAATCCATTCGCCATACTTATCTCCGTATTTATCATAAATCGGCTGAACAGCCTCCCGCCACGGGGTAATATCGTCTACTTTAATAATTTTACTTCCGTTTTCTTTGACAGTTTTTCTTGATTTTTTCACTAATTCCGCCCACGCCTCACGTTGGACTGGAACTGATTCTAAAGCAGCTTCTCTAAATGCTTTTTTGTCTTTATCACTTAAACTATCCCATAATTGTTGGGATGCTAATAATACTTCCGGAACTCCCTGATAGCCATTGTCTGTAAAATACTTCGCAACTTCATAATGATTTGCAGTGTAATAACTTGGGAGGTTATTTTCGCCTCCATCAATTACTCCTGTTTGGATGGCGGAATAAACTTCTCCGTATTCCATAGGAGTTGCAGAAGCACCTAATGCTTCCACAATATCTATAGCTATTTCGGAATTTTGTACACGAAGCTTAAGTCCTTCCATGTCTTCAGGTGTTTTAATTGGTCGTACAGAATTGTAAAAACTTCTTTCGCCTGAATCATAAAATGCCAGACCAACCAAATTAGATCCTTCAAACGTGCTTAGAAGCTCCTGCCCTACTTCTCCATTTAGCTTTTTCCATTTTTGTTCCTCATCTTCGAATAAGTACGGCATAGATAACACACCGATATCCTCTGAAAACTCTGCTAATGGAACTGCGTTAACCCTTGTTAAATCAATAGATCCCAATTGTACTTGTTCAATTACACTTTTCTCTTCCCCAAGCTGGCCACCAGCATATACTTCTATTTTATAGCGACCATTTGTTTTTTCTTCTACTAGTCTAGCAAATTCTTTAGCCCCAATAGTAGTTGGGTAATCCTCCGGCTGGTTTTCAGCTAACCTTAAGGTAATAGGCTCTTCAGAATCGCCTGAAGTTTTTCCAGAACCACCATCACATGCTGCCAAAACAATTACTAGAAAAATCAAAACAAAAAATAACGATAATAACTTTTTATTCACTTTAGTTCCTCCTTTATTTCAAATTGTGTGGTCATTAAAAGGTGACAACTGTGAAATATTCACTCCTGTTTAATTACTTTGTTTACCATCCAAATTAATTAAAACTTTGCAGTTACTTATCCTTTATAACCGAAATCTAGTTAACCCACGCTTCCTCAATTCGTGGGCTGCATATTTCGGCTAACCGTCATGTGTCTTATTTTCCGTACTTACATTACCTGTGAATTATCATCATCCTTGTTTTCTTTCATCTTAACTTCTGCAATTGACCTTTGAATTTCTTTCATTTTCTTGTCATCTAATTTATAAAATTTCATTGCGGTTAATGATATAACCAGCATAACTGCCGGTAAACCGAACGCTAATATTAATGTCATGACGAACAAAGGAGTTGTTAATTCATCGGTTACAGTTGGAAACTCTGAACCAAACCCGATGATAGCCACTCCTAGCCCAACTATTGCTGGTGCCAAGGATGTAACTAATTTATCAATAAAGGAAAATAAGGTACCTAACATCCCTGGTATATAGCGTCCTGTTTTAGATGTTTCGTAGTCAGAAACGTCTGCAATCATTGGGTTTACAAGCGAGCTTGGGATACCCCCAAATGAAATGGCCATTGTATATAACACGGTAAATATCACAATGGGTATCCCAATGCCCCCAGATATTGTTGTCGGATCATTCATTATTAAAAATAATCCAATCAAACCGATTAGCGAGAACAATGCTATCCAGGTTGAGCCCATAAATGCACTTCTCATACCTAGCTTCCTTGCATATGCAACTACTATAAATGTTATGATTAAAGTTGGTGCAATGGTAATTAATGAAATTGATCCACTCAACCCATAATCACCCATCAAAATTCCAAATATCATGACTGCAACCACTGAATAGCGAATAAGCATAAAGGCCAGTTTATCAACAGTAGTTGCTGTTATTAACATTTGTAATGGCCGGTTCTTTTTTAAAATTGGCCAGTAGTCACGAAATCTTGTATTTACAGTTTTCTCTGCCAATCCATAATATTCTTTACGGTCTTTTCCGGAAATACCGATTACGGCTAAAATCGTACATATACCGGCAAAAATAATAGCGTATGTATTTAATTCCGTGAACAATGCCATGGTAAAGTCACCGTATTTTGCAATCAGATAAGAAGCAACAAATACTTGGCCTCCAGTAAATATTAGAGCATTATATGAAGCATCAAAAACACTATAAAGTGGGCGTTGTTTGGGATCATTCGTCAACACCGTTTGAGCTGCTTTCGTTACCGTGGTTTGCAGTGTATAGCCAATAATATAAATGGCATACATAACAATAAAGAAAATGAGTTGAAATGATTGTGGAAGTAAATGAGTTACATTGTACATAATCAGTATCGAACCTGCTAAAATCACGTTCCCTATAATCATAAATGGTCTAAATTTGCCGAAATTAGATTCCGTTTTGTCTACAATAAAGCCGACAATAGGATCCGTAATACCGTCAAATATTCGCATTGCTGTTAAAACAGTACTTACAGCCACAACTGCGAGCCCAGCTATTCCAGTGGCATAATATGTAACAAACGTTAAGATAAACATATAAAGATTTGTTGCGGTATTGTTTAATGCAAAAAAACCAATCTGCCATATTTTTGCTCTGTTATACTCCTGATCACTTTCTGTTGTTGTGCTTGCCATAATGCCTTTCCCTCCCCATTTTCCGATAAATTTAATGTTTGATAAATCATAAACCGCTTACATTTATTAATATGTTTTAAAACGCATGTTTATTTTGTTTACCAAACAAACTATTAACTTAAATACTATGATAAATGTAAGCGCTTAAAATAGCAAGACCTTTTTAGAAAATTACCAAAACAAATAAAGAACCGTACACCCATTTAATTATTGGGCATACAGTTTCCTTTATTCTGATACGTTAACAGCCTTCTCCTGCGCTATTAAACACAGTTCTGCCGCTTTAAATGCGTGCTCTTGTGTCATCGCCTTTTCCGTGCGATTCATACAATCCTTAATTAATTCTCCAAAAAAAGGGAAGCCAACCTTGCCCGATAGTTCGTAATGTTTCTCGCCTTCTTTGTTCACGAGGTAAAGATGGTCACCAGTATCTTCTTCCCTTGCTACATCGACATATTTACGAATCTCAATCGTCCCCTCTGTTCCAGTAATGAAGGTCCGTCCATCTCCCCAAGTACGTAGTCCATCAGGAGTAAACCAATCCACCTTAAAAATTTGCGTTGCACCATTATTTCCTAGTAATGTTGCATCACCGTAATCTTCTAATTCTGGATGGTCAGGGTTATTATAGTTACCCACCTTACTGTGCAGGATCTCGGCATCCTCACAACCCGCATAATATAAAAATTGTTCAATTTGGTGGCTGCCAATATCGCATAAAATTCCACCATATTGTTCTTTATTGAAAAACCAATTCGGGCGGCTTGAGGCATTTAAACGATGTGGTCCAAAACCTGTGACCTGGATCACTTTCCCAATTGCACCATCATTAATTAAGTCACCCGCAAATACAGCACCCTCCACATGTAACCGTTCACTAAAATAGACCATATACTTTTGCCCGGTTTTTTCCACCACGCGCTTGGTTTCTTCTAATTGGGCCATCGTGGTAAATGGTGTCTTATCTGTAAAGTAATCCTTTCCAGCTTCCATTACTTGATTGCCAAGCGCACTTCGCTCTGATGGGATGGCTGCCGCTGCTACTAGTTTAATTGTTTCATCATTCAAGATTTGCTCCAAAGAATCTGCTGCCTGAACTTCAGGGAATTCTTTAACGAAGTCTGCTACCTTTTCTTTGTCTGGGTCGTAAACCCACTTCAATGTGGCGCCCGCTTCAACTAAACCATTGCACATGCCATAGATATGGCCATGATCAAGTTCTGCTGCGGCGATTGGAAATTCTCCTTCCTTTACAACCGGATTGGGCTTTCCTTTTGGTGCATAATTCATACCGTCCTTACTCATGTTCTGAACACTCCTTGATTGTTATTTCATTCCCCAGGCTTAAAACCAGTCCGCATAACCTAGTTCTTTTAAGTTATCTGCTGATAGTTTCAGACAATCAAATGGATCCCGTCCATATGTATCATCCTGTTCAATTAGGAAATATTGTGCCCCACTTTCAAGACCAGCATCTATAATAGCCTTCATATCAAGATTTCCTTCACCGACTTCTGCAAATTCAATCAGATTTGTGAATTTATTGAAAAACTTATCCATATCGTTTAAATCTTCTTCGTTTATATCTAAATTACCAATACGATAATCCTTTAAATGCAATAACGAAATACGTCCTTTATACTCTCCAATAAACTGTACTGGATTTACCCCAGCCCGTTGGATCCAATGAACATCCAATTCAAAACCAAGCTTAGTTGTATTATTTTTAATCAAATCTAACAAATATTCTCCTTCGTATTTTTGAAATTCAATATGATGCGTATGATAATAAAGGTTAATTCCCTGTTCAGCTAATCTTTCGGCCATTACCTCAGCTCTAGCAATGAAGCCAAGAATCTTATCTTTATCACCCATAATATTTAATGGAAGCATTCCAATACGCAGAAAGTCACATTCCAGTGTCTTACAGTCATTAACAATTTTTTCAAAGTCATTTGTTAACGTCTCTCCCGGAGCACCTGGCATCATTGGCTCTAAAGGAGCGGACATTGCGGCAATTTTAATATCAAAGTCAGTACTTGCCCTTTTTAATTCCGCTACATTTTCTTCTGTCATTGGAATTTGTGATACTTCCACTGCACCAAAACCTAATTCGTGTAACTGTTTCATCGTTTCATAAGCGCCAAGTTCTTCCACTTTACCCTTAAGCATCATCATTTGCACACCAATTTTACCTTGTTTCATTGATATACCTCCATTTTTATTTCTTGTTTAATATCTGAAGATCTGCGAATCGTACTAATCATTTCCATGGATATTTGAGCATCCTTTATGTGGATATAATCCTGGGAATCATTTTCGATACATGTATAGAAGTGATTAATTAATTTTGCGTGACTGGCACCGTAATAAAACTTTGATCCAGGAAGCCTGGCATCTTCAATTATCTTTTCTTTGATACCGCTATCGTTTACTTTCGTTAAGATACTGTCTTTAACCGTCAGTTTTCCTTTTTCTAACATAACCTGCAGCTCAACACTGGAATTTCCTGCATTCGTATTCGTTGCAAAAAATAACCCTGTGGCGCCGTTAGTAAATGTAATATTGGCAACAGCAGTATCCTCAACCTCATAGCCATAATCAAATAAATTATCAATCGATCCCCTAATTGTTTTAACTTCCCCACCTACGAGCTGCATTAAATCCAAGGTGTGGATGGCTTGATTAATCATCACACCACCACCTGCGTATTTCATTATGCCACGCCAAGGTTTCACATCATAATAAGCTTTTGGTCGATACCAGGTCACTAATCCCTTTATTCCAATTACTCCCCCGTATTCCCCGCTTTTGACAATTTCCTGAAGTTTTTCGAACGTCTCATTGAAACGATTCTGGAAGGCAACACATATTTTGATTTCCTCGTGTTCTTTCTCCAAATCTACTAAAGCCATTCCTTCCTCAGCATTTCGTGCCAATGGCTTTTCCTGAAATACATGGACTCCTTTCATTACACATGCTTTCGTTGCAGCGTAATGAAGATGATGTGGCAGGCAAACGTGAACACAATCAAGTGTTTCCCTGTCAAGCATCTCCTGGTAATTAGTATAAAAAACTGCATCTGGTACAGTATCTCTTAATGACTCATCAATATCACACACGGCAACCAATTTGGCATTAGTTCTAGCTTGTATTGCTGGTATGTGAATCTTTGAGATATCTCCGAGTCCAATGACTGCTATTTTAAGCATAAGCTCGATCTCCCTTTGAAAAACTAACCCATAGTCAAACTGACAATGAGTTAGTTTAATTAACTATTATTTTTGAATGGGTTGACGCTTTTCTTCCTCTATCTTTTTGTTTAATTCATTTAGGTAAACATCTTCGTCAACTGGAAGTTCTACTTCTTTCCCTAACCAGCTTGATAGATGGATAGCGTTGGCTAATGCAACACCATTGATACCGTCACTGCCGGGTGCCAGCAAAGGAGTTCCGTCTAAAACGTTTGCTGCAAAGTTTTCCATGACGGCGGTATGCTGTGCACCCCAGACACTTTCAAATTCCAGAACCTCTTCACTGTACACTTCAGACAAATCTCCACCCATGAACACCTTCGCAGCATCTGCCCAGCTCATTGTATCGCTCATTTCCTTCTCTGATTTATGGAGACGCTTAATTGTCACTTTCTTACTGTCGTCAACAACAATCTTTCCTTTATCACCCAAAATTTCAAAACGATCTGTTCCCATAACATCATGTGTGCAAGTAATAAACACACCTGTTGCACCATTACCATAATCAAGAAGTGTTGTTACTTCATCTTCCACAGCAATGTCTCGTTGATAGCCGTATTTCACATTTGAATATACTTTTTTTGGTATACCGCAAATCCATTGCAGTAAGTCTAATTGATGTGGGGCCTGATTAACAAGGACTCCGCCGCCCTCACCTTCCCATGTTGCTCTCCATGCACTTTGGTCATAGTAGCCTTGTGGTCTCCACCATGAAGTAATGATCCAGTTTGTACGGCGAATATCGCCAATTTCGCCATTATCAATAACTTCCTTCACTTTTTGATATAGTTCGTTTGTTCTTTGGTTAAACATAATTCCAAAGGTTAATTCTGGTTTGGTTGCGGCAAATTCGTTTAATTCCTTTACCTGTTTTGTATAAACACCAGCAGGTTTTTCCACTAATGCATGGATATCTCTTTTTAATGCATGAATTCCCATTTCCGGGTGCAAATAATGGGGAACACAGGTAACTACTGCATCAACATCGCCACTCTCTAGCATATCGATATAATTATCATAGAATGGAACATCTGGATATTTATCCTTAGCAACATCCTTTTTTGCTGGGTCGTTATCACAAATAGCACCAATCTCCATGTTTTCCACCCTGCCATCTGTAATAAATCCAGCGTAAGCACCACCTTGTGCCCCTAACCCAATAATCCCTAACCTTACCTTCTTCATAAACAGCTCTCCTCACTTTATTATTATTGACGTAACCGTCGAAATTCGCTTGCAGTCATGCCTACTTTTTCACGGAAATAACGACTGAAGTGGGAAACGCTTTCAAATCCACTCTCACTGGCAACTTCCTTTAATGCTTTATCTGGTTCCATTTCAAGTAAATACTTCACTTGTGTTAATCGGCATCCCATTAAATATTCTAAAACGGTAAATCCTGTCATCTCTTTAAACAAATGAGAAACATAGGATTTGCTTAAATTAAGTGCTTCCGAAATTGAATCAAGTGTCAGCTTATGCATATAATTAGACTGGATATAGGCTGCTATGTCCTCTGCATGCTCCGCTTTTTCAGCTTTGTTCGGAAGTTTCCGGGAGTCCATTTGACCAAGTCTGTTTACGCTAACCAAAACTTGCAATAACAATACTTTCATTTCCGTTTCAGCAAAACTATCATTTAACGTAAATGACCGCTTTACCTCCTGCAGGCGTCGTATGATTTCCTCAAGTTGTTTCGATTCCTGACTTTCATTTGTTCGAATTAAACAATGATGCAGCTTTTGAAAAGCATCAAGTAAATGCATACCTCCCATTTCTTTTAATACACCAGCAATCCATTGTGGTGAAAAATGAATGGTACTACGGACATACTCACTGTTTGGCTGAACATTCGGTTTATGCAATGTCATGCCATCCATTAACAAAATATCACCTGGCTCCAAATCGTAAATTTGGTTATGAATTAAATACCTGCAAGAACCGGCATGGAAAAAATAAATTTCATATTCTTGATGGGAATGGTAGTCAAATGTCCCCCAATTTCCTTGCACCCGATAATTTACAATTAGTGGTTCGTTCAAACAGACCATTCCTTTCCGTGAACTTATTTATAGTTTATAACATAAAAAGAGTAAAATCATTGCCTCAAACTGCCCATATTTTCATAAAATTTTACTGTGCGTGCTTTTTATAAAACCTTTACAGATAACTTTTTATTGGTATGTTTAATTTAATGCTTAAAAGCTATCAAAACATTGGTTTCATTTCAATGGCATCCATTTTGTTATATAATGTAATTATCATTGTGTATACGCATATATTGTACATTTTAATTTGTTCATTAAACAAATTATACTATTCAAACATACCAAGGGGGTTGTCCCATGATCACAGGTGACGGGGCTTACATAAAAAAAATTAATAGAAGCTTAATCCTAAAAAATATAATTGAACATGGCAGAATATCACGTGCAGACTTGTCGAAAATAACTGGCCTGAACAAAGCTACTATTTCTGTTCAGGTTGCTAACCTTTTAGAAGAGGAACTGATATATGAAACACAGCAGGAGCATAATGCTGTTGGGAGAAGACCTATTATGCTTTCCATAAACGGTAAAGCGGGTTATGTACTTGGCGTCGATCTTGACTATAATCAAATTCAATATACTGTTTCTGATTTGCAAGGACATCCCGTTCAAAGTGATACGGTCGATCTGGAGGTTAATGATTACGAAGCCACTGTTCAGCTGCTAATCAAACACATCAAGGAATATACTCAGAAATACTCCAGTAGCCGTTATGGTCTGCTAAACGTAATGATTGGGATACATGGTACTGTCAATAAAGATGAAAGCATCCTGTTCGTTCCTAAAAATCAGTGGCGCAACAAGGATTTAAAATCTCAGCTTGAACAGGAACTGAATATCAATATTTCTATTGAGAATAATGCCAACCTGTCAGCTTATGCTGAAAGGGTCTATAAACACCATGAAAGTGATAATTTGCTAACCATCCTACTAACCTCAGGAATTGGCGCAGGAATCATCATTGATGGTAAATTGCATAAAGGGTATCACGGATACGCCGGGGAAATGGGACATATGGTTATTTCTCCAGATGGGGAACAGTGCAGATGCGGTAACCATGGCTGCTGGGAACTGTATGCTGCCGAACCAAGTTTATTCGCGCAGTTGTCCAAAGAATTGAATAAACCAACTTTAACTTATCACGATGTACGGGATTTGATTAAGAAACAGGATACTGCAGCCGAAAAGCATCTTGAGCAGTTTATAGAATATATATCAATCGGGCTAAACAATGTTATCAATTTGTATAATCCGGAAACTTTAGTATTAAATAGCGAAATACTGCAAATGTATCCAGATACTATTGGTAAAATTAAAAGCAATTTAACATCATCGGTCAGCCAATACCGGGAACTTGTTTTATCCGATCTAGGTAATAAGGCGTGTGTAATGGGGGCTTGCGCTTTAGCAATCAAACGTTTTTTAGAAGTCCCTGAGCTTATTTTAACCATCTCCGAGGATGTAGAAGAACAAGCAGCTCGATAAAAAGAAGAACGAGGCTGAGACATAACTAAAATATTTGACTCGGGAAGACGAACGATCACTGAATAGGAAATTCAGAACGTTACTTTTACAATAGTCGGATCTTAATAAGCAGTTGATATAAATTGCGACGTAACTTTATATGAGTTTTAATCCACCGCTGCGGAAAAACACTGCGCTTTCCGTGGGCAGCTAATGAGCCTCCTTGCCCCGGCAAGGGGTATGCAAACGTTGTCCGCGAAGGACGGTTTTAGTTGGCCCTCCTTAATGACGCTCTCCGGGGTCTCATCGAGGCTTCTGCTCCCACAGGACAAGGAATGCTTCCCCGAATAAGCATCGCACGAAGAAAAAGTGCTTTTCTTTTTCAAGGAGTCTCCGCGTTTTTCCTCCGCTAGGATTGAGTGCCACCTATAATGCCATAACATCGGTCTTCATTTTTCAATAATTGTAGCTGCGAGTAGAGTCGATTAAGCATAGGTGAAACCCCGGAAGCATAAGAAGGGTACTGAAAAAGTGGTGGATTTAAAAAAATTTAGTTTTTCACCTTTACCTAGCATCTTGAATATACGGTGACTCCTTGAAAAAGAAACCCGCTTTTTCTGCGTGCGATGTTTCTCAAGGGAGCTTTCCTTGTCCTGCGGGAAGTGAGAGATCGGCGAGACCCCGGAGGACGACGGTTAATGAAGCCCAACTAAAACCGCCCTTTGCGGGCAACGTCGGCTACCCCTCGCCGGGGCAAGGAGACTCGCCACTCGCCCGCGGAAAGCGCAGTATATTCAAGATGCGATGATAGATCCACATATTTGTGTATTAACTATACCTTTTTCAGTGCCCTTAGCGTAAGCTCGAGGAGGCCATGAAAGCGCAGTGTTTTTTAAGCAGCGGTGGACTTACACTCCTATAGTTACGTCGCAGTTTATAAAAACAGCCAAGAAAAGTATCCGAACTACTACAAAATCCTAATTATAGAATTTTGAATCATAGTACGGTTTTTTCCCTGACTAAAACATTTTTGTCTCAGCCCCTTCTTTTAGCGTTACATCAATTCGGGATCGAAAGGCGGGACATTGTTGACTGAACTGTTTATTATACTAAAAGATATCATTTTACCAATTTTTATTATTATGGCCATTGGCTTTTTTATGCAAAAGAAATTCAACCTTGATGTTCAGACACTAGCTAAATTAAATATTTACTTTCTTGTTCCAGGATTCATTTTTGTTAAATTATACAGTACCTCATTCTCCTTATCTTTGTTTATCAAGGTGCTGATTTTCTTCATAATATACGTACTTATTCTATATTTCATTTCAGCATTAGTTTCCAAGTTAACAGGTGCGAATAAAGGCATGAAGACCTCTTTTTCTAATAGTGTAATGTTTTTTAACTCTGGCAACTACGGGGTTCCGGTTAATGATTTAGTGTTTAAAAGCGACCCATTCGCCATGTCCATTCAAGTTATTGTTCTTACACTGCAAAACATTTTTTTATTTTCTTATGGCATTTTCTCGCTGCAATCTATTAACATAGGAAAATTACAAGCTGCACTCGGTTATTTTAAAATGCCAGTTTTATATGCTTTAATTGCCGGCATTACACTAAATGTATTTAGCGTGCCTATTCCCTCCTTTATCTGGGTTCCGGCAAATTATATTTCTGAAGCCATGATTTCTCTTGCATTGCTTACCTTAGGAGCACAAGTAGCAAATATTCAATTTAAAACAGGATTATCATCGGTTTATTTCAGCTTACTAATTAGATTAGTAGCAGGTCCATTAATCGCGTTAGCACTTATCTTTATTTTTGGTCTTGATGGCATTATAGCGCAGGCATTGTTAATTGCTTCGGCTATGCCAACTTCTGTTAACAGTGCGGTTATCGCACAGGAATATAATAATTATCCAAACTTTGCAGCACAGGTTGTCTTGTTCTCAACCATATTTAGTACCATCACAGTTACGATGGTTATCTATCTAGCAAGGGTTTTGTTCTAACCTTATTAGAAAAGCGCAAGTGCCCCGTTTAGAAGCGGACGCATAAGCAAGGGGCCGTAGAACGCATGGGTTTAGCGTTCGTAGTGTCCATTGCTTATGACGGCAGCTTCTGGGCGCTGGAGCTGGACAGATTTTTATTTCTGATCTTATGAAATAAAGGCGGACACCAGCCCTGAGAAACTGATGTCCGCCCTTCTTTCATTATCTACTGACGTCCCCGCCATGATTAGCAAGAAAGTCTTTTACTTCGCCAGCGTTAAATTGGTTATGATCGCCATAAACCATATGCTTCAATACGCTTGAACCCACACCGAATTCAACTATTTCCTGCGACTCGAAATCTGACAGGATACCATGCAATACACCGGCAGCAAATGCATCACCGCCACCAATTCGATCTACTATCTCAAAGGAAAAGCGATTACTCTTATAAAGAGCGCCATTATTAAAAATATATCCTTCCAGTTCGTTTGCGGTCGAAGAGAATACTGTTCTATTCGTACATGAAAAGTACGTTATCCCATATTCTTCAGCAAATTTATGATAGTGTTTTTCCAGCACGTCTTCATCAAAATCCGCTGGCCCATCACAGCCGAGCAGGTAAATAAAATCCTTATAACCTGCAAAACAATAATCAACAAGTGGTAATATCGCAAGAAATGTATCATTTGCTTCTTCAACCGACCACAGTTTCCCTCGATAATTAAAATCAAAGCTTACCAGAACATTTCGTTTTTTGGCTTCTTTCATTGCCAGCAGCGTAAACTCCTTCATTTCACCACTTAATGCCGGGGTGATGCCAGAAGTATGCAGAACAGCAACATCTTTATAAACAGCATCCCAGTCCAGGTCCTTCTTAGGTAACTCAAGAACTGATGAATGTTTGCGGTCATAAATTACTTTGGCCTGTTTTAGGGATAATCCCTTCTCATAAAAATATGTACCAATGCGTTCCCCGCCACGGAACACCCACCTCGTATCAACGCCTCCGGATTTTAAATGGCTCTCCGCCGCATCACCCAAATCATTTGGAGGAAGAACAGATAAATAGAAAACCTCATGGTTAAAGTTGCTAAGTGACATGGCTACATTCGCTTCAGCACCACCATAATAAGCATGAAGGTCTCCCCCTTGATTCAAACGCTGATTCCGTACTGGTGTCAGACGCAATAATAACTCACCAAGCGTGACAATTTTGCTCATGGTTCATCCCTCATTTACCTTTTGTTGAAATTCTCTCGCGAGTTGCTCCACCTTAGCATAGTCACCATCTTTTGCCGGTCTGGTTATTTCACCGCCGACCCCAACCATTATTGCGCCAGCATCTAACCAGGCGGCAACGTTATCTATCGTGATGCCTCCTGTTGGCATAATTGCCAAATGCGGAAGCGGCCCATGAATATTTTTAATAAATGATGGCTCAAAAGCGTTTCCCGGAAACAGTTTGACCACAGAAACACCATATTCCATTGCCCTGATCATTTCGTTCACCGACATACACCCAGGTAAATACGGAATAGCATATCGGTTGCATAATTTTGCTGTAGCTTTGTCAAAACCTGGACTCACAATAAATTTTGCACCAGACAGAATAGCCACTCTGGCAGTTTCACTATCGAGCACCGTACCTGCCCCAACAAGAACATCATTGTTATATTTATCTGAAAGCGATTCTAATAGTTGTCCGGCTTTAGGAACAGTAAACGTTATTTCCAGTGTTTTAACCCCACCATTCACACATGCCTCCGCCGTTTTTTCTGCCATCGATTGATTATCTCCGCGGATAACGAGTGCTAATTTATTGGCGACCATTTGATTTAAAATATGATAGGTTTGCATCTGTTTCCATCCTTTCTAAACACCTGAATAAGCTGAAAATCCACCATCAATTGGTACCACTATTCCATTTACAAAACCCGATGACTGTTGATCTACCAGCCAAAGCAATGTCCCAACAAGCTCCTCTGGCTCACCAAATCGTTCTAATGGTGTTTGTGATACTATTTTATTTGCGCGTTCACTTAATTCCCCATTTTCCTTAAGCATCAAGGCCTCATTTTGTTCAGTAAGAAAAAAGCCTGGGGCAATCGCATTAACACGAATCCCAACTTTTGAGAAATGGACAGCTAACCATTGTGTGAAATTGCTTATCGCCGCTTTAGCACCACTATACGCAGGAATTTTGGTTAATGGACGGTAGGCATTCATTGATGACACATTAATAACTGTCGCACCCTTTTGATCAACCATATCTTTTGCAAAGACCTGTGTAGGTAACAGCGTTCCAATGAAGTTAAGGTTAAATAACCCCTCAATTGAAGACGAGTCCAGATCAAAGAAAGTTTGTTGTTCATCGTCCTGTAAATCATTTTTATTTAAAAATTCCTTTGATGTTGTGGCTTTGGCATGGTTGCCACCAGCACCATTTATTAAGATTGAACAAGGTCCAGCTACTTCCAAAACATTCTGATGGACTGCTTCCAATTCCTGTTTATTTAATACATCCACACTGTATCCGAATGCTTCTCCACCTTGCTCTTTTATCTGTTCAACTACCGCATCAATCTTCTTTTTATTCCTTGCTAAAATAACTACTTTTGCTCCGGCTTGTGCCAGCGACTTTGATAATACGGATCCAAGTACACCACTGCCACCAGTTATGACAGCAACCTTTTCCTTTAAATTAATGTTAAATGGTAATTGCATTTGGAGGCCTCCTATTCCATGTTGAGAGTATCGATAATTCCGTTTAAATATGTTGCACCAAGTGCTCGGTCATATAGTCCGTATCCTGGTCTGCCTTGTTCACCCCAAATCATTCTTCCGTGGTCCGGTCGAATAGGCCCGTTAAATCCGATATCATGTAATTTTTTGATTACCAAAGCCATATCAATTGATCCATCACGGGTTAGGTGTGAAGTTTCCTGAAACGATAATTCACCAGTCCACTTTATATTGCGAGCATGAACAAAATGAATTCTTCCTTTGGCGGCCTCAATAATTTCGATAAGATCATTTGCCGGGTTAGCACCATAGGAACCTGTGCAAAACGTAATTCCATTATTAGGACTATCAACCGTTTGCAGCAAGTATTGAACATTTTCTTTATTTGTAATAACACGTGGCAATCCAAATATTGGCCAAGGTGGATCGTCGGGATGAATAGCTAGCAAAACATCCTCTTCTTCAGCAACCGGTACAACCTCTTTAAGGAAGTAGATTAAATTATCCATCAGATCCTGTTCTGTAATAGTTTGGTAGTGATCGATAATTTTCCTGAGATCGTCAGTTTGATAGGATAAATCCCATCCAGGTAATTGCAGCTCACCGCTTAATGGATCAATCCCCTTTACCAATTTATCATCGTATAGTAATGAATTGGAACCATCAGCCAAAGGAGCATCAAGCTGTGAACGGGTCCAATCAAATACTGGCATAAAGTTATAACAAACCGTTTTTATACCAGCTTTTGAAAGATTTCGTAACGTTTCCTTGTAGTTCGCAATCCACCTGTCCCTTGTATCCAAACCCATTTTAATGTCTTCATGGACAGGGACACTTTCAATTACATTAAGTTTTAAACCATGTGTTTCAACGTTTTGCTTCAACTCAATAATTTTTTCATATGGCCAAACATCACCGACTGCTATATCATAAATAGCGGTAACAATTCCAACCATACCGGGTATTTGCCTTATTTGTTCCAGTGTAACTGGATCATCCTGACCGTACCAACGAAAACTCATTTCCATAAAACTCCACCTCTTCAATACTTTATACCGATAAAGATTTTCTTAAAGTGTAAAATAACGTTTTGCATTATAATAGCAAATATTCTCCACGTACTTCCCTAAAAGCTCCATATCATTTGGCACCTTCCCTTGAACGACCCATGTCCCAAGTAAGTTGCATAAAATTCTTCTGAAATATTCATGGCGGGAGAATGATAAAAAGCTTCTGGAATCTGTTAACATCCCGACAAAATTACTAATCAGTCCCACGTTCGCAAGAATTTTCATTTGATCTTCCATGCCATCGATATGATCGTTATACCACCATGCTGTCCCAAACTGTACCTTGCCAGCTATCTCTCCATTTTGATAATTGCCTGCCATTGAAGCAAGAATATAGTTATCACGAGGGTTTAAGCTGTACAAAATTGTCTTAGGAAGATTCTCCTTTTGCTCCAAGGCATCCAGCAGATTGGCTAGAGGTGCAGCTACTAATTGATCACCAATAGAATCATAGCCGCTATCCGGGCCAAGCTTATTAAACATTCGCATATTGTTGTTCCGCTGCGCTCCTATATGTAATTGCATGACCCATCCTTTATCGGCATACATTTCGGCTAACGATAACAATGTGTAGGTTTTAAACTGGTCTATTTCCTTCGCTGTTAATTCTTGTCCGTTCATCCGTTTATGAAAAATTGCTTCAACATCTTCCTCTGCCGATGCTTCATAGAATAAAACACTTAACCCATGATCGGAACTTTTACATCCATGATTATCAAAATAATCAACACGCTTTTGTAAACCTGTTAATAAGTCCTCATAATTGGTAATTTGTAAATTTGCTGCTTCTTCTAATCGTTTTATCCACTTTAGAAATTCCTCCTTTTCAATCTGAAGACCTTTATCCGGCCGAAAAGACGGAGAAACCTTCGTTGCAAAGTCACTTTCCATTAGTCGGGCATGTGTAGCTAAATCATCTGTTGGGTCATCTGTTGTTCCCACAAATTCAACCTTCTCTTTCCTCAATAAAGATTTTGCTGACAGACTTGGCGTTGCGAGCTGCTGATTTGCTTCTTCCCAGATGGAAGGTGCAGATTGTTCATCTAAAAGTTGGTCTATATTAAAATAGTTTAGTAATTCTAAATGTGTCCAGTGGTATAATGGATTACCAATCATATTTGGAACGGTTTTAGCCCAGGCCAAAAACTTCTCATAGTCAGTTTTTTCACCAGTAATATAAGCTTCATCTATTCCATTCGCTCTCATTGCTCTCCATTTATAATGGTCACCCGCAAGCCAAATTCCTGCCAAACTCGTATAATTTTTATCAGCTAATATCTCCTCTTGATTTAAATGATTATGATAATCAATAATTGGCAGATTTTTAGCTTTTTGATGATAGAGTTCTCTGGCTGCATCACTATATAATAGAAAGTCTTCTGTAATAAAAGTTTTCATCGCACATCATACCTTTCCATATAATTGGACCGTGGTCCTTTGTTCAATTGTAACCTATAATTAGTTTGCTTGCCAAACAAACTAATAAATCAATCATATATGTAAGCGTTTTATATTTCAAGCTTTTTCTTTAAACTTATGAGCATACAAATGGGCAATTCCAGTTTTGACTGTTAAAACTGGAATTGCCCGGGCTACATTTCAATTCTATTCATCCATTACACCTTCAATAAATTCCTTCAGTACGTGCACGGTAGTAACAATATCGGAAAGCGATGACCATTCTTTTGGATTATGGCTGATCCCGTCCTTACTTCTGACAAACAACATGGCTACCGGAATTTCACGACCAAGCATCATAGCATCATGACCAGCCCCGCTTGGGATATATGATGGCTGCAAATCATGTTTGGAAATAGACGCAGCTAATTTGTTTTGCAGCTCTTCTTTAATGGGAATAGGCTGTATTTTAGTTGTTTGCTTCATATCGATACCAATTCCTCTTTTTTCTGCAATCTGTTCAGCTTCTTGGGTAATCAATTTCAGTAATCGATCTCTTGTTTCCTCATGTATATCCCTAATATCAACATTTAATGTAACCTGCTGTGGTATCACATTAATGCCATTCGGAGAAACATTCAGCTTGCCAATCGTTGCTACAGCTGTTTCACTTACCTGCCCAGGAAATTCTTCTACCTTCTGCAGAAATGCTCCCGCGGCTGTTAACGGATCCTTGCGACCGATCATTGGGGTATTGCCAGCATGCCCAGCTTCTCCGGTAAACGTTATTTCAAGCCAAGCAGGGCCCGCTATGCCGCTTACTATTCCAACAGGAAGTTCATCCTGTTCAAGCTTTTTCCCTTGTTCGATATGAACTTCAACAAACATTTCCAATTCCTTCATATCCCGTTTTGCTTTTTTGAATTCCTCCAGGCTGCTGCCATAGTTGTGCAGTACTTTTTCAAATGAATCACCATTATAATCATTCAATTGACTTTTCGCAGAAAGCCCCCCACTGCCTGTCATGGCCATACTCCCGGTTAGCCCGCTATTGAATCTTGATCCTTCTTCGTCGGTAAAAACGATAATCTCATAAGGCTTTTTCGGTTGATAGTTGGTTTCTTTCCATGATTCGGCAACTTCCAATGCTGATAATACACCAACAGGACCATCAAAGTGTCCGCCATTTGGCACACTATCAACATGAGATCCGGAAGCAACTGCGGGAAGGTCATCAGATACTCCACTCAATCTGCCAATGACATTTCCTGCTCCGTCTTCCCGCACTTTTAGTCCCGCTTCGCGCATCCACGTTTTGACAAGCTGTTTAGCCTGTTTTTCTTCCTCAGAAAATCCGGGCCGCTTGACTCCTCCATCTTTAGTAAAACCTATCTTTGACTGTTCAAACAGCCGGGCGGCTATTCTTTCGCCCTTGATACCGGAATGATCCAGGTTAAGGTTGTATGGCTTCATTAATTGGTTGAATAATTCATTTGCTGGATTGTATGGCATCGTATCCTCCTTTTTATAACCTTATTTAACCGCCAATGCTTCCATAAAACGTTCGGTAATCTGCTTAGGCCGGGTAATCGCACCGCCAACTACCACGGAATATGCGCCAATCTCCAGACACTGTTTTGCCATTTCAGGTGTAATTACATTTCCTTCCGCAATCACCGGGATATTTACACGTTTGAGCACATTTTTGAGAAAACTAAATTCCTCATGATAAAGCTTCTTCCCTTTGGTTTCTTCGGTATAACCATGCAAAGTTGTAGAAATACAATCAAATCCTAATTTTTCCGCTTGTACAGCATCTTCTATCGTTGCTATATCGGCCATCAACTGGATAGTTGGTTTCTGTTCCTTCGCATACTGTACCAAATCCCCCAGTCTAATGTCATTTGGCCTTTGCCTTTCGGTGGCGTCCATTGCAATCATTTCACATCCGCTTTCAAGCAACTCATCAATTTCTTTATAAGTAGCCGTAATAAATACCTCACTGTCATCATAGTCCCGCTTCACTATACCAAGAACGGGCAAATCAACCTCATTTTTTATTTCGATAATATCTTTCTTTGAATTCGCCCGTATCCCTTTTGCGCCACCCTCTTTTGCTGCGAGGGCCATTTTAGACATGATAAACGAACTATGCAAAGGCTCATCAGCTAAGGCCTGACAAGAAACAATTAATTCACCTTTTATTTTATTCAACAATTTATATTTCCTCCTTTTTTGGGGTCAGTCCCCTGTAACGAAAAATGGATATACTGCGCCGTATAATGCTGCATCATTATATAATTGAGCAATTTTAATTTCTGTTTTTAAAAATTCACTTGGCAAAAACTGTGCTATTTGTTTTTGAATATGGTCTAATAAGTAGTCGCCTTGGGCGGAAATTCCTCCACCAATAATGATGCATTTCGGGTCAACTAAAATAATAATTTGCGCTAGACCTTTTGCTACCTCTTTTGACCAGATTTCTATAATGGAATAGCAAGCATCGTCACTGCGTTTGGCTCGTTCGAAAACGTCTCTTGTGGATATGTCTGATCCGAGTTCATTATGAATCATTTTACTTAATGCAGATGTTGATGCTCTTGCTTCATAATTTGTTTTTGTTTTCTCATCGTATAACAAGTAGCCAACCGAATTGGCTCGATGATTAAAACCGTCCATTAAGCTAGTTTGATAGTAGGCGCCGCCAATCCCTGTTCCAAGTGTCATACAAAACACATCGTTTTCATTTACGGCTGCACCTTGCCACCGTTCACCCAATAATGCTGCATTAACATCGTTTTCAACATGAACAGGTAAGTCAAACTTATCTATTAGGTGCTGCTTGATTGCAGTGCCTTTATAGTTTTTTATAGTTGGTCCAGCATAAATTATCTCGCCCTTTTCTCTGTCCACAATCCCTGCAGTGCTGATTCCAACTCCACTAACAGTACATATGCTTAATGCCTCATCAACAATACTCTCTACCTGCTTGAGAAGAGCTTGTTGAATATTTTCTTTGGTCTCGACTTTTGAATGGCCATGCAATTTCCCCTGCTTGTCCATAAAAGCATATTTAATATACGTTCCACCAATATCAATTGATAGATATTCAGCCATAACACCCCTCCTATCCGGGCGGGGACAGTCCCCCACCGCTTTACCACTTTAGCGCAACGGGGGACTGTCCCCCTCTAGATTTTTGTTTTCTTCATATGTCGTGTCAGTAGTTCTTTCGCTTGATCTGCTTTTTTGTTAAGTAATGCTTCGACTATTTCTTCATGTTCTGCTATCAACGTTTGATACTCATCTATTGTCAAATGAATATGTTTCACTTCGAAAAAGTAACTGGTAATCATATTTGTCATTTGGATAAACAAATAATTGTTTGTTGCTTGCAATATCTGTTTATGAAACTTACTATCCGCTTCTCTAAACTCCTCAAGGGTTGTTGCTTCCTTGCTTTCTTCAACAACTTCCTTTAACCGCTGCAGTTCAACTCGGCTATGGTTATTTACGATCTCGTCAATAGCACTGGATTCAAATATAATACGCAGACTTAATATATCCTGTATTTTTCCGCCATTAATTTGCCAGAGAAAGAAAAAGTTGTTTAACAGATTATCAATATTTGATTCATTTAAGAAGGCACCCTGCCCTTGCCTGACCCGTATCACGCCAGTATTTTCAAGGTAACTTAAAGCCTCCCTGATTACCGATCTGCTAACACCGAACATTTCCACGAATTTACGCTCGGTTGGTAGCTTGTCCCCTGCTTTTAAATGATGATCAATCATATACTTTTTAATTTCTTCAATAACTGTTTTTTTTAGCGATGTTCTCTCTGTCTCTTTAATTGGATCCATATCAATCTTTTTCCTCCATCTGATTAATAAATGCTAGAATTGGCTCAAAATGATTTGACATTATCTGCTGGGCTAATGGCAAGTTTTTGTTTTCTATTGCCTGAATAGTTTTTAGGTGCTGCTTATATGCCTCTATCAACTCGTTTTCCTTTTCCACTAAATCTATTTTCACAAGAGAGAAGTACTCGTTGATAATTTCACTAAAATTATAATAGGACTCATTATCCGTCGCTTTAATCAGTGACTGATGAAAGAGCCGATCAAACTTTTTTGTATCCTGTTTTTCGATAACCTGTTGATAATACGACTCATTTATTTCATTAAGCCTGGCAATGTTCACGTTAACATCTTTTTCAATGATTAACCGCAATGCCCCAAGCTCGATAATTTTTCTTATTTCTATTAATTCTCTTATTTTCACGCCATGTGTATCGTAATGGTGTTTCAAAATTGTATTAATTGAACCAAGGTTCCCCGCAATATAGACCCCGCCACCGGGCTTCACTTGTAAAATACCTACTGTTTGCAGCGAAATTAATGCCTCTCGCACTACAGTACGACTAACCTGCAGGAGATCAACCAATTCTTTTTCTGACAAATATTTGTCGCCTGGCCTTAAACCTTTTTCTGTAATAGAACTCTTAATCCGTTCCACTACTATATCCACTAATGACGTCTTCTGTATCCCCATATCAACACCTCTATTTTTTCATAATACCATATATTGCAAGAGCGTTTGTGAAAGCCCTTACCAAAAATCATTGACTTTTGATTATGAAGCTTTTATTATGAAGGTACAAATAAAATTGGTCTGACAATATTATATCTTTGTTAGTACATTTTATCAATTTATATAGGAGGCGTTAATGTGAAAGGTTTATTTTCCGCTTTACTCGTCCCATTTGATGAGGAAGGCAACATTAAAGAACAAGGTTTACGCGAAATCGTTAGACAAAATATAGATGTTCAACAGGTAGATGG